>JBAZHD010000013.1:0-50907 GCA_041652515.1 Methanoregula sp.
TTCATGAGTCACGCTCGATCCGCATGCCGTGCGGTGCGGTGATGGTGCCATCAACTTTCGCGTCCTCGTGGAGCACGATCGATCGTGCGATAACGTTCCCGAGGATGTGGGCCCCCTTCTTTACATAAACCGTGCTCTGGCTCTCCACGTTCCCGTGCACGGTGACACCGTTGACGACGGTTATCCGGTTCTTTGCCCGCAGGCTCCCGAAGATGACCGTGTCCTGCTGGACATCGATGGAGCCGGCCCGGATATTCCCGTGCAGCCGGCACTTCCGCCCGATCTTCATGGTCGAGGGGACGCTGAAGAGTTTCATGTTCAGTTTTGACTTTGCGGGGATCATAAGCGGGATCTCCGGATTGTCCTCTTCATCCGTGACGATCCCGTCGAGAATCCTGTCGAGATCCTTCTCGCTCTGGATACGGAGAAGCGTCATTAAGTAGATGATGATGAACATGAAGACCGGCATCGGGTTCCTGACCTCGATGTTTCCCTTTGCCTCGAATCCTTCCTTTATCTCGACCTTCTCCCCGATATCGAGCGCCCCGTTCACCTCAAGTCTGCCGTTGATCCGGACGCCCTCGCCGATATACGCGTCCTCCTTTGCGATCACGTCGCTTCCGATCTCGCACCAGTTCCCGATACGGGCGTCGCCGTTTGCCCAGACGTACTCGCGGATCTTCGAGGACTCCCCGACGTACACGTCATTACCCCGGAGCCCGTAATCGATCTGGCAGAACTCGCCGATCACGATGTCCCGGTCGGTCTTGATACTATGCTCCTGCAGTTCCGTACCGTCCGGTAAAATACAGTGGTTATGCCAGTTCTTTGCAGATCGTTCCGTCATGCATCCCCCGGAAATCAGGCCCCGAACTTGTGCGTCCTGTTGATAAGGTCAAGTGCTATCGGCATCAGGTCGCAGCCGTGGATCCGGCAGAGGCCGCCCTTTGCACAGGAGTACTCGTCGAACCTGACCACGTCGTCCATGCGGACACCGTCGCCGCGGATGATGACCGGCACGGGATCGGCGGAATGGTCCTTGATGGTGCAGGGTGTGGAGTGGTCGGCGCAGATGATAATTATCGTGTCCTTCAGGGCCAGCAGCGGTTCGAGTACTGCATCGATCTTCTCAATGAAGTTCTTCTTCTGGACGGCCAGCCCGTCATGCCCGGACTCGTCGGCCCCCTTGATATTGACGAGCACGAAGTCCTTCGTTTTCAGTTCTGCCTGCGCCGCCGCAATCTTGCCGGCGATATTGCTGTTCTGCGAGCCGGTGATCCCGTCGACAGGGACGTGTTCCAGCCCCACGACATTGCCGATACCGGTGATGAGGCTTGCCGCTGAAATTACGCTTCCCGTAAGGCCGTATTTTTTCTCGAACGGCGGGAAGTCCCCCATCTCGCCGGCGCCCCGCATCAGGACGATGTTTGCCGGGTTCTGCCCGTTTTTCATCCGCTCCAGGTTGAGGGGGTGGTCGAAGAGGATCTTTGTGGACTGCTTCACGAAATCGTTGCAGATATCCGCGGTCTTCTGGTCAACCTGCGTCTGCTTCCCTTCCATCACCTTCAGCGGCGGTACGCCCTCCTTCTTCGGGTCATTGGAGGAGACACACTGCCCGAGCCCCTTTCCTTTGAGGGCGAGTGCTGCCCGGTGCCCCGCTCCCGATTTGAAGGAGAACTCGACCTTGTATCCCGAGAGGTCGACACCTTTCTGGATCGCTTCGCTGAGCGCCTGGGTATCGTGGATCCTGCCGGCCCGCCGGTCCGTGATGATGCCGTCCTTCGATATCGTGGCAAAGTTGCACCGGAACCCGATCATGCCCGGTTCCATGTGGATGCCGCTTCCCTCGCATTCGAGCGGCCCCCGGCCGGTATAGTATTTGTGAGGGTCATAGCCGAGCAGGGCGAGGTGGGCGGTGTCGGAGCCGGGCCGGATGCCGGGTGCGATAGTATCCATGATCCCGCAGCACCCTTCTGCGGCGAGCTTGTTGAGGACCGGCTTCTTTGCCGCGGCAAGCGGGGTCTGTCCATCCAGTTCGGGGCAGGGACGGTCGGATATGCCGTCAAGGACAATAAAAAGGATTTTATTCGCGGTCATTCGTATGGAATGGTTGGGCGCGCCGGGTAATTAGCCTCGCGGTTGGGGGATCGGTCACACGGTCTTCTTATACTCATCCGGCACAACCGCCGAGAGCACGAGCGGGATAACGGAAAGCACCAGCCCTGCCGCCATCGTGATGTGGAACCCGTGCATGAACATCGCGGGATCGAGATCGGCAAACGCAACAATCCCGCCGGCATCCGCTGTTGCGAAGGTGAAGAGCATTGCATAGATCGCAGTCCCGAGCACGCCGCCGAAGTAGATGCTGGTTACCATCAGCGAAGAACCGGTACCTGCCTCTCCTCCCGGGGCGCTCTCGATGATCCTGCTTGAGGCCGGCCCGGCAGCGATCCCGAATGCAATACCCATCAGGACGAGGCCGGCAAGCAGCGGAACAATCCCGGCCTCCGGGGAAATGACTGCAAAGATGGCGCTGTAGAGGATGACAAATACGCAGGCGGCGACTGCAAATGCCCGCCGGTGCCCGAGCCTGTCCGACCATTGCCCGAACGGGATGCTGACGATGGCGATCACCGCCGGCGGGATCAGGAGGTACAGGCCGCTTGTTGCAAGATCGAAGTGCATCTCCATGATAAGATAGAACGGGAGCAGGTATATGATGCCCATGAAGATGACATTCACCAGCAGGTATGCGACAAGGACTGCGGTGAACTGCCACTTCGAGAAGATCCGGATGTTCACAAACGGTTCGGGTGTCGTCAGTTCCTGGGCCACAAACAGCCCGGAGCAGAGCAGGCAGAGTGCGCTGCAGGCAAGGATCAGCGGCTCCGTTACGCCACGGGCTGCAACCTCTTCCAGGACAAAGGTACAGAAGACCATGGCACCAAAGAGCATGACAGCGCCCAGGAAATCGAACGATACCGTGCGGTCTTCCGGCTCGTCGGCAGGGATTACCCGGGCTGCAAAGAGGATCCCGATGATACCGATCGGGATGTTGACCAGGAAGATCCAGTGCCACGAGAGGTGCTGGGTGATGATTCCCCCGATGGCCGGCCCGGCGGCAAACCCGATCGAACTGGTAGCAGCAATAACGCCAAGGGCTGTGCCGAGCATCTCCCCGGGGAGGTACCGGATGCAGAGCAGTGGGGTAACGGCTGCAATCATCGCAGCCCCAATTCCCTGGATGAGCCGTGCAGCAAGCAGGATGTCAAGCGTGGGGGCGAACCCGCAGGCAGCTGAACCGATCGTGAAGACCACAAATCCCAGGAGAAACAGTCTTTTTGTAATCCCGCGGTCCGCGAGTTTTCCGAAGACAAGGAGGAGTCCCGCCATCATCAGCAGGTAGGTGATGATCACCCACGCGATCGTCCCGGTGTCCGTGTCGAAGTACGTGGCCATCGTCGGGAGTGCCACGTTCACGATCGACCCGTCGATCCCGTCCATCACCACGCCGAGTGCCACTGCGGAAAGCAGGAGCTTCTGGCGGAAGGGATCGGTGATGATGGAGGACATGAGGTACAGTATGGGGCGGGGAATTTCATTAAGATTCGGGAATTCCGTATTTGTGAAATCCAGTCCCCCGCCCGCTGAAAAAATTTCAATCACCCCTCATCCCCCGCTTGCAGGTTTTCAATCGCGATCCGATCGATCAGCCGGACTGTTCACGCCGGAACTTCAGAAAAATTGTAGGTTGTACACCCGAATTGTAGGTTAATTAACCTACATTCGCTTCACTAATTAACACCCTTTGATCGCGATTAAAATTTTTCAACCGCGATCAGTCTGGGAAATGATAACCGCAAAAGACCCGGCCAAATGGCCGATTGTCACCGTTTGGTGTGTTATTACAAACTCGAAGATTAGCAGTGAAAATCTTCTCATCCTGTGGTTTTGACAGAACTATCGAAATTCGAAGGACGCTGATGCGTTCCTCTCCTCCTCAGGGTCTGATGACCCTTCGGAAAAAAAAGATTAGCTGGTGTCGACCTTTGCGGCGACCTGCTCAACCTTGGACTTGATGACCTCGACCCGGCGGGTGGGGTAGATGGTCTTGACTGCCTTGAAGAGATCGCGTGAGATCTCACCTGAGACGATCCCGGAAAGGAGCGTGTTCAGGTCCCATGCCTGTGCCTGGACGGCGATTGCCTGCGTAATCGCGCTGCGAAGCGCGTGCTCCTGCGAGATGTTCGCGCGGGCAAACGTGTAGCAGCAGATGGTCAGCCGGACCTTCTTGTTGTCCTTGGTGGTAACCTGGACAATGCAGTCAATGCGGGAGCTCCGGCGCTTGACGAGCGAGCGGAGGTAGTCGCGGGTGACCTCGTGGCCAACGAACTCGGTGTATGCCGCATCGCCGGTCACGGTTGCAATCTTAAAGCTCATCTTGACATGCTGCTTGGCGTAATCGTTGACGATCTCGCCGAGCGTGGCGGTCATGATCCGGCCGACAACGCTCTCAGCATCGTTAGCAATGGTATCGCCGATGTACGCTTTCCCGAGGTTGTCGGGGACGTGCACCTTGAACCAGCTCTTGGCTTTCCAGCCTTCAACTCTTCTTCCTACCTGTTTCTTCTTTGCCATACTATCACCTAATTATGAAATTTCCCGTTTTTGCGGACGGAACATGCGTCCTCCGCAACAGCCAGGTTCATCAGATAATCGTCCATTGATGCGATGACCGATCGGAGTTGAGTCCCGGTGATCGTTGTTACTACCTTTTCGCCATCCGCCTTTGTGTCCATGCTCCGGAGGTTGTCCGGGGCAAGAGCCGCGGCAACACACCGGGCATTCTCATGCACGGTCGTGATGGTACCCTCGATCTGCATCATGAGGCAACCGCCTCCTGCCAGCCTTTTGTGAACAGGTCCACCTTGTCGCAGGGGATTGTCGCACCGGCTCTGAGCAGGTGTCCGCCGCCGTTCCCGCCGCAGGATCCTGCGAGGGCACGGACGAGCGGTCCGAGATCTGCGGTCGTGCCCGGCGGGCAGCGAACCGAGATTTTACAGGCATCGTTGCTCTTTGCATAGACCAGCACGGGGACTGCATGCGGAACATCGCGGGCAAGAATATCCGAGACATCGCTTGCAAGTGTTGCATTCGTTATCTCGTACACGCCTTTGCATCCCTCGACCGGGTGAGCGGTCCTGACCGCTTCGATGACCCGTCCGTGGTGCTGCCGCGTGATCTCCCATGCCCGGTCAATGTAGTGGGACGAGCGCAGGCAGAGCGTGGTGGCGATATCGCCAAAACCGGCCTTGCCGCAGGCATCGATCACGGCGGTGAGTGCATGGGCATCCTCGATCACTTCGCGCTGGAGGTGGAACGTGTCGCCGTAGACCGAAAGCAGGCTTGCTGCCGTGGTCATCGGTGCCGCCTCCAATACGACCTGCGACAGGAGCGTATCGAGACGGTGCCCGTTGCCGGGCTGTGACGGGTCGTGAGACTGGTCAAGGATGGCAGCGATGCGTTCTTCTTCGCCGCTGATCCCGTCGAGGTACGGGTTCATCGCCGTGTACCAGCGTTCGGTCATATCTCTGCCGGGCAGGGTGATACCCCGGTCCGGCACAATGATCCCGTTTGCGATCCCCTCGTTGAAGATCTCGAGGTTTTTGCCTTTGACCTGCTGGCCATCGCCGATGATCCCCGGAATCACGAGCCCTGCAAGGTCGCGGTTGTCTCCCATCTCCTGGGCAACATAGTACGCGGTGCCGGCTGCGGATAATTCGCGGTCGCCATCTATCCCGCAGAGCCGCGGGTTGACGTGGAACTCGCCTTCGGACAACGGGAGGTGGTGGTCGACGACCATCACGTCACGCGGGAGGTCTTCTGTGCCTGCGCCGAGATCGCAGAGCAGGTACGCTGTCTCGCCCTTGAGGTCGGACAGGCTGATTTCCTGACGGACCCGGAGCTGGAAGCGGATACCCGCACGGAGCATCGCGTGGCAGAGGATCGAGGCAGAGGCTATGCCGTCTGCGTCGTGGTGTGCGTACACACCAACGAACTCCTGCTTTTTGATCCGGTCTGCAACGATTCCCGCTGAGGTCTCAAGCGACATGGTATTCTGGACGATTATTCGAATTTACCTGGACAGCAGGATTTCAGCATTCTCCGGCTTGTAGACCCAGCCAGCGGGCAGTTTCTTGCTTCCCGTGTAGTACCTGACGAGCCGGCGGACCTTGGACTCGACCAGCTGAAGCTGGCGTTTGTTGTGCAGGTCCTTCTTGTTGTCCGCGAGGTGCTTGCGCAGTCCCAGTGCCTTCATCATGAGATCGCGGAGATCTTCGGGGATCGCGGTTGCGAGCTTATTCTCTCTCAGGATGTCCCCGATACGCTTGCCGGTGGCAAGTTTCACATCGGGAACGCCATGGCGGTCCCTGAGTACCAGTCCGATCTTCGCGCTCGATGCGCCTTCCTTTCTCAGATCCAGGATGATCTTCTCGATCGCCTTTGCGTCCGTGTTGGACCACGCGGGTGCCTGTTTCCGGTAGGGGCGGACTGAGCATGACTTGCCCCTTCTTCGGGCATGCATTCGTGCCATTGTGTAGCCTCCTATGTAATAGACGAGTAAGTCCAGAAAAGTCGAGTATTGGTTAACTGACTCCCTGTAATCCCAAAGCCATCTTTGGCAGTGCGGTGTCGCACGTCGGACTTACATCTGTCAGCACGTTAAAAGTGCTGATCATCAATCGACGGGAGGTATAATAAGGGTTGCGGCGGGAGCGGGACGGCCGGTGCACGGTTCACGACCCGGCATCCCCCCGGGCTCCCTCTCCTGTCAGCGAGAGGGTGCCGTGCACGACAGGCAGGACAACACTCCAAAGAAGGAGCCAGGACAGTCCCGTCACCGCTAAATATCTCCTCCCCCCACACCTCATTACTCATGACACCCGCACCGATCGAGCTCCACCCCATCGGTTACGTCCGCTCCCCCTACAAGACAAGGCACGATGCACCCCGGCAGGGGCGCCTGTCCGATACCGTTTCCGAGATCGTGATTGATGATAAATACCGGCCCGCCCTGTGGCAGGTCGAGGGAAAAAAGAATCTCTGGGTCCTCTGCTGGTTCGACCGGGCTGACCGGACGGTCCTCCGGGCAACCCCTCCCGGGGCATCTGCCGCGAAGGGCGTGTTTGCTATACGGTCACCAGACCGGCCAAACCCGGTCTCGCTCTGCATGGTCGACCTGCTGAGCGTGAACGATGGCGTCCTGAAGGTACGGGGACTGGATGCAATCGACGGGACGCCGGTGATCGATATCAAGGTGTACTCGGCAGAAATCGACTGTGCAAAAGAACGATGATACTGACGGCTGGTAACCGGGACCGTGGATGACGGTCTGTCATATACGAACTCGTTTATTTGTCGATGGACCATTCCGTTGATGGAGACGAAATGACGGATCAGGAGTCTTTCCCGGTATTGTTGAACCGGAATGAGCCTTTCGGCACCCGGATCTCAAACCGGGCACCCTTGCTAAAGATCCCGGTTTCCGTGATTGTCATCTCAGTTATCCCCAAAATCTCCCTTGATAAGAACAGGCCAAGGCCGGTATTATGGGCATACCCTCGGTTGAAAATCAGGTCCTTGTTCTCTTCTGCAATCCCGATACCGTCGTCTTCGCAGCAGATATTGAGCGCATCTCCTTCTTCTCTGAAGGAGAACCGGATCGTGGTCATCTTCTCGCCGCCATACCGGATTGCATTGTCCATCAGGTTGTAGAACACCTTCTCAAGAAGCGGATCGGCAAACACTTCGAGATCTGAAAATTCCGTCCTGATCGTAATATTGCGCACGAGCAGCGACTGTTTTGTCCATTCGATGATCTCGAAAACGTTCTGCCATACCGGTGCCATCACGCCCAGCTTGTGATAGTCCCGGGTAAAACTGATTTGCCGGTCGATCACGTTCGCAATCATCATCTCCTTGGTAATAAATTCAGTGAGTACCTCGTCGCCGGAGGCACGCTCTGCGGAGAGATCGATATATGCCTTGAGCGCCGTTACCTGGTTCAGGATATCGTGCCTTGTTATGCCCGATAACAGGTTCAGCTTGTTGTTGACCCGGACGAGTGCTTCTTCCACACGCTTGCGGTCGGTGATATCCGAAGAGATCTCCAGCCGCACCAGGCTCCCGTCGATCCATCGTATAGCCCGGTCGCGGCATTCATACCACCGCCCGTTTACTGAGTTACGGATCTCCCAGACCAGCACGTCCTTCGGGTCTCCGCCAGCATCAAGCAGTTTGTCATTGGTACAGAACGGGCAGGGCCCTTCCTGGCAGGGCTGGAAATAGTTCCAGCACTGCTTTCCGGTCACATCTCCCCAGATCTTCTTCCCGGTCTGGTTCAGGAACAGGATCTCGTGGGTTTTCATGTCCGCCACATAGACGAACGCATCGAGACTGTCCATCACCGTCCTGAACCGCTCGTTCGATTCGCGTAACGTTGCTTCGGCCTGTATCCGGATGGTGATGTCGCGGATTGCCTCCACATGGACACTCCTTGTGCCGGACATAAAGAACCGCCCGTTGATCTCAACGGGAAATTGCGTGCCATCTTTTTTCCGGTGGTGGCGGAGGGGCACGACAACGCTGCCCACCGTTGATGTGCTCGTGGTGTGCTGTGTCTTCTCCGGTTCAGCCGAAATGTCGGTATTTTTCATCCCCATGAGTTCAGCATGGCTGTAGCCATACATCTCCGAAGCTGCGGCATTGGCTTCAAGCAGTCTTCCGGTCTCATTATCCACTAAAAAGATCGCCTCCCCCCCGAGTTCGAAGAGTTCGTGGTACCGCATCTCACTCTGGCGCAGTGCTTCCCCGGCAGTTTTCCCTTGGGTGATATCCCGCGAGATGCCCATGACCCCAATGATCGAACCATCCCGGTCTTTCATGGGAACCAGAAGTGTATCCTGCCATCGGACCCCGGAAGGCAACGTCAGACGGCTCTCTACCTTGAGCGGCTCCCCGGTTTCGAGGACGCGGAGGATATTTTTCCGCTGCCGCTGGCTTTCGTCCTCCGGGAACAATATCGAACGTTCCTTTCCTATGAGATCTTCCCGGGAACACCCGACAGACATCGCAGCAAAGGTGTTGACATACGTGATCCGGTCGTCCTTGTCGATGATGAAGATAAAGTCCCGGGCAGACTCTGCGAGCGTCCGGTACCGTTCCTCGCTCTCCCTAAGCTGGTTCCGGGACTCGGCCAGTCGGGAAAACACGGGATCGATCTGCAGGGCGAGCCGGGCAAGTTCGTCCTCTCCGGTATCGCCTCCTGCATTCCTGTAGTCGTCGGTCTCCCGGTTCTTCCGAACGTTCCTGATGATGATGTTAAGACGGGAAAGGATGATCCGGTCGATGAACAGCAGGACAAAGACGATAAGAACAATACCCGCCCCGGCAAGGCTTGCGAGGAAGAGGTAAATCGAATCCTGCCCTGCCAGGTAGATAGTTCGCGGCTCGGTGACCCTGACATAAACACTCCCCGGTTCCCGCAGGCCGTCGATTGCAATATATCCGGCAATGGTATCCTTGGTTTCAGGTACCACTGCAACGGGAGATGATGGTGAGATACCGGAGACCATGCCGGCAAGAGACGGGTCCTTACGGATCTCCCGCGCCGGGATAATAGTCACAGGATGTCCTGATCGTTCAGCAAGGTCCGTAAGGTAACGGCGGTCAATCCTGCGCACGATATGCAGGCTCCCTGCAGCCGGCCCCTCCAGGTTGTCATACAGGATCGGGTGGGACGCTATCAGAACGGGGCCGTCCCGGCTGTCGAAGATCCCGGCGCCTCCCTCTGTTGATGCAAGAATACCCGATGCGGAATTCAGATCGCGGATATCATCTGCAAGTGTTTCCGGTACTTCCTCCGGCTGCAGGGAACTGAGATTATGGCCTTTGGCAAATACGATCTGGTCAGAACGGTTGAATACAATGATATAATCGATCCCGAACCGTTCGAAAAAATCATCGCCGGTATTCTGGTCAATCCATCCCGGGTTCCGGTCTTCGGCAAAAAGATAGGTATCTGTCCATGCCGCATAATCGCGGGAAACCGAATAGAAATTCCGGGTATCGCTGTTGAGGGTTTTAACCGTGCTTTCTGCAGCATGCCCGACTTCCTGGCGTTCCAGCCGGAGGTAGCTCTCGTCCATGGTAATTGAGGAAAAAACGGCGACGAACGTGAACACGACGATAAGCGCCAAGCCTATTCCGAGAAGCAGTTTTACCCGGAGGTTCATTGACATGTCCTTGCGGTCCGGATGTGGACTTATGGGCAGTTGTGAATTCTGTAGTGTTACATATAAATATTCGCATGAAACCCGGGGTCAGAAGGTATGATGTTATGACCCTGTGCGGCAACCGGCCTGTCCCGTACTGAGGGGATAGTCGAGCCTGTGCCGGAAAAAAGAAATATTATTCGTTGGCGATCAGTCGCGAGATGTAATACCGGGCCCAGAGGAATGCCACGGCGCCCCCGCAGATGTCGCCGGCAACGATTCCCCACCACACGCCGTGCTCGCCATAGCCGAGAACGATCCCGAACAGGTACGCGAAGACCGCGATGAAGACAAGGTTCCGAAGGACAGTCATGATCAGCGATGCCATACCCCGGCCCGTTGCCTGGAAGACGGCGCCCGACATAACGCCGGGCGGGATGAACGGGTAGAAGAAACACATGACCGCAAGGAAGGCAGCAATCTCCGGTGCGAGATGGGCGCTTTCCGGTGAATACGTGAAGATGACGGCGATCTGCCGGGCGAAGATATAGGTAAGGGCACTGACGATAAGAGCGATGGCAATCCCGAGTGTTATCGAGAACGTATGAGTGGTGCGGATCCTCTCGAACTTCCGTGCACCGTATGCAGCCCCGGCCACCGAGATAACTGCTGTACTGATGGCGACCATGGGAATGATGGCAAAGAAGACGACCCGCCAACCCGCGGTATAGACCGCGACAGCATCGGTACCTGCTGTTGCGACAAGCAGGCCGTTGATAAAGATCGCGAGGATCGACATGAGGAAGAACTCGACGCTGGCCGGTAACCCGACGCCGAGAATGTCCCGTACCGTCTTTTTATCATACGAGAACTCCCGCCACGCGAGAGTGACGTAGGTATCCCTTTTGACAAAGAACCAGTAGAGGAGGATGCAGGAGGTCATCACGAGAGAAACGATCATCCCCCACGCTGCCCCGGCAATGCCCATGCCTGCCCCGTAGATGAGGAGCGGGTCGAGGATAATATTCAGGACCGAGGACGCACCCATGACATACATTGCCCGTTTTGCATCCCCTTCGGCCCGGAGGATCGCGTAGGCAACATTGGTGAAGAGGAGGAGGGCCATGCCCAGGAAGATGATCTGCCCGTACTCGGTTGCAAGACCGGCAGTATCCCCGGCACCGAAGAGCGTGACGATCGGGCCGGTGAGGAGCATCAGGGGGATCGTCAGGACCGCCGAAAGGATAAGGACAAACAGGAGGGCGTGGACCGCTGCATTATCTGCCCCCGTCTTGTCCTTTGCACCGATGCGGCGGGAGATGAGGGAGGCTGCACCGGCTCCGAGGCCATTGCTCAGTCCTATGAGGATCATGAAGAGCGGGGTGACGAAACCGACCGCAGCAAGGGCATCCGAGCCGAGACCCGCCACCCAGATGGCGTTCACGATGTTGTAGGTGGACATCAGCAGCATTGCGGCGATCATGGGGCCGGAGAGTTTGATGATCGCTTTCTTCGGGTCCCCCATCAGGAGTTCGATACCTGCCGTTGTATTGTTCCCGGGCTGAGGTTCCGGCGCCGGGCTGGCATTGTTATTCGCGGTCATCGCCAGGATCTCCGTTCTTCTGCAGAATTGCATAGCTGTTCCGTGCCACCTGGCGCATCAGGCTGTGAAGTGCCACGATCTCCGGTTTCGAGAGGCCGGTACTGACCTGGCGCTCCCACTCCCGGTTGATATCTCTCAGGAGGGGGATCACCTCTTCGCCTTTCTCCGTGAGGAAGAGCCGGACTGCCCGCCGGTTGTCCGGGTCGGTGATCCTCCTGACATATCCGCCGTCCTCAAGTTTCCGGACTGCCCGTGCTATTGTGCCCTTATCGAGATGATAGTGCCGGACAAACCTGTCCTGCATGAGGTTCTGTTCCTTTGCAAGGAGCATCAGGACCGGGAACTGCCCTGCCGAGAGGCCCAGCGACCGGAGCTGGTTATTGAGGAAGACGAATTTGCTGCGGCTGACAAGAGATACAACCGCCCCGAAGGGGATCTCTTCCGTTGAGCATGGTTTTTTATGCACCTCTAAGGGTGGCAGAGCGGGGGGATAAATGTTGTCACTGCAACAATCATTTCCTGCATTGTTCCGGTGACGGGGAATATGAAAGATCAGGCTGCTGATAAAAAAGGGAGATATTCCGGGTTTTTAAATTACCGTCACTGTTACGGTACCGGAACTGAGTTTCTGGTAGTTGCCGGTAGCATCGGCAAAGGTGATCGCAGCTGCCCCGAGGATATACGTG
This sequence comes from Methanoregula sp., assembly GCA_041652515.1. Classification (GTDB taxonomy): domain Archaea; phylum Halobacteriota; class Methanomicrobia; order Methanomicrobiales; family Methanospirillaceae; genus Methanoregula. The sequence continues at coordinate 12,564 of JBAZHD010000013.1, forward strand.
CCCTCTTTGTCGGCTGTCACATCATAGCTGACCGTATACTTATCGCCACTCCTGATAGGCTCGTCCACTTTGCCATTTATTATCTGGCCGCTCAGCCCGTTCGGGAGTGCTGCGTCGGCAATCTCGACATCGCTGATGCTGCCGGGCAGGTCATTCCTGATGGTGAGGGTCACGGTGGATTTCTTGCCAACAATGATCCGGACCGGTGCTGCTTCCTTGGTGATCTGGACAACGTCGACTCCCTTGCCTTCGAGCTTTATCGGGTTGATAACAATGGTCGCTGCCTTGTAAAACTCGATATCCTCCGGTTTTGTATACTGGGCTGCAACTTCGTCACCGATATTCTCAATCGCGACAACGTTTGGCGCACCCTTGTTCACGATGTCGGATACATCGAACTTGTACACATACGCATTGCCCTCAAGGATATGATCGGTAAGTTTCGGGTTGTCATACCCCACGAAGTCCGGAGAGAAAAACAGGTACCATGCCGACATGTTCGTGCTCCAGTAGGTGGTCTTGAACCCATCACCGTAGGTGAAGTTCATGTTCTTGTTAACCAGTCGTTCGCCGGTGATATTTTTACCGTTTACCACGATCCGCATGAACGAGCGTCCCCCGCTCAGGGCCTTTGCATCTGCCCGGGCGGTCATGCTGAGGTAGACCTCAGAAGTTGCCGGAGCATCGAGACTGGTCCTGACTATCTCCCCGTACGGCACGCTTACGGAGGCAGGCGGTGTTGTCGACGTTACGACGACTGCCTGGCTGTTGGGGCTTCTGGAATCGGTGCAACCGGCAGACATTGCCAAAAGAACGAGCATGGCTGCCATAAAGACTGTGAAAAGTACGCGTTTCATGGAAATTTTCCTGTGAGACAGAAAATTTGAAGGCCTTAATATATAGGTTTAGTTATTTGATCCCGGGAAATTTCCAGGCATAAATATTGGGCCGGAACAGGTTTTCTGGGAGAATCGTTATCCGTGTATCCCCCCGGTGCCCCTTACCCTTTTCATCTCACAAAGAGAACCGGACTAGTACAGATGGACAAGATCCCCCTTGAGGTGCAGGGCGAGGAATCAGCGATCCGGTTCCGGGACTGCTTCTCCGTACGCTACATCCAGTCAGCTGCCCTTTTCTCCCGGCTCGCGTTTGAGATCGAGCAGGAGTACCTGAAGGGCGGGACGGTCCCGGCCGATGCCCAGCTCCGGCACGAGGCATTCACTCTTAATGCGGTCCTCTCCTCTGTCTCCTTCCTGGAATCCACGATAAACGAGCTCCATGCTGATGCAACGGACGAAGAGTATTCCGCTATCGACGAAAGGCACGGGACGCTGCTCAGGACGATCGGGAGGCAGTGGCGGAATACCCGAAACTTCGACCGGGCACCGATGTTCACCAAGTACCAGACGATCCTCGCCATTGCCGGCCAGCCCGGGTTTGAAGAAGGCGACCAGGCGTTTGCCAACCTCCGGATCCTGACCGAGATCCGCAACCACCTCCTGCACTATACCCGCGAATGGGTCGTTGTCGGCAGCCGTCAGGTCCCGGACCGGGAACCCGAGAGCACCGCGGACTATTTTGAAAAGGTCCTCCACAGGAAGTTTGCGATAAACCCGCTGGCCGGAAAGAATGTGCCGTTCTTCCCGTACAAGTGCCTCGGTCACGGGTGTGCGGAATGGGCGATCATGAACAGCCTCATCTTTACCGATGAGTTCTTCCGCAGGCTCTCGTTACCGGCTCCGTACGAGGGGATCCGGGACGAGCTCTCAACACGATAAGCTTCAGTTTATCCTGTGAGAGAAGACGGGATTTATTTTCTGCACCAGAATACGCCCTGCATGCCGGAAAGCCAGAGGATCTCGGCGACGCAGAAACCGGCATCCCGGTAACACTGCAGGTGTTCAGTAACGGTTATCGGGAAATACTCCTGATCGAATCTTGCCAGATGATTCTTTACCTCGCCGTCCGTTCTTCCAGCATCCCGCTGGAACGCTCCCCACGATGCCAGTGATCGGGCTATCCCCTCCCCGGAAAACGGGCGGATATTCTCCGAAGTGATAAAGAACCCCCCGTCATTCAGCAGGGAGCAACAGGCCCGGGCGGCCTCGTTGCGCCCCTCCCTTGTAAGATAGTGGTGACACTGGATCGCCGTGATCACATCAAACCTGCGTTTAGTGATTCCGGGAATATCTGCAGTTCCGTACCTGCCAAGAAGGGAATGCCGGCATCCCTGCAGTGTCTGTGCAGCTTTCGCGAGCATACCCTCCGATGGATCCGCGATGAAGAACTCAGTTTCCGGAAAAACATCCCGTGCGTTCCGGATAAAAAAACCCGTCCCGCACCCGGTATCCAGCCATGTCCGGGGGTGCGGATACTGGGCCTTCACAAAGGTAAGGATCTCTTCGTGAATATCATCATAATGGGGGATCGTCAGCCGTATCTGGCGATCGTACTGGTCAGCGTTATGGGATGTGGTATTGTCCGGCTTCTGCATATCAGTACCAGAATTTCACCGGCAAACGACACAATCTTTTCCCCCGGTCTGCTCGTACGGGGTTGATGAAATCTGTTGAAAAAGAAGATTATTTCTTCCTGCCCGTCTTCTTCGGCTCGTCCTTCGTCATCGACATCAGGTCGATGATATACGAGCCTTCCCTGCCAACACTGACGATCCGCTCATCGCTCTCGGCCATCTTCTCGAGGTTCAGCTCATAGGAGCCGGGCGAGACGATCCGGATAGTCTCCACCCGGTCGTACATCTCGATATCTTCCTTCGTCTTCGGCTCGACAACCTCGAGGACTTCTTCCTTTGACTCCACCGCGATCTCTTCGATGGACTTCTCCTCGAGCACGTCCTCGTTCAGCTGATCTGCCTTGACATAGAGGAACTTCTTGCCGCCGCAGCTTGCGCACCCTTTCAGGATCTCGGTTGACCCGTCCGGGTATTCCCGCCCGCATTTTGTACACTTGTGCGGCATTGATGATCACCCGAAGTATTCGAGCATGGTCTCGTAGAGGTCTTCCACGTTACGGCCTTCAAGCCCGGAGATCGCGACCACCGGGTGCTGGGGAAACGCGCTGCGGATCCTGCCCGGGGCTGCATCGGGGAGATCGATCTTGTTGGCGACGATGATAACCGGCAGGTTGCGGGCCTCGATGATCCCGATCATCATGATATTGACCTGCTGGAATGGATCGAGCGTGGAATCGAGCATGTAGATGACCCCGTTGATATCCTCGCGGAGCCAGTGCATCGCCTCCGCAACACCTTCGGTTGCTTCCCGGGCCCGGATGATTGCCTCTTCCTTTTCCATCCCGAACTCGAGGAACTCGTGGTAATCGATCTTGGTCGTGACTCCCGGCGTATCCACGATATCCATGGTCACCGTGTTGCCGTTTGCCCCGGAGATGATGATATCTTCCTTCTTCCGCGCCCTGCGGGTTTCGTGCGGGATCTCGCTGACCGGGCCGATCGCATCCCCGGTCCAGTCGCGGGCTATACGGTTTGCAAGGGTGGTTTTCCCGGCATTTGGCGGGCCGTAAATGCCGATACGGGTCCGTTTCTTCTTGAAAAAGCGGGCGAGGAAACCGGAAAATTTCTTTTTGATTTTACCCATTGTCTGATAAAATATCTTCAATCTCCACCTCATTGGCTGCGTACAGTACCGGGGTACGATGCAGTCACTGTAGTCCTTAGTATTGTATAGAATACGCTCTTTATTATGTTTCTTATACCGGCCGCAACTGCCCCGCCGGTGGAAAACGCCGTACTGCATTCTCCGGCAGCGTGGTATTACTGTGAGGAATGTGCGATTGCCACGGCCACATTGTATTTATACAAGGGAAAGGGAGTATGCTAATTGTAATCATCAGGAACAGCACTTCAAGGAGGTGACTCATGAAAAAGACTTCTAACGCGATCCGGTTTGAGACCCGTGTTCCCCTGCGTGAAGTAATGAATCGCAGGCTGACAACGATTGACATTGATGCGACAGTCGCCAAAGCGGCCAAAGCTATGTGCCATGACGAGGTCGGCAGCGTCATTATCCTCGATCACAACAAGCCTATCGGTATAGTAACCGAGGAGGACCTTGCATGCAAGGTAGTGGCACGGGACCTCAAACCAAGTACAGTGCACGTGAACGATATCATGAGTACGCCACTCATTACGGTGAGTGCGGACAAGACTGTGGGCGATGCCGCAAAGATGATGGTGAAGCACAAGGTACGGAGACTCCCGATTATCGATGAGCACAACAAGGTCATCGGTATCGTAACCGTGCGGGATCTTCTTACCGTATCCAACGAGCAGAACGATCTGCTCATGGATCTCATCGAGATCAACCGCGAAGAGACGGTTGACCCGGGTATGTGCGGCCGCTGCAGCCAGATGTCTGATGATCTTAAGCGGGTGGACGGTTCCATGCTCTGTCCCCGGTGTCGTGAGGAGGATCACATCACATGAAAACAGCACAGGATTTCATCCTTGAGATCCCTGTGCTGAAACCCGGCGACCAGATAACAAAGGCACGGCAGATCCTCAGAGATGACCGGTTCCGTGAGATCTATGTTGTCGATGGAAAAAAAAACCTGCTCGGGTATATCGACATCACGGACGGCCTGCGGGTAACCGCAACCAAATCGAATGTAACGATCGAAGGGTTCGTCAAGGAAGCGCCGATGGTACATCCCGCGGATTCCATTGAGACAGCAGCACGGGCGATGCGGAGCTACCGCACCGACAGTGCCGCGGTGGTGGACCCGGAACCCAGGGTAACGGGCGGCGTCCTCCTCTCAGACCTCTTCCCGGTGATCATATCGAGGAACGAACTGCATGGGACGGTTGAGTCGCGGATGAGCAGGAATGTCGTTGCACTCACGCCGGAGGACGAGATCCAGAGGGTCCATGCCCTCATCGTGGAGAGTGGTTTCTCTGCGTTTCCGGTAGTGAAGAAGAAACGGCTTGTCGGGATCATCTCCCGGCGCGACCTGATCAGTTCGCGGCGGATGCGGGCGGTTATTGCCGACCATGCGAAGACGCCGGTCGAGGGTGTGATGACCACGGATGTCGTGACTATCGCACCGGGGGAACCGGTCAGCGCTGCCGCAGAACTGCTCGTGAAACACGACGTCAGCCGGTTGCCCGTCCTTGACGGCGACCGTCTTGTCGGGGTCATAGACCGGCATGACGTCCTTGCCTCGCTTGCATAAGCGGAATAATACCAGAAAGGAAAAGAGAAAATATCACGGGAACATGGCCGGTCCCACAGGGATCATGTCCCTGTTCCCATTCCAGTCGGAAGGTGATTCATGCACCAGAATAACCGGATCGTCAAGGGAGACGATCGGCTCCTGAAAATGCAGGGCAAGCTCGACCGGGGTCCGGTTGAGTTCAAAACCCATATCGCAGAGCAGGAAGGCGAAGTGATGGCGATAGCGACAACCGATGTCATCTCCATCCCGCCATCCCAGAGCATCATCGGCGCTGTCGGGCAGATGACGAAGTGCGGGTTCCGCCGCCTTCCCGTCACCGATGCGGGCACAAAGAAACTGCGGGGGATCGTAACCTCGGGGGACATCATCAACTTCATGGGCGGCGGTGATAAGTATCACCTCGTGGAGGTCCGGCACAACGGCAACCTGATCGCTGCCCTCAACGAGAACGTCCGGACGATCATGACCCAGCAGCCCATAACGCTTGGGCACGATGCCAGCATCCGGGAAGCGGTCGATACCATCATAAAAAAGAAGACCGGGGGGCTCCCGATTATCGGCCATGACGGGGCGCTTGCCGGGATCGTCACCGAGCGCGACGTGCTTCGGGTGCTCGGTTCCGAGCGGAGCATACTGATCGTGGAAGATGTAATGACCACGTCCCTCCGCGTCACCGCCCCGGACTGCCCGATTGCAAAGGTTACAAAGGATATGACGAGCTGCCGTTTCCGGCGGCTGCCGGTCGTGAGCGACGACGTGCTCTATGGTATTATCACCGCGACCGATATCATGCGGTACCTGGGGAGCCGCGAAGTGTTTACCCGTCTTACTACGGGGAATATCGCAGAAGTGACCGGGCTTCCGGTCCGCACGCTGATTAACCGTTCGCTCATCACCACGACTCCTGACCGGAGCATCAATGAGGCCGCCCGCGAGATGCTCAAAAAGAACATCGGGGCGCTCCCCGTGATCGAGAACTCCCGGCTGATCGGCCTCGTGACCGAGTTCGATCTTGTCCGGGCATTTGCGCGGGGGCAATGACGATGTTTGCCCGTGACATCATGACCGCACCTGTTCAGGTCGTGTCCCCGGATGCAACGGTTGCTCATGCACGTAACCTCATGGTCCGCCACCATATCTCCCGTCTTCCGGTCATGGAGAATGGTGTCCTCGTGGGGATCTTAACGAAAAAAGATATTGCGTACCGCATGCGGAAAGGAGAACCGGCCTGGCGCCATCGCCCGCTCGACCGGATCCCGGTGGGAGCCCTCATGACAGAACACCCTGTCGTGGTTCAACCCGATACCGGGGTCAGGGAGATCGCACGGTTATTCGTGAAACGGAACTTCAGCAGCGTGCCGGTCGTTGACGAAGGTGGCATGACCGGCATTATCACAAAGACCGATCTGATGAAATCCGTTCTCGTCCGGGAGATCACCTGGCCGGTCGGGGACGTGATGGAGGATGTGCCGGCAGTAAGCCGCTACCATTCGCTCACCCACGTGATCAGTGTGATGCGCGAACGCAATGACAAGGTGCTTGTGACCGAGGATGATGGCACCCCTGCCGGGATCATCAGCGAGACCAACCTCGCCTTCTATGAAGACGAGCCGAAAATTGCGGGTGTGATGGGAAAGGAAGTAACCATACGACGACGCGAAACGTCCGGGGGGGGACGGGGACCGGCCCTGATGGCTGTCGCAACCGTGACCGCCGGGGACGTGATGACAAGCCCGGTCCTCACGGTCTCCCCGGCGACAACGGTTCCCGATGCCCTTCTCCAGATGGAAAAAAACCACGTCAACAGCCTTGTTGTCGTGGAGAACGGCACAGTTACCGGGATCATAAAACGCGATGATATTATAAAGGAAGTGGCGAAATGACAAAAGAAGTTTTTATCAAAGACGTAATGGTAAAGCCAACAACAATCGCAAAATCAGCAAAGATCACCGAAGCGCTCGATAAGATGCTCGATGAGGGCATCGACCCGCTTATTGCGGTTAATAACAACTCCGTTGTCGGGACCGTGTCCCGTAAGGCGATAGCGGAGAAACTGGGCAGCAAGCAGAACTCCGGTCTTGCTCCCACAGCGATCCACGTAGCGAGCGTGGTCGAGGAAGAGTTCACCAGCGTCTATCCCGACGAGAATGTCAACATCCTCGTCCCGCTGCTCCAGCAGTTCAAGCTGATCGTGGTCTATGACAGCGACCACAATCTGATTGGGCAGGTAAGCCGCGGCGACCTGCTGAAGAAGTACCAGCCCGAAGGAGGTCTTGACTCCGTGATCGAGAAGGCGGTCACCATCGAAGCGGAAGAACGCGTGGTCCACCTCCGCCGCCGGATGCTTGACGACAATATCACCCGGTTCATCGTATCCGAGCATGACAAGTATACCGGGATAGTCACGGAAACGGATGTCGCCATTGCGATGCGTAAGTTCCGCGAGTCGGTAGATGACAACCACCAGGACCACCAGATCCGGAACCTGCTCGTCAAGGACATCATGAGTTCCCCGCTCGTATCCATTGATCGGAAGGCAAAGGTATCCGACGTTGTTACGATGATGCTGAAGAAAAACATCAGTTCGCTGCCGGTTATGGACAATGGCAAGCTGGCCGGGATGGTTACCCGCTCCTCGCTCGTGAATGCGCTGTAATCAGCCCCCTTTTTTCTGGCTTTTCCACGCTATCCGGGATCTGTACTATTGCACAGTTGTACCGTTGGGAGACTTTATCCTGAATAGTGGTGATAATCCGGTGTTGCGGACATGGACTCTCAGGATTCCGGCCCGCCCCGGTCCCCATGACTCCTGATACTCCTGACCCGGAAAAACGCCGGCTCGCCTATCGTTTAATCATACTCTTCGGCATTGTCGCGATGGTCGGCGACATTGTATACGAAGGAGGCCGAAGCGTATCGGGACCGTTCCTCTTCACGCTTGGCGCCTCCGCGTTCATGGTCGCGTTCATTGCCGGGTTCGGCGAGTTCCTCGGTTACGCGATCCGCATCGCGACCGGCTATCTTGCGGACAGGTCCCGGCAGTACTGGGCATTCGTCATCGCCGGCTACCTGATGATCGGTGCCATCCCGCTGCTCGTCCTCGCCGGCAACTGGGAGGTCGCAGCCCTCCTCCTCATTATTGAGCGGATCGGCAAGGCAGTCCGTTCTCCGGCAAAGGATGCGATGCTCTCGCATGTCACGTCGGCTGTCGGGCGGGGGTGGGGGTTCGGCCTGCACGAAGCGCTCGACCAGGTCGGTGCAATCGCCGGCCCGCTTCTTTTCGTTCTCGCCCTGGCAGCCGGGGGGACTTACCGGGGGGGATTTGCCCTCCTTGCGGTCCCGTTTGTCATCCTCATCCTTGTCCTTATCATCGCGTGGCGGAGCATGCCCGATCCCACCGGGTTCGAGGAGAAAATCCGCCCGGCTGCTGCCGGATCTGTGCAGGAATCCGGCCGGAGGCAGCTGTGGATGTACGGTACGTTCACCGCGCTGACAATGGCCGGGTTCATCGTATTTCCCCTCCTCGCATACCACTTCAAGGCATTCTCCATCGTCCCCGATGCAGAAATCCCTGCATTATATGCGATTGCCATGGCCGTTGACGCACTGGTGGCGCTCGTGACAGGGAAGGCGTACGACCGGCATGGTGTCGTCGTTCTTGTCCTGATGCCCGTACTCGGCCTCCTGATCCCGCTTGTCGCGTTCTCGCACTCTTACATCGCGGCTGTCGCAGGTTCGGTCCTCTGGGGGGCATCAATGGGTATGCAGGAAGCGATCCTCCGGGCAGCCGTTGCCGATTTCACTCCGCCGGGAGGACGGGGATTCGCGTACGGGGTCTTCAATACGATCTACGGTGGTGCGTGGTTTGCCGGGAGCGTGATCACCGGAGCACTCTATACCGTTGATGTCTGGTATGCTGCCGGTTTCATGTTCCTCATGCAGTGCGCTGCCGTGCCCGTGCTGCTTTCCGTTGTCCGCGAACAGCGGCGAATCAGGACAAGGGCCGGGCCGGTGTAACACGTCCGGCAAACTCCGGTTTGTATTCCGGGGCGACATCCGGTAGCTAATCATTCATTCTGTCTGCAGAATACCTTTACGAACAATATTTCGACGGAATTTCTGCAGTGACAACGCACGATCCTTTTTCTATATCTTGGGTATATAATTGCAGTAAAGAGAAGCCGGCTCAGGGATAATCTCCGGCTGTCTTTTCCGTGCAGATGTGTCCATGAACCTCAGAAACCGGTCGCTGCTTGTCCTTGGCCTGACATTCTTTGTCTTTTTCATTATCATAGCGGCAGTCTCGCTCTCGGTTACCCTCTCGGGACTCGACCGCATCGAATACCAGGATATGCAGGATTCGATGAAACAGGTGCGGTCCGCCATCAATGCAGAGTCCTCGTCCCTCCAGGTCACGACCCAGGACTGGGCGTGGTGGGATGATATGGACCAGTATGCGGTTGACCATAATCCTGGTTTCATCGAACACAATGCTGATCTGACCTCTCTGGCGACACTCAAGGCAAACCTGTTTATTATCCTGGACGAGAACGGCACCCTGCTGTACGGGCAGGTCCTCACCCCCGATTTCCAGGTGAAACAGGCCGTTCCCGATAACCTGCTCGGGCTTCTCCGGAGCAACCCAGCTCTCGTGACCCACCAGGCAGATGATCCGGGGCTGTCCGGCATACTCCTTCTCCCGGAAGGGCCGATGGTCGTCTCTTCTTCGCCCGTCATGAAGGCAGACAGGACCGGCCCGGTTCACGGCACCGTTATCATCGGCCGGTATCTGGGATATGAGCCGCTCCAGCGCATCAACGATATGACCGGGTATCAGCTGTTCTTTGACTGGAAGGGAAATGCGGTTTCCGGCATTACCCCTCCTGGTATTCAGGAATCCCTGTTGAACCAGGAGTCCGTTATCCTTGTTCCGGAAAATGAGACCATGTCCAGCGGGTACAGCACGGTGAACGATCTCACGGGAAAAGATATTATCCTCAAGGTATCCAAACCGCGCGAACTGTACCGGACCGGCTTTGCCAATATTATCACATACCTGCTGCTGCTCGCGCTGTGGGCTGTCATGACGGGGGTAATCGTGGCAATTGTCATGGATCGTACGGTCCTGCAGCGGATGGAGAGACTGACCGAACATGTCCGCTCGCTCTCTGACAACCCGGGGGAAGTCCCGGTCCCGATCCTCTCCGGCAATGATGAACTGGCCGAACTGGAAAAGTCAATCATCACCTCCCGCAAGGATCTCCTTATCCGGGAACAGCAGATGCGGGTCTTTATTAACGCCATACCAAGCCCGGCGGCCCTCTTCACTCTGCAGGGAACGATCCTCCTTGCTAACCCGGCTTTTGCTGAGTACCTGCACCGGCGCCTGGATGAGATCACGGGAACCGATATCATGTCCTGCATGCCCGAAGAGGAGATCCGGAAATACGACCGGTTTGTCCAGGAGGCGATCCGGAAAAAGGAGATCGTGCATTTTGAGAACGAGACCGGAGGAAAAACGTTACTCACATCCTACTATCCCGTCCTTGGCAACGAGGGGGAGGTCGTTCAGATCGGCCTCCTGACCTTCGATATCAGCGAACGGAAACGACTGGAAAATGCACTCCAGAAGATGACCAAGAAGATCGCGCTTCTTAATACGGTCATCTTCACGGATATCCAGAACAAGGTCTTTGTCCAGATGGGATATCTCGAGCTTGCACGGCAGAAAACGACCGATCCCCGGGTGGAGACCTATATGAAGAAGGAAGAGTCCCTGGTCAGGGAGATCCAGTCAGCCCTCAGTTTTGCCCGCCAGTTCAACGACATGGGGATGAGCCCGCCCCGCTGGCAGAATGTCCAGGATGTTTTGCTGTTTGCCGTGTCCCATCTTGATCTTGGCGACCTGTCCCGGGATTTTGCCCTGCAGGGTATTGAGATTTATGCAGATTCGCTTCTTGAGCGGGTCTTTGTCACCCTGGTGGAAAACACGGTCATGTACGCAAAGGGGGCCACCTTCATCCGGGCCGTGTGCACTATCACCGGCGATGATGCCGTGATCGTAGTGGAAGATGACGGGCCGGGGATCCCGGAAGATAAAAAAGAGGATATCTTTTCCAAGGGTATCGGGGCCGGCGGATCTACCAGCCTCTTCCTGTCCCGGGAGATCCTGTCTATAACAGGGATTACGATCCGGGAGACCGGTGTCGTGGGAAAGGGGGCACGGTTCGAGATCCGGGTCCCGAAAGGTTCGTACCGTTTTCCCGTAAAATAAGTTTGAACCACGGGGTTTTTGATATCCCCTGTTTTTTCTCATACCGTCACGTGTATGTAGTATTCTGACCAATATCCCGTCAGCTGGAGGATAGTATGGACAATGTGCAGATCCGGAAAATGAAACGGGAGGAGCTCTCCCTTGCGGTGGAGTGGGCTGTTGCGGAAGGGTGGAACCCCGGGCTTGCGGATGCGGAGTGCTTCTGGCTGGAGGATCCTGAGGGGTTCTTCTGCGCTGAAGTGAACGGGAAGATGGCCGGTTCCGTCTCCGTGCTCAACTATGACGACCGGTTCGCGTTCGCCGGCCTGTATATTGTAAAGCCCGAATACCGGGGCCGGGGGATCGGGATGCAGCTGTATCGCCATGCCATGCGTCATGCCGGGTCACGCATCGTTGGCGGCGACGGGGTTGTCGCGATGGTGCCCAAGTACGAGAAGCAGGGCGGGCTTTTCCTGCATTACAATAATGCCCGGTACGAGGGAACGGGCGGGGGGCTGATGCCCAAAGGGCTGACACCGGTACAGAAGGTGATGTTTGCCGACCTGCTCGAATACGATTCGGCACATTTCCCGGCCCGGCGGGAAAGTTTCCTCCGCTACTGGATCAGCCACAAAGACCATTTCGGCCTTGCCCGGCTGGATGGGGACGGGAAGATCCTCGGCTACGGTGTCCGGCGGACCTGCCACACGGGATACAAGATCGGGCCGCTCTTTGCTAAAGACCGGGAGACTGCCGAGCTCATTCTTGACGGGCTCGTTGCCGGAATTCCCGGTGAGCCGTTCTTCCTTGACATTCCCCTGCCAAACAAGGAGGCTGTCGCGCTGGTCGTGGACCGGAAGATGGTGCCGGTCTTCCATACCGCCCGGTTGTATTCTACAAAGGAGCCGGTGCCGCTCCCGCTTGATGAGATATTCGGGGTCACCACGTTCGAGCTGGGCTGATCCCCTCATAACCGCCCGGGGTCACCCGGGTTTTTCCCGGATGGCTGGGGGTCCCCCTGATAACGATTTGTACCCATGCGACCCCCTCCCTCCATAAATCACAAGATCATTAACGTTTTACTTCGTAGAAACAGCATTTTTTTATGGAAAAATGCGGAGGGGTTGGAGGGGGTCGCATGGGTACATTTGTATTTTACCGGGCAACGGAAGTGTGACAATACTATGAAATTACGGTGAGAACATGTGCGAGTCACCCGGTTTCGTGTGATCGAAATGTACCCGCATGACCCCCTCTCCCGTCTTTTGTCACCATGACCGTTTGGGGAGTAAATGAGTAATTACACGACCGGATAATCGCACGTTCAAAAATATTTCACAATATATTTACGTGATACCGCTGACTTTTCTGTATCGGTAATTTTGTGGGTGACCGCCTCTTGACTTCCTTTCGCACAATGCTTGCACTGGTGCTGCTTGTCACCGCGGTGCTGCTCGTGGCGGGATGTGCGGGGCAACAGAAACCGGCATCTCCGGATCCTGTTACTATTGAACAACAGGACACCGGTCAACCGGATACTGACCTGCAGAATATAATCCCGCCTTTTGATTCCATCAGGATGGACGCGAACATTTACAACGTGGGAGAAGTTGTCGAGTTTTCCGTGTTCAATGAAAGCCCGGGAACAGGCAGATGTACCGATCACCCTTGCTCGTATCGCATCGCCCGGCTTGTAAAAAATGAGTCCTGGCAGGTATTGCGGACACCGCTCGTGACGATGCTCCCGTTTTCCGGTTCGACCTATTATGAACGGTCATGCCAGCCCATGCATTTTGCCACAAATAACTGGCTGCCCGGCAGGTACCGGATACAGTACCGTTGCGGTATATTCCAGGAATTCGTTGTGAGGGAAATACCCAAGGTGGGGGTGCCGTGACACCGTTACGTATCCTGACTATCCGGATGCTGATTGTTCTGATGATACTGGTGGCAGGATTTCCGGGAAAACGGCATATATCGGTTAATTACTGTTCGTCCTTGTGATACAGGGCGAGGAAAACAAGGGTATCCTTCCGGTGGTCGAACCAGTACGAGAGCCGGAATGGCGGGACGTACACTTCACGGGTCTGTTTCCGGCAGTACCTCATCGGATTCCCGACCGGGGGATCTTCGATGGTCCGGATGATCTGCTGTTACACCCGTTCCCTGAGGCCGGCGTCGTTGATCCTGCGGATGGTCTTCTCAAAGTGCGAGTGGTAAGCAACCGTCACCACGACTTCATCTCTTCGATAAAGTCACCTGCTTTCTTCTTAACGAACATCCCTTTGGAATATTCCCCGAGCGCCTGCCCGGTCTTCCCGGCAAGAGGATGACCTCCCGCACCGCCGGCTCGATATCCGAGAGCGGTTTGAGGATGATGCGTTTGCCGTCTTGGATGACCAGAAGTTTTTCCCTTCCGGAAGGCCGGTTCGCATTGAGACCGGTATGGCCGCCTGTCCCCTGGAACCCATCTTCATGATAGCGACATCCATGGCAATCAGTGAGATATATCTTACCTTATAGGATGTGGTTGGTTTGGGCGGTGCAGGAAAACAGTAAGATTACTCGTTATCGTATTGGGGGAATCATGCGATTATCATTAAATACACATACATACACAGAGCTGATCATGTCCACAAAAACCATCAGTATCACGGAGGAGGCGTACGAGCGGCTGAAGAACCTCAAGAAAGATGAGAAGACGAGTTTCTCTGATGTTATCATCGCGCACTACCCGAAAAGGAAGAAACTCTCTGAGGTTCTCAAAGAAATCGGAGCAAACCCGGAACTGGCAGATTCAATCGAGACGGTTTCGCGGGAGATGCGGAAAGCAAGGCTCCGCGAGGTACGGTTCTGAAAATGCCCGTTGCTGATACTTCGTTCATTATTGACATTATCCGGCACGATTCAAAAGCCCTGGCGAAACTGGAGTCCCTGGAATCCCATGACAGGACACTCTTCATCACCCCCGTCATTGCTCTTGAACTCTTTGAGGGAGCATACCGGTCCCTCCGGGTTGAGGAAAATGTCAGGGAGATCCTTGCGATCCTGTCACTCTGCGAGGAAATTCCCTTTGATGTGGATATCTACCATGCATTCGGCTACCTGTCCGCAACCCTCCGGGAATGTGGCAGCCCCGTAGGCGATTTTGACCAGGCCATTGCCGCGGCTGTACTCTGCTCTGACGGTGAGATTATCACCCGCGACCGGCACTTTGAAAAGATACCCGGACTGAAGGTTACCGGGTACTGATTTTTACTACAAGGCCCCCTGAAAAATATTTCACAATATATTTACGTGATACCGCTGATTTTTCTGATTAGTGACTCTTAACCCGGTGACGCATCGATGACCCCTCTTCGCACAATGCTTACTCTCCTCCTGCTTGTTGTAGCAGTGCTGCTGGCGGCGGGTTGTGCAGAAAATAAGGTTTCTTTGATTCCGGTGACTTCTCCCGGTCCCGTAACAATCACCAGTTCCTTCCCCCGGGATTTGCCGTCGGGCTATTGGATTAAGATAGATCCAATCGTTGACAAGGATGTCGGTGATGTTGTTGCCATATCATCTATGACAAATCTTTCTATCGATACTGTGGTTGAGGTTCGGATTATTACGGCAGCATGGCATCCAAAAAGAAGGGACAATATCACGGAAGTTCCCGTCATCGGCTGTTCGGGACCTGCAAACGTGACACCGGGGATGAATGGAATAAATTACACATCTTTCATTATCCAAGACACTTCGTATTTTAAACCGGGTGCCTATCTGGTAATCGTAAGTGATGCAAAGGAAAATGTGTGGGAAAACACGACATTTAATTTTACTTAGGATATTTTGCAATAATCCTGTGATTCCGTTTTGATTACATTGCGTATGTTGAGTATAATTCACGATGCGATGAGCGCCCCTGCCCCCGACGTGGCGCCCCCTCGGCGGATCAGGGACTATGATATAGCACGCAAACCCTACTTAGATACCTAAGAGTGCACGCACCCGAATCCGCTCATCCTAGTACTGGTGTCATTGCGGACAAGACAACCCGGGTCTCTTTTCCCCGCAACACTTATTACCCAACCCCAACCATATTATAAAGCACCATTCATGGAGCAACGGCTTGTCCGTTGCGAGTGTCTGTAGTTAGATGCGAGATTCCTCTGTTGAGGTAGCCAAGCCTGGTATGGCGCAGGTTTGCTAAACCTGTGTTCGAAAGGACTCGGGAGTTCAAATCTCCCCCTCAGCGCTAAAAGAGACAGTCTCACAATCGAGGGGATTGGATGGCTCAGGAAGAAGACATTAAGTATTTCGTAAGGGTTGGAACCACCGATCTTGACGGCACCAAGTCCGTCAGGGTTGCCCTGACCGGCATCAAGGGCGTTGGCCGGCATACGTCTACGATTATTTCCCGTATGGCGAATGTCGACGAGTACGCTACCCTTGGTCGCATGGACGAGGCATCGGTCAACCGGCTCCGTGTCGCTGTTGAACAATACTCAGGGAAGATTCCGACCTGGATGGCAAACCGTCCCAAGGACATCTACACCGGTGAAGCCAAGCACCTGCTTGGCACCGATGTCTCACTCCAGAAGGACGAGGATGTCAACCTTATGCGGAAGATCCGCTGTTACAAGGGGATCCGCCACGAGACCGGCCAGAAGGTCCGCGGCCAGCGCACCAAGTCGACCGGAAGGACTGGAACGACCGTCGGTGTCAAGAGGAAGTCCGCTGGAGGCGCGTAATCCATGGCATACCCAGGCAAGAACACCAAGTCCTATCAGACCCCCAAGCGCCCGTGGGAGAAGTCCCGCATTGAGTCCGAGACCCGTCTTGTTATCGAGTTCGGTCTCCGGAACAAGCGCGAGGTCTGGAAAGCCCAGGAGCACCTGCGCAAGTACCGCAAGGCTGCCCGCAACCTGCTGGCCCTCGGGTCAAGCGATGCTCACAAGGACAAGTACGATGCAAAGAAGGAGGAGCTTATCAGCCACCTCCAGCGAGCAGGCCTCCTCGGTCCCGATGCGGATATCGACGCAGTTCTCTCGCTCAAGATCCAGACCCAGCTCGAACGCCGTCTCCAGTCCATTGTGTATCGCAGGGGACTCGCACGGTCGCCGAAACAGGCCCGGCAGCTGATCACGCACGGCCATATTGCAATCGGCGGCAGGCGTGTCAACATCCCCGGTTACCATGTCACCCGTGTTGACGAGGGCCAGATTGCCTATTACGGCACATCTCCGTTCGTCAGCGACTCTCACACCGAGAAGGTCCGGATAGCAAAACCCGCATCCAACCCCAAGGCAGCGCCGGGCGGATTCGGCGGATACCCCGCACGGGGAGGAAGGAGATAACATGGCGGCAAACGAGAAGGAAAAGTGGGGGATCGCCCATATCTTTGCATCCTTCAACAACACCATCATCACCATCACTGACCTGTCCGGTGCAGAAACCGTGACCAAGTCGAGCGGTGGTATGGTCGTCAAGCAGGACCGCAACGAGAGCTCGCCCTATGCAGCAATGCAGATGGCAGGCAACGTTGCCCAGACCGCCCGTGAAAAAGGAATCGTCGGTGTCCACGTCAAGGTGCGTGCACCCGGCCAGGGCAAACAGAGAAGCCCCGGCCCCGGTGCCCAGGCAGCCATCCGCGCCCTTGCCCGTGCAGGCATGCGCATCGGCCGCATCGAAGATGTAACGCCGGTTCCCCATGACTCATGCCGTGCGAAGGGCGGCAGGAGAGGAAGGAGAGTCTGATGGAGATAGAATTCGCCAGTCTGGACGACTCCCTCGCACGATTCACGCTCTCGGGAGCGAGCACGGCCTTTGCCAACGCATTCCGCCGGGCAATGATCGGTGAAGTACCGACCCTTGCCATCGAAGATATACGCATCTACGACAACACGAGTGCACTCTTCGACGAAATGCTGGCACACCGTGTCGGGCTCATTCCCTTAAAAACCGACCTTTCAAGTTATTCGACTCAGGACAAATGTTCGTGCGGCGGGGCAGGATGCCCCGGTTGCACGTCCACGTATACCCTCAGCGTTGAGGGCCCCCGGACGGTCATGTCAAGTGACCTGATCCCGCAGGACCCCAAGGCTGCACCGGTATCCGACAACATCCCCATCGTGAAACTCACGAAAGGGCAGAAACTCGTCATCGAGGCCAAGGCCATCCTCAATACCGGCCGGGCACATGCCAAGTGGCAGCCGACACTCGTCTGCGGGTACAAGAACCATCCGGTTGTATCCATCAGCGATGCCTGCGACGCCTGCGGCATGTGCGTTGACGAATGCCCACGTGGGATCCTTGCAGTAGTGGGTAAGAAAGTCCAGGTTGTAACCGGAAAACTCCCCGACTGCTCGATGTGCAGGCTCTGTGAACGGGCATGCCTGTCAAGCGGTATCGGGGACGAGCCGGCAATAAAGATCACCGCTGAAAAAGACCGTTATATTTACATGGTCGAAAGCGACGGGTCACTGCCGGTGAAAGAGATCATGAACCGTGCGTTGCTGTATATGAAGGAGCAGGCAGACACGCTGGAAAACCAGTTAGGCGAAATTTCAGGGGATGAAAAGAAATGACAAGAATCGTAGAGAAGACGAACCCCCGTCTTACCACCCTCATCTTACTCTTGAAGAACAAGTCACGAGAGAATGAGGCTAAGATCTGGCGCGAGATCGCAAGCAGGCTGGAGACCCCGAACAGGAACTATGCCGAGGTCAACCTGTCCAAGATCAACCGCTATGCCCAGAACGGTGAGACGATCATCGTCCCCGGCAAGGTCCTGGGCAGCGGTGTGCTGGAACAGTCCGTGAAGATTGCGGCGCTGAACTTTTCAGCTTCAGCCACGAGTAAGATCAGGGACGCGAAGGGACAGTGCATGACAATAGAGCAGCTCATCAGCGACAACCCCAAAGGCAGCGGTGTCCGGATCCTGAGGTGAACAAGACATGGTTACGATAATCAACGGTGACGGACTGATCCTCGGGCGTCTTGCAAGCATCGCCGCACAGCGGGCACTTGCCGGTGAACAGATTGCGATTGTCAATGCAGAGATGGCGGTAATCTCCGGCAGCCGTGCACGTGTGCTCGGCAACTACCGGCACAAGAGGGAACGAGGAGCCTCCGGCGACCGCTGGGGACCGTTCGTCCCGCGCCGGCCCGACAATCTCATGAAGCGGACCATCCGCGGCATGCTCCCGTACAAACGCCCCCGTGGCGTCGAAGCGATGAAGTCCATCAAGTGCTACGTCGGTATTCCGGTCGAGTTCGTGGGCAAGGAGATGGAAGTTCCCGAAGAGGCACATATGAACCGCCTGAACAACCCGAACCACATCACGCTCGGTGCAGTGTGCACGTTCCTCGGAGCAAAGTTCTAAGGAGGCAGACGCATGGTAAAGATCATCAACACAAGCGGAAAACGCAAGACTGCGATCGCCCGGGCAACCCTCAAGGCCGGGAAAGGTGTGGTCCGGGTCAACTCGGTACCCCTCGAAGCCTATGGCTCCGACACCACCCGGATGAAGATCGCCGAACCGATCCTCCTCGTCCCCAACGCACTCCACGGCATCGATGTCACGATCGATGTTGCCGGCGGCGGTGTCATGGGACAGGCCGAGGCGGTCAGGACCGCGCTCGCCCGCGGTATTGTCCAGTGGCACAACGACCCGCAGATGAAGGACATCTACCTGGCATATGACAGGACGCTCCTTGTCAACGACTCGCGGCAGAAGGAAGCCAAGAAACCGCACGGCTCCGGTGCACGTGCAAAGTTCCAAAAGTCTTATCGTTAAACCAGAAGATATGATGAGAGGTAAAAAAAGTGATACCCGTTCGATGTTTCACCTGTGGAAAAACGGTCTCCACAGCGTGGGATGAATTCAAGGCACGGCGGGAGAAAGGCGAGGATCCCAAAAAGATCCTCGACGATCTTAATATTTCCCGGTACTGCTGCAGGCGCATGCTCCTGACCCACAAAGAGGTCATTGACGAGCTCAATCCGTACCAGTAGATTTGTATGATGAATAAAAGGGGTCGTAGGGTAGCCTGGACCATCCTATTGCGTTCGGGACGCAGTGACCTGAGTTCGAATCTCAGCGACCCCATTGAGATAAAAAAAACAATCATTTTGAGGTAGAACAATGCAGACGCAGGTTTATACCCGGTACGAGCGGGCAAGGATCATTGGAGCAAGGGCTCTGCAGATATCAATGGGTGCTCCGTTACTTATCACCACGACACGGATCGATCCGCTGGAAATAGCGATCGAGGAATTCAACAACAACACCATCCCCATTACCGTAAAGAGGAAGTAGACAGCTTATGACGACCATCGAGGTTATTGAACTTCGGAAAATCCTGGACAGCCGGGGCAATTCGACCGTAGAAGCCGACATCTATACAGCCGGCGGCTTTGGCAGGTCGGCAGCACCCAGCGGAGCCAGCACCGGATCGCTGGAGGCCAAAGTCAGGCCAACCGACGAGGCCCTGGATAACGCGATCGCAAACCTCATCCCTGCCCTGATCGGCATGGATGCCTGCGATCAGGAAGGGTTCGATGAGCAGCTCCGGGATATTGACGGCACTGCCGACTTCTCGGGGATCGGTGCAAACGTTGCTGTTGCGCTCTCGCTCGCAAACGCGAAGGCTGCGGCATCGTCCATGGGTCTCCCGCTCTTCCGCTATCTTGGCGGGGCATTTGCAAAGGATCTGCCGCTTCCGCTCGGGAATGTTATCGGCGGCGGGGCACATGCAGAAAACGCCACCGAGATCCAGGAGTTTCTCGTGGTTCCGGGCGGTGCAGCGGATACCGAGGAAGCAGTCTTCGCCAATGCGGCCGTTCACCGGCATGTGAAAGAACTCTTAAAGAAAAAAGGAAAATCCTGCGGCAAGGGTGATGAGGGTGCATGGGCACCGCAGATTGACGATGCCCTCGCATTTGAGCTCATTGCCGAGGCGACCGGACTTGTCGCTGATGAGATGAACGTAGAGGTTGACATGGGGCTTGACATTGCTGCAAGCCAGATGTGGGACGGGAACGCCTACAAGTACCGCAACACTGTGCGGTCCACCGAAGACCAGATTACCTATATTGCGGAACTTGTCGATAAGTACAACCTAGTCTACGTAGAAGATCCCCTCCATGAAGACGATTTCGATGCTTTTGCAGAACTCAACAGCCAGATCGGCGACCGCTGTCTGGTCTGCGGTGACGATATCTTTGTCACGCAGGTTGACCGCATCCAGCAGGGCATCGAGAAGGACGCAGCAAACTGCGTGCTCATAAAACCCAACCAGGTGGGAACCCTCACCGACACCTTTGACGCGGTGCGCCTTGCCCATACCCATGGCATGGACACGGTAATGAGCCACCGCTCCGGTGAGACCACCGACACGACCATCGCGCACCTTGCCACCGCATTCTCCTGCATTTTCTTAAAATGCGGTGTGGTAGGCGGAGAACGCATTGCCAAATTAAACGAACTGATACGCATTGAGGAACAGCTATGACCCAAGTAAATGAAATGGAAATTGAATTAAAAGAGCCGCTCATCCCCGTCGAGGAATACCTTGCAGCCGGTATCCATATCGGTACCCAGCAGAAGAGTGAGGACATGAAGAAGTTCATCTACCGCGTCCGCGGCGATGGACTGTATATCCTTGATATCCGCGAGACCGATACCCGGATCAAGACCGCTGCCAAGTTCTTAACCCAGTTCGAGGCCCCCAACATCCTTGTCGTCACCTCCCGGCAGTATGGCCAGTACCCGGCCAAGAAGTTCGCCGACACCATCGGTGCGATGTCCGCCACCGGCCGGTTCATCCCGGGCCTCCTGACAAACCCGGTCCTTGATGCCTACATCGAACCGCAGGTCATTGTCGTTACCGACCCGATCGGCGACGCACAGGTCATCAATGAGGCAGTCCAGTGCGGTATCCCCGTGCTTGCACTCTGCGACACCAACAACATGACCAAGTTCGTGGATCTCGTCATCCCGACCAACAACAAGGGTCGCAAGGCTCTCTCGATGATCTACTTCCTCTTAACCCGCGAGATGCTCCGTCTCCGCGGCATCTCCACGGCTCTCACCTCCGAGGACTTCGAAACCGATTTCTGAATCGGTCCACCTCTTTTTGGTGACCGATATCTGGATATAATAGAAGGACCAGAGGGTTGATCCGATGAAGATGCGAACATGCGCAGTAGCCGGCATGTTTTACCCGCGGGAACCCTCTCATCTGGAACAACTGCTGGAGAAGTTCTTTTCAGGGGTAAAGCCGGAAGGAAATCCCCTGGGCATCGTTTCCCCTCATGCAGGGTATATCTATTCGGGACAGGTCGCAGCCACCGCATATGGCGCGATCCCCCCGGGTTTTTCCGGGACCTTCGTGGTGATCGGTCCCTCCCACCGGGGATATATCAATTGTGTCTCCGAGATACCCTGGGAGACGCCGCTCGGGGTTGTCGATACGGACGACGAGTTCGTCCGAACGCTCGACATTGAGACCGATGAACTCTCGCACCGCGACGAGCACTCGATCGAGGTGCAGATGCCCTTTATCAAGTACCGCTTCCCCCGGGCACGGATTGCCCCGGTGATGATGGGCCAGCAGGACTATGCGAGCGCAATAAGGCTTGCGGAAAAGATCCTCCACGCGATCCGGCTGACGAAACGTGATGTCCGGATCGTGGCGTCCAGCGACTTTTCCCATTACGTTCCTGCAGAAAAGGCGAAATCGGACGACCTCTGGGCGATAGAACCGTTATCGGCACTCGATACCAAAGAGTTCTACCGGCGGATCGAGGAACGGCGGGTTACGGCCTGCGGGTACGGCCCGATCACCGCGATGGTGCAAGTATGTTCCGGGCTCGGTGCGAAAGCGGCAAAACTAATCCGGTATGCGACGAGCGGTGACGTGACGGGAGATACGAGGGAAGTTGTCGGGTACGCGAGTATTGCGGTGATCTAGGTTGGCAACGTGGAGTGCGCCGGGCAAGGTATTTTTGTTCGGCGAGCATGCAGTAGTATACGGAAAGCCGGGTATAGCCATGGCGATAAAACCGCGGGTGTTTGTCACCGTGCGGGATACGAAACGGCCCCAGCGGGCAAAGTCCCCGTATATCGACGGTTGTTTCGAAGCAATGGGGGTCATGGGCAGCGTATACATAAATTCCCAGATCCCAAGCTCGTCCGGCCTTGGGTCCTCTGCAGCAGTGACGGTAGCCACACTGTCTGCGATCAATGACGAGTTCAAAATGAACAAGACCCGCGAGGATATTGCGAACATGGCATTCGAGATCGAGAAGAAGGTGCAGAAGGGGCGGGCAAGCCCGACCGATACCACGGTCTCGGCCTATGGGGGGATCGTGCTTATCAGCGGCGGTTCCCGAAGGCGCCTGCCCCCGCAGAATATGCATCTCGTGATCGGGGACTCGCTTGTCTCGCACAGTACGTCCCGGATGGTTGAACAGGTAGCGGAACTCAAGAAGAACCACCCGACTATCGTGGACCCGGTTCTCGATGCGATCGAAGGGGTCAGCATGAGCGCTATCCACCACCTCAGCAATCCCCGGGAACTGGGCAGGTACATGAACATGAACCACCACCTCCTCGAAGTGCTCGGTGTCGGTCATCCGCAGCTGGCCAAGATGGTCCTTGCTGCCCGGAGTGCCGGGGCGTTCGGCGCGAAGATCACCGGCGCCGGTGGCGGCGGGAGCATGGTTGCGCTCTGCCCCAAGCCGCTGAAACACCGGATTGCGAGTGCCATCGAGTCCTGTGAGGCCCGGGCGATCGTGACCGGTATCGATACGGAAGGCGTACGAAAGGAGAAGAATGTCTGAACGGCTGATCCTCAAACTGGGCGGGAGCGTCATCACCGACAAGAGTGCCGACTGTGCGGTCAACCGTGAGCAACTTGCGTCCGTGGCTTCTGCAATTGCCGGTGCCCGGACCGGCGGGATCGTGGTTATTCACGGTGCCGGTTCCTGCGGGCACCCCGAGGCAAAGCGCTACCATCTTGACAAGGGGGTAGAGGCTGGCGGGACTGGAGGTATCTTTGTCACCCATAAGGCGGTCAGCAGCCTGAACGCTGAGGTCGTCGATGCACTCCGGGATGAGGGTGTACAGGCGGTGGGTGTCCACCCGCTCCATGTTGGGATAGCCGACAACGGCCGTCTCATCGGGTTCGAGTGCCGCCACCTGGAAAAAATGCTCATGCTCGGGATGGTCCCTGTGATCCACGGAGACGTGGTGATGGACCTTTCACGCGGGGCCTGTATCGTATCGGGCGACCAGCTCGTGCGCTACCTTGCGGTTGCCTTAACAATCAACCGCGTCGGGCTCGCCACCGATGTACCGGGAGTGCTGGACGGGGGTGTTGTAGTACCGGAGATTACGAATAAAACGGTACCAAATCTCCAGATCGGCAGTTCGCATCATACCGATGTCACCGGTGGAATGAGAGGGAAAATTGATGAACTGCTCGGCCTTGCTGATGCAGGGATCCGGTCAGATATCTTTCATGTCTCGCGTATCCCGGACTTCCTTTGCGGGGCCGGCCATGGCGGGACAATCGTGAGGGGAGACTAGATCGTATGGCAGACAAGAAACGGTTTACGTCATCGAGGAAGCTCGATCACCTGCGCATCTGTGCGGAGAAAGAAGTTGAAAGCGGCGATGCCGGGTTTTCGGATGTCCGGTTCGTTCACAACGCCCTGCCGGAATGCGACATGGGGAAAATCAGCCTGCAGAGCCGGTTCCTGAACCACACCTTCTCCTCACCTCTCTTCATATCGGCGATGACCGGCGGTCATCCCGGTACGAAGGACACGAATGCCCGGCTTGCACGGACCGCTGAACGATACGGGATCGGGATGGGGGTCGGTTCCCAGCGGGCTGCACTCGAGAACCCGTCCCTTGCCGATACGTTTGCGGTTGTCCGTGACGAGGCACCCCATGCGTTCCTCGTTGCAAACCTCGGGGTTGTCCAGCTCCGCGACCACGGGATCGAATGGGCGGAACGGGCTGTCGAGATGATCGGGGCGGATGCGATTGCAATCCACCTCAATTTCCTGCAGGAGGCGATCCAGCCGGAGGGCGATCATAATGCTGTCGGCTGCTTTGCTGCGATTGAGGACCTTGTCCGCGATTTCAAAAAACCGGTCATCGTCAAGGAGACCGGGTGCGGGATATCTGCCGCAACGGCCCGCCGGTGCTGGGGTGCGGGTGTCCGCGCCATTGATACCGGCGGCTGGGGCGGGACGTCCTGGGCGGCAGTCGAGAGTGTCCGGGCAGACGAGAGTAAATCAGCAGGTGATAAGAAACTCAAGTCGCTGGGCGAAGACTTTGCCGCATGGGGCATTCCCACGATCGTCAGCCTTGCCGAGGTGCTCGCAACAGGTGGCCCGGTGATTGCATCGGGCGGTGTCCGGAGCGGTCTTGATATGGCCAAGGGACTTGCCTTCGGTGCAGACCTGTGCGGCATGGCGCTCCCGCTCTTAAAGCCGGCCATGAAGGACGACAAGGCGCTTGCTGAGACGATCGATACGATCCACCGGGAGCTCACGGTCGCCATGTTCCTGACCGGATCGGCACGGGTTGCCGATCTTAGAAAAGCACACCTGCATATTACAGGAAGGACCCGCCAGATGATTGAAAAAGACAATCCGGCACGGATTAAACGATAAAATGTTAAACCGGGTAATTTTTCAGGAAGAATAACCAAATTACGAGGTAAGGAGATACAGAATGGATATAGAAATTATCGCAGTAGGTGGATACGAAGAGGTCGGGCGAAATATGACCGCCGTCCGCTGCGGGAAGGAAATTGTCATTTTTGACATGGGACTCCGCCTGGACCAGGTCATGATCCACGAGGACGCGGATATCGAGAATATGAACACCCCTGATCTGATCCGGATCAAGGCAATCCCTGACGATTCGGTATTGAATGGGGCTGAGGGATCCGTAAAGGCAATTGTCTGCTCGCATGGCCATCTCGACCATATTGGTGCGATCCCGAAGATGGCGCACCGGTACAATGCCCCGATCATCTCCACCCCGTATACTACGGAACTGATCCGGCAGCAGATATCTGGCGAGCAGAAGTTCGCTGTCAATAATAAGCTCGTTGCGCTCAAATCCGGGCAGCGGTTTACGATCTCCCAGAATCTCATTCTTGAGTTTGTCCGCACCCAGCACTCGATCATCGACACGGTCACCCCGGTGCTCCACACGCCGGATGGCGCGATTGTCTATGCGCTGGACTTCAAGCTGGACCGGAGCCCGGTCATCGGCGAACCCCCGGACTTTGCCCGCCTCCGCCAGATTGGAAAAGAAGGTGTGCTGGCCCTCATTGTTGAATGTACCAACATCGGCAGGAAAGGCCGGTGCCCGAGCGAGCGTGTAGCCCGTGATCTCGTGCGCGACACGCTCACGAGTTACGAGGATGACAAGAACGCGATCATGGTTTCCACGTTCTCGTCGCATATCTCCCGTATCAAGACGATCGCGGAGTGTGCCCACGAGATTGGCAGGAAACCCGTACTCCTTGGCAGGTCCATGGAAAAGTACGCGGTCACCGCAGAGCAGATGAAACTTGTATCGTTTCCCGAGACTACGAGCGTCTTTGGGAACCGGCGGACCGTGGACCGGACCCTGCGCCGGATAATGAAGGCAGGCAAGGAGACGTTCCTGCCTATCGTTACCGGCCACCAGGGCGAGCCCGGTTCGATCCTCACCCGTATTGCGACCGGCGATACCCCCTACCAGGTCACTGCGGGCGACAAGGTCATATTCTCGGCAAACGTGATCCCGACCCCGATGAATTACGGCCAGCGCCACATGGTCGAGGCCCGGCTGAACCTGGTCGGCGCCCGGATCTTCGAGGACCTCCACGTCAGCGGTCACGCATACCGGGAGGACCACTACGAGTTTATCCAGCTCCTGCAGCCGCAGCATATCATCCCTGCGCACGGGAACATGACCATGACAGCAGAATATACGCAGTTCGCCGGCGAGATGGGGTATACACCCCGCTCAACCGTCCACCTCCTGGGGAACGGCGAACGACTCAGGATCACGTGAAGAGGGAAAATCATATGTCGGAACTTTCAGTATACCTTGCATCGGTCGCAAAGACAATCGATCACATGATCGACCGTTATTTTATCGATAGGACGGGCGAACTGAACAAAGCCTCCGCACACCTGCTCGCAGCCGGGGGAAAACGACTCCGCCCTGCTGTCGTGATGCTTGCAGCTGATGCGGTGAAACCCGGGAGTTCGGATGAACTCCTGCACGCAGCGCTCGCGCTCGAAGTGACGCACACCTTCACGCTCATCCATGACGACATCATGGACGACGATAACCTGCGCCGGGGTGTCCCGACCGTCCACACCAAATGGGACATGCCTACCGGTATCCTTGGCGGCGATGTGCTCTATGCCCGCGCTTTCCAGCACATCTGCATGGCGACTGCAAAGGACGATGCAAAAGTCCGTGCCGTAACCATGCTTGCAAAAGCCTGTGCCGATATCTGCGAAGGCCAGTATCTGGACATGTCCTTTGAGCACCGTACGGATGTCACCGAGCCGGAATATATGGAGATGGTCAGGATGAAGACCGGTGTCCTCTATGCAGCAGCGGCCGGTATCGGTGCAGTTCTCGCCGGTGGCAACGCCGTACAGGTACGAGCACTCTACAACTTCGGGCTCAATACCGGTATTGCCTTCCAGATCCAGGATGACCTTATCGACCTCCTGACTCCCGCGGAGAAGAGCGGGAAGGACCAGGCTTCCGATCTCCGTGAGGGCAAGCAGACCCTCGTCATGATCAAGGCACGGGAGAAAGGTCTCGACTTAAAGAAGTACCAGCGGGCACTCTCACCTGCCGATATCACCGCAGCAATAAATGAACTGACCGCTGCCGGGGTTATCGACGATGTGCAAAAGATTGCATCCGACCTTGTTGCCGGTAGCAACAAGCACCTTTCCGTCATGCCCCCCTCGAAAGAACGCCAGCTCCTGATGGATGTCGGCGAGTTCTTCGTTACCCGGAGTTATTAGGATGGCCGGAGACGATCCCAAAGAGATCCTCTTTTTATGTGCACTGCAGAACGCGGTGAAGCATGGTGGCGTACCGCAGGCAGGTGCTGTTATCGGGATGGTCATGGGTGCCCACCCGGAACTGCGGAGCAAGGCAAAGGAGGTGTCGGCCCTTGCAAAGGAAGCAATTGCGGACGTCGCAGCGCTCTCGCCCGGAGAGCGGGTCGCCACACTCCAGGCCCGGGCGCCGGATATGTTCGCCGCCCTCTCCGAGAAGCACGAGCACAGGAAGGTTCTCCCCGATCTGGAAAAGGCTGAGAAGGGAGTGGTGATGCGGTTTGCCCCCAATCCCTCCGGCCCCCTCCATATCGGGCACGCCCGTGCTGCGGCACTGAACGATGCTTACGTAAAGCAGTACGGCGGGCGGTACATCCTCCGTATCGAGGATACCGATCCCAAACGCGTTGATCCCGATGCGTATGAGATGGTGGTTGAGGATCTCAAATGGCTCGGCCTCGGTATCACGGAAACCGTGACCCAGAGCGACCGTCTCTCTCTCTATTATGATCTCTGCAAACAGTTGATCGAGGGTGGCGGGGCATATCTCTGCACCTGCGACAACGAGCATTTCAAGGAGTTAAAACAGGCAAAGACTGCCTGCCCCTGCCGCGACCAGACCGTCGAGAAGAACCTTGAACTCTGGCAGAAGATGCTCGACCATGGCTTTAAGGAAGGCGAGGTCTCGGTCCGGATCAAGACTGACCTCAACAATCCCGATCCGGCCATGCGGGACTTCCCGGCATTCCGTATCCTTGATGCGCCGCCTCACCCGAAAGTGAAGGCACATGTCTACCCGCTGATGAACTTCTCGGTCGTTGCTGATGACCACCTGCTCGGTGTGACCCATGTCATACGGGGCAAGGACCACATTGCCAACACCCGCCGGCAGCAGTATATCTACGACCATTTCGGCTGGCAGGTGCCGGTCTACCGGCACTATGGCCGGATGGGGATCGAAGGAGTCGTCCTCTCAACATCCCAGATGCGCCTCGGGATTAAGGAGGGCACCTATACCGGATGGGATGATATCCATCTCGGAACGATGCGTGCTCTTGCCCGGCGCGGGATCCGCCCGGACGCGGTTAAGAACGCGATGCTTGCCATTGGTATTGGCGACACGGACATCTCCTTCTCGTGGGACAACCTCTATAGCGAGAACCGGAAGATTGTCGACCCGACAGCAAACCGGTACTTCTTTGTGCCGGATCCGATGAGCGCGACTATCGAAGGTGCAGAACGGCATACCGCTCATGCGATGCTCCACCCGTCCGATGCCGCCCGCGGGACACGGACGCTGGAGTTCGAAGGTACCGTCCTTCTCCCGAAGAGCGAGATTGTGCCCGGGACACCCATGGTCCGGCTCAAGGATCTTTTCAATGTGAAGATCGCGTGGGACGGTACAGTCCCCACGTTCTCGTACGGCGGTGATTCGCTTGCCGATGCCCGGGCAGCAAAAGCCCATATCATCCAGTGGCTGCCGGCACAGGCGACGGTACCCTGTACCCTCCTGACTCCTGACGGGGAGATGAAGGGTGCGTGCGAGCCCCGGGTCAGGGGTGAACTGGATAAGGTCATCCAGTTCGAGCGGGTCGGGTTTGCCCGGATCGATCGTGTGGATGCGTCCGGGATTTCCGCGTATTTCACGCACAAATAACCCGCGTCCTGCGCTGCCGGCAGGTATATGCAGCCGGTACCGGAAAGCGCATGCACCAGATCACAAGGATTAAGCCCCTCAATGTAAAAAAAAAGGAATAGTAACCATGAACCGCCAAACCTATGGAATCCTTTCCCTCCTGCTTATCGTCGCGGCAGTCATTACAGCGACCTACACGATACTCCAGTCTTCAGTGATCTGGACGGTGATCTATCTTGTCGGGATACTGCTGTCGTGCCTTGTCATTTTCTTCTCTTTCTGCGCGAAATGTCCCTCGCGGAATAAGGACTGCAGCCATGTCATTCCCGGCATGTTCATCGGGTTCTTTCCCCCCCGCGAGGAAGGGCCGTATACCCTCAGGGACAAGGCGGGGGTTGTTGTGCCGCTGGTGTTTCTGATTGTATTTCCCCAGTACTGGCTGCTTGCCCAGCCCGCGTATTTCGTCATGTTTGCAACGCTCTGCCTGGGTGCAGCAGCAGTGATCCAGTTCTCTGTCTGTAAAGGATGCACCAACTGTTACTGTCCGTTCTTCCAGGGCCAGGGCGCGTGCGGGAAGAAGTAACGATCCGGCCTGCAATCCAACTATTCTTTTTTTTCCATGATGTTTTTCATCCCGTTGCCTGCCCTGTCAGGGTTGAAGAGCCCGATGGTACCTCTCCTGTTCCGGGTCCTATGGCCCTCGACATTCTCCAGTCTCACCACATGAGTGGTTCGACAAAAATGAATAATAAAATATAAGATATTGGTCAGCGATCTAAAGATTACTGAAAACCTGTGACCGACTATTACCCGTATGCCCGTGAGATTCCGGACCGGAAACTTGTGGAACGTCTCTTAGCCGGGCATCCGGATGCCGAGCAGCTGAAGGCGATCATCTCACGCTCGTACGAATATATTCAGAAACTACCGCTCAAAGGGCTCAGCGAGAACTATTCAAAAGTATATCCCGATTTGCTCAATCTCGCATCGTAATAATCTCCGTTTTTTCAAAGCCTTACGGGATCGTACATATCTGATGCAGCCAGAACCCTGTTATCGGGAACCGGCGTTCGTGTTCTGGCTTATCCGTTCCTTGTCAGGGCATCGACCATTGCGATCCTGATCCTCTTTGCCTCTTCTTAATCCATCCCCGTTGAACAGATGATTTCCCGTGCTGGTGCCGGTGTTGCTTGACCGGCCCATAACCGTGATCGACGGTGCATATAAGATCAGGGATCCGCTCGCTGGCATTTTATTAAAAGAACCGCATATCTGCGGTACTCATGGGATAATCCGGAAGAACCGGCACAAAAAACGATCAAATTATATATGTGGCATTCTCAATGTAAGTAAGTACCTTGTTATGCAAGATACTGTGTTAAGCAATTAACACGGACCTGCCCGGCTGCTACCCTCCCCGGAAAATCCGGAACCTGGTACAACCCGGTTCAACACCCTGTACCGGCACCGGGCAGTCCCTTGTATTTGGGAAGATGCCATGAATATCCAGTTCAAGAAAGGTGTATTGGAGATCTGCGTTTTATCGGTCCTGGCGCACAAGGACTGTTACGGGTACGAACTGGTGAGCGAGATCTCAAAACGGATTGATATCTCGGAAGGAACGATCTACCCGCTGCTCCACCGCCTGAAAGATGATGGGTATGTCACCACCTACCTGCAGGAATCCGCCGGCGGTCCGCCCCGGAAATATTACCGGCTGACCGAAAGCGGAAGGAAAGAAGAACATGACCAGAAGGATGAATGGATGCGGTTTGCGGCATCGGTAAATGCGCTCCTTGAGGGAAAGATCGATGCTGCAGAATGAACAGGAATTTATCCGTATCATCAGGAGCCGGCTTGAAGGAACGCTCCCCAAAGACGAGCTCGATGATATCATCTCTGACTACTCCGAGCATTTCTCCATAGGAAAAGCGAACGGGCGGACCGATGAGGAGCTCTGGCGATCCTTAGGATCTCCTGAGGATGTTGCCCGGGAAATCAGGGTAATGCACCTTGTCAAAAAGGCTGAGGATAACCGGTCGTGCAGGAACATCTTCCATGCTGCCATAGCAACACTCGGCCTGGGATTCTTCAACCTCGTCTTTGTCCTGGCACCGTTTATCCTGCTTGTCGTGATGCTCCTTGTGATCTTCATGATCGGGGTGATGGTTACCTTCGCCGGGCTTGCAGGCATCGTCTATTCCCTGCTCCAGATGATCGGGTTTGCCGCGTTCTCTGTCTGGTACTCTCCCCTTGCCGGCGTGTTCATCTCGACAGGGATGACGACAACCGGTCTCCTCCTCATCATCGGTAGTTACTACCTTGCCCGGTTCTTCTACTACGTGTGCATACGGTACCTGAAATGGAATATCAGTATCATAACGGGAACGGAGAGTGCACCATGAAACCGGAAAGACCAGAGGACGACCGGCTTGCTTACTATATTTTCAGCCTGAACCTGTCCGGCCTGACGATGACAAAGGTTATCCTCTGGCTCATCGCCATCACCATTGTGTCGTTTACGATCGGGTTTGGCATCCTCGCGCTCTCCGGGGGCTTTTCTTCCGGTACGGAACCGGCGGCCACCCCCTTCAACAACACCGCCTTCAGATCATCGAATACCAGCTCCTTTCCGCTGGACGGGGCATCATCCGGGGAAGTCAGGATAACCCTCGGTGCCGGTGACCTTTCAGTCCAGGGCGGGGCACAGCAGGACCATCTGATGGAAACCACAGTCTATTCCGGACGGCCCGAAATGCAGCCGGACTATGCCGTGGGCATGAACGGATCTGCAAAAACCGTTGCTATGACCGAGACGGGCCATAAAAAGAAGGACTGGGTTTTTGCCCACTCTCCCGACAGCTGGGATAACACATGGGACGTGAAACTGAATGACGAAATACCGTATGCGATGATCGTGAATACCGGCGCTGGCGACTGCGATATCTTCCTCGGTGACACGAACCTGACATCCCTTACCGTGAACACCGGTGCCGGGGACACCACGATCGATCTTGGCGGTTACCACGGCGGCCGGTTCAACGCGGTTATCCATAACGGCGTCGGCGACCTTACCCTCCGCGTCCCGAAAGAGAGCAATTCGCGTATTCTCCTGCACCAGGGTGTTGGGGACATCGAAACCAGTAAAATTGTACAGACTGATGAATACTATACCACTGCCGGGTTCAATCCCGCACTCCCCATGAATGAAATTACCATCACGCAGGGCGTTGGCTCGATCCAGCTGGAGGCAGTATGAGCGAAAATAAGCAGAATAATAATGTATTCAGGGATATCGGCACCATCGCAGCACTCTGTGTGCTCTTCGGACTTGTGGTACTCTTCGTGCCACCGGTCCATGCTGACACCCCCACCGTTACGATCACCGACTACAAGGTTAACCCGTCAGTGCTGATGCCTGGCAGCATGGGGACCATCACGGTCACTATCAAGAACACGGCAACAAGCGCTTCAGTCAGCGAGAGTACCGCGCTCTCATCTGATTACGCAGGCACGACAAAGACCACCGACATCAACGTGTATATCGAGAATGTCCACCTTGAAGGAAATGACATCGGGGTATTAAGCGACGATTTCGCACGTGTCGGCGAACTTGGGCCGGGGCAGTCCACTACCATCACGTTCTCTATCCGCGCTCCTGAAAAGAGCGGGATGTACTTCCCCGCGGTGTGGATCGACACGACCGGCGGGCGCAGCACGCGTTATCCCATCCCCGTTAACGTCAACACGGCATCCGGTATCCAGAAGCAGGCTATCCTGATCATGGACAGTTCCCTTCCCGGCACCGTGAACCCGGGTGACGAGATCCCCGTTACGCTGACCGTTAATAACGCTGGCCAGCTGCTGGCGGATGACGTGACACTGAAGATCATCAATGTCAGTGGCAGCGTTGCCCCGAAGTCAACCGATCTCTACCACCTCGGAACAGTCGGCTCCGGTCAGCAGAAGACCGTTAACATTGTCCTCCTGTCTGACAAGGACGCGTCCAGCGGCCTGATCCGGATACCCGTAGCGATAAGTTACAACGCCCTTGACGGGACACCCGTTACCGAGGAGACGGGTATCGACATCATGATGAAAGGCAAGGCCGAGCTGGGTTTTGTCACTGTTGATACCAGCCCGGCACGGCTGACCGAGGGCACACCGTTCGATCTTACGATCCGGGTCGAGAACACCGGCACCGGTGAGGCAAAACAGGTCTCGGCAACGGTAGACCTGCCTGTTGAAGGCAAGAAGGAAGCCTTCATCGGCAAGATCAAGCCCGGCAACGATGCCCCGGTCATCTTCCTCCTCGAGGGGGCGCAGGCGGGCAATCACCCGTACACGCTCACGATCCATTACACCGACGACATGGGCGAGCACACGATGACCCGGGAGATGAACCTGCGGGTCCCGCCAACGGACCAGGCCGGCAACATCATCCTTATCCTGGTCATACTCGCGATCCTCGGCTTCATCGGGTACCGCTACTGGTACCTGCCTAAGAAGAACGGCGACGGTAAATTCCCATGGGAAAGAAAGAGTTAAAGGTCGCGTTCCTGCTCGCCCTGCGGTCGCTCCAGCGGGGCAGCAGGTCCAGCATGATTCTGACCATCATCATCATCGCGATGTGTTTTACCAACATGGTCTTCCTGCCCGGACTCTTCAACGGGATCGGGCAGGGTATCATAACCCAGGTCGTGAACTACGAAGTCGGGAACGTGCTGGTCGGCCCCAAGACGGGCGAGCAGTACGTGACCGACCTTGATGGAACGCTCGACCTTATCAACAGCATGCCCGGCGTGGAACGGGCCACTCCTCACATATCCAAGGGGGCAACTCTCAAGTACCGCCAGCGTGTGCTCGGGGTGTCGGTGCGGGCCATCAAGCCCGGTGACGAGAAGTCAGTCTCTCCCCTGTACTCGAAGATGGTTGCCGGCAGTTACCTTGGCGAAGACGATACCGGGGAAGTCATTATCGGGAAGCCGGTTGCGGGAGATGCAACGATCAAGCAGGAGGACGAGTTCCAGTCATCGCTTGGCGGGGTCCGGGTCGGCGACTCGATTACCATCGAGTACGGTAACGGCTACACGAAAGACTACCGGGTGAAGGGCATCTATTACACCGGCTGGAGTTCTACGGACAATACGGTCTTTGTGACATGGTCCGATATGGAGCAGGTGGAAGGAAAGCCGCTCGATTACGCGGAATATATCACGGTCAAGGCCAGGCCCGGTTATGATGAGAAGTTCATCAAAGATGAACTCCTGCAGTACGGCGTCCCCGGGTATGTGCAGACCACGAACGATCTCCTCACCAAGGTCATGGGGAGTGTCCTCCAGAGCTTTGCTATCATCAACATGGTCTCTCTGGTTGTCGGCGTCATCATCACGACGGTCGTGCTCTTCATTGTCATCACCATCAAGACCCTCAACAGCCGCCGGCAGATCGGGATCTTAAAAGCAATCGGTGTTGACAAGGAAGTCATCATGCACACCTACGGACTGCAGGTAGTCATCATGGCGCTTCTCGGGATATTCTTCGGGATCATCCTCACCGCCATCATCGGCGTATACCTGACGATGAACCCCATTGTGACTCCCGAATGGTCGGCAACGCTGTACCTGACACCCTGGGATTATTTCACGAACTCGCTGATCCTGTTCCTTGCGTCGGTTGTGGCCGGGTATGTCCCCGCATACCAGGTCTCCCGCGAGGACATCCAGTCTGCTATGAGGGCCTGATATGATCGAGATCACCGATTTACGGAGGAGCTACTACATGGGAAACGTGGAAGTGAAGGCTCTCGATGGCGTGACGCTGACTATCGAAAAAGGGGAGTTCCTCGGCATCATGGGTGCAAGCGGGAGCGGTAAAACCACGCTGTTGCACATGGTGGGACTCCTGGACGTTCCTACATCCGGCCGGATTATGGTTGACGGACTGGACATCCTTGGCCTGACGGATTACGAGAAGACCATGTTCCGGCTCTACAAGCTCGGCTATGTCTTCCAGGACTATGCACTGGTCCCCGACCTCACTGTGATGGAGAACGTCTCCCTGCCCGCGATGCTCCGGAAAGACCGGACTGACGAGCAGGTGAAAAAGGACAGTTTCTCTATCCTTGAGAAGATCGGCCTGTGCGACCGCCGTGACCACCTTCCCCGGGAGCTCTCCGGTGGCCAGCAGCAGCGCGTCTCGATCGCCCGGGCGATGGTGAACAAGCCCGACATCCTCTTTGCGGATGAGCCGTGCGCCAACCTCGACTCCGAGAACTCCCGGATGGTGCTCGACCTCTTCCACGAGATCAACGAGGAGATGCAGCAGACCATCATCATGGTCTCCCACGAGGACTGGCACAAGGAGTATTTCCATCGTATCGTCCGGCTCAGGGACGGGAAGGTTGCGAGCGACGGGATGAACGTGGCTCATGTCCATTGATCGCGGTTCCAGCGCCCCATTTTTTTCCTTTAATGATCTCATCCTGATGTTTTTTACCATTGCCCACCACAATGAATAACCACATATGTCAGACCAGGAGACCCTTAACGGTACCGACGATTCTGAGGAGTCCCTGCAGAAGCTGGTCTTCACCGGTCTCTGCATGGACTTTCTCATCATCATCCCGGAGACCGTTGCGATCATCCTCTCGGGTTCTGCCACGCTCCTCTCCGATGTCATCAAGTGTGCCAACGAGATGCTGGCCACCGCCTTTGCCCTCCTGGTCATCCGGCGGGTGACCCTGGGCGGGAAATTTTCCTATGATTACGGGATGGGAAAGTTCGAGTCCTTAACAAGGATCATCACCGGCGGCGTGATGTTGATATCCCTCTGTATCCTGTTCCTCTTTACCTCCTACCGGCTCCTCAATCCCGAACCGTTCGATATCGATGCCGCGATCATCGGTATCCCCCTCATGATCCTGGCCGCCACCGCCGATTCATACCACTGGAGGACCTACTATCGCCGGGCACTGAAAGAACCGTCCCCGATCATCGAGGCCCAGTGGCGGCTTCGCCGGGCCAAGACCTTCTCCGACCTCCTGATCCTCCTCGCGCTGGTACTGTCTGTCCTCCTCGCCTCCTGGCACTGGGCGGAGTATATCGATCCAATCGTCTCCTTCATCATCATCGGGTTCCTCCTGCTTGCGGGATACCGTGAGATCTCCTCTTCCCTTCCGGATCTCTTTGACAAGACCCTCGAGGAGGAGCTCCAGCTGCTCATCCTCCGCGAACTGGCAACATCGTTCGACCAGTACGCTGAATTCCACGGCGTACGGTCGCGCCGTTCCGGGAGCAGGGTCTATATTGAGATCTTTCTTGGATTCGATCCGGAAGAAAAAGCCGGGGATGTCCAGAACTTTGCCACGCACCTGAAACAATCCCTTGAGTTCCAGATCCCGGGCAGCGTGGTCTCGGTCGTGCTGAGCCAGGGCTGATCCCTGCCCCCCGGGATTAATTCCCCTGCATCCTGGTGACTGACTGACTGACAACCTGACAGCCTGACCGTCTGACTGTCACATCCCTCACCTTTTTTCATCTTCCGGTTGACAGTACTGCAGAAGAACCGATCCCGCCATGGATGACATACGCGTTGAGAAGATCGTCCGCTCCCGTCGCCGAACAATTGCCCTTATCATTACGCCGGATGCCCATCTTATCGTGCGGGCACCCCTCCGGGCGCCGGTGTCGATGATTAATGATGTTATCCGTGAAAAGAGCGGCTGGATCCGGAAGAAGATCGGGGAGATGAAGGCCCGGCCGCAGGCTGTCGCCCACGCGTATGAAGAAGGCGAGATCTTCTGGTTCCTCGGCCGCCCGTACCCGCTGCAGATCACGGACGATGCGGGGGCCGGTATCGAACGCACCGACCGGCTCCGCGTTCCCCGCACGATCAGGCCTGATATCCGGGGCGGGATACGACGCTGGTACGTGGAGGAAGCAGCAAAGGAGATCCGGTCGCGGTGCATGTGGTTCTCGATGATGACCGGTTATTCCCCGACATCGGTCCGCATCACCGATGCCACCCAGCGCTGGGGGTCGTGCAACCACCTGGGCGGGCTCAACTTCAGCTGGCGGCTCATCCAGGCGCCGCTTGAGATTGTGGACTACGTGATTGTCCACGAGCTCGTCCACCTCCGGCAGCCCGACCACTCGCCGAAGTTCTGGGCAAAGGTGGAGGCGCTGATGCCGGACTACAAGCGGCGGCGGGAGTGGCTCCGGGAGAACGAGCGGCTGCTGAGGATATGATGTGATTGAATGGGAGTCTTGAAAATATCCGGGGGTTCAATTCTGGTTTCAGGTTCCTCATCCATCATGGATTGTCGATGAATCTGATTCAGGAGGGGACAGTGCCTGTCCCCTCCCGAACCCACCCCTGCGCATTGCGATAGTGCTGTATTACCTTTTCCGGCACTATCGCAAGCGCCCCCGCCCCCGACGGGGGCAGGGCTGGCGCAAGGGGGGCGATCATATCATCAGAAATGAATCGTTTGCAGATCGGGTTTTGCTGAAAAAAAAGGATCCGATTCCATAATAAAAATCAAACCCTGATCGATCCGGATCACATTTTCAATCATGATCATGATCGCGATGAAAATTTTTCAATCAAAGTCTGCTGAAAAAATTTCAATCAAAGTCTGCCTGAAAAATTTCAATCAAGGTCTGGTTGACAAAAGTTAACCACATGTACATAAGGTCCCGGAACTATTCCACGTCGGAAGATGGCACTGGTGCACGGTTTTTCAATCAAAGTCTGCTGAAAAATTTTCAATCAAGGTTTGATTGAAAATAAAAAATCAGAGTCTGGTTGAAAAATCAAAATCGATCTTTGATTGATGCGGATCGGTTTTTCAATCACGATCCTGATCGCGCTTGAAAAAAATTAATCAGGGTTCGATTGAAAAAACGAAGTCCCGCACCAGAGTATCAGAGCGCCAGCAGCGCCCCGGCACAAATTCCCGCAGCATAGAGAACCATCGCCACATGGAAGAGCGGCAGCACTTTGAGCGCTGCATCCGCTGTCTTCTCCTTCAGGATCACGATGTTTGCGATGATGAGCAGTGCAAACCCTGCACAGATGCCGGCCTGTGCAACCAGCCCCAGCCGGGTGATGAAGACGGATGCCATCATCGCATGGATAATGGTGA
>JBAZHD010000014.1:0-47104 GCA_041652515.1 Methanoregula sp.
AAAACCATTGCGGCATGTGGGCACGGAACGATATTCCTGAACGAACAGTAATACTTACTGGTATGGATACAGGTATCCTTTACCGGTTACCCCATTATTCCCACATACCGGGTTTCATTCCTGATCCCGGTGAGCCATATGACCGAACCAGGGCGTTATCCGCTTTTCAGCCCATTTAAGGACAACCGTAAAAAGGATCCCGAGGACCGCACACAGGAAGATCCCGACATACAATTTTTCAATTTCAAAGGTCTCCCACGCGTTCCAGATCAGGGCTCCGATACCATAATTTGCCGACACAAATTCCACGCCAACGACAACAATCAAAGATGTTCCAAGGGCAAGCCTGATGCCGGTAAAGATCATGGGAAGGCTCGCCGGGAGGATGATCCGGGTGAACAGTTGCCATCTGTTTGCCCCGTAATTCTTCGCTACTTCAAAATAGACCTTGTTGATGTTTCTTACACCCGCCATTGCATTGATCAGGACGAGGAAGAAGCACCCGATGGCAACCGCCATGATCTTGGAGAGTTCCCCGATCCCGAATATGATCATGAAAAGAGGGAATATTGCAAGTTTGGGGATCGGGTAGAGTGCAGCAACAACCGGATCGAGCAGCAGCCGGATTTTTTCTGATGCACCCATCAGGAGACCGACAGCTATTCCGGGGATTGTGCCGATCAGGAAACCCGCAAATACCCGGAAAAGGGTTATCGAGAGATTGGCCTGGATCTCGCCATCCGCAAGCATGGTAAAAAAAGCGACAGCGATAAGAGAGGGGACCGGGAAGAAGAGAGGGTTCAGGAACCCGGAACGTCCACACAATTCCCAGACAAGGAGGATCCCAAAAAGAGATATCACCGGAAGAAGGATATACCGTGCCCGTTCAGTGTTCAGCGTCATTGAGGTCCCCCGTCATCGATTGCTCAACTTCACTCCGGATACTATTCCAGATTTTCATTCTGAGATCCACGAACTCCTGCGTACTTTCTATCTGGAGATTGCGGGGCCGCGAAATCCCCACTGTTATCACTTCCCGTATCTTCCCGGGACCGCGGGTCATCACCAGCACCCGGTCCCCGAGCAGGATCGCCTCATCAATATCATGGGTAACAAAGATCACGGTTTTTTTATGCTCACTCCAGATTTTCAGGAGTTCATCCTGCAGGATGAGGCGTGTCTGGGCATCAAGCGAGCCGAACGGTTCATCCATGAGGAGGATCTCAGGGTCGTTCACAAACGCCCGTGCTATCGCGATCCTCTGCCGCATTCCTACAGACAACTCATGCGGGTTCCGCGTTGCATACTTTGCAAGACCAACCCGTTTTAAAAAGTCCAGCGATCGCTCATACCGTTCTTTCCGGGGCACACCCCGCATTTCAAGGCCGAATGCAACGTTATCGATGACATTCATCCACGGAAATACGCCATGCTCCTGGAACACCATGGAATTTTTGGGCCTTCCTCCATGGTCCCCAGAATAGATGACGTTCCCCTCAGTAGGGTCCAGAAGCCCGGCAATGATCTTAAGCAGGGTGGATTTTCCACAACCGCTGGGTCCGATTATGGAGAGAAATTCTCCTTCGCGGGTCTCAAAACTGATATCCTCCAGTACCCGGGTTGCTTTCACCCCTTCGCCAAAAATTTTTGAGATGTGACAGCATTCCAGTTTCATCAGATTCTGCAATCAGGTATTTGTTGTATTCGCCATTATACCATGAGCATACTCAACAAAGCTCATATCGTACAGCTGGTCGTCGTCAGGAGTCTGAGTGATCTTGTTATTTTTTTGCATCCAGTCCATGTACTCCCTGACGGGTTGCCGGGGGATCTCGCCGTTCCCTGCAACCGTTACCCAGCAGCTCTGTTCCAGCAGCTCGCGATCCATTCCGGTGTAATTTTTGAGGATGGCAATATTCCGGTCGGTTTTTCCCAGATTATATTGTCTGACACCCTGAAGATAGGCAACCATGAACCTTTTACCAAGTCCGGGGTTGGTATCCGTGAACGCAGGGCCGTAATAAAGCGGGGTAGTATAATTCGGAATAAAATCCGCCCCCGGGACGAAGACCACTGCTTTTTCCTTCCTGACAGCCAGGGTGATGTAGGGTTCCATGAGAAACGCTGCGTCAATTGCGCCGGTCTCGAACGCAACGACACTTGCAGCGCCTGACATATCCACCGTCTCAACATCACCGGATGTCAGGTTGCCTGTTGCAAGAGCACGGAACAATCCGTAGGACTGGTCGCTGGTGGCAGCGACCTTTTTCCCTTTAACATCCGCCATAGTCCTGACAATGCCGCTCTCGACAAGGTCCCGCCGGACCAGAAATGCACTCGAATTGCAGGAGCCGGGCAGGATCATCCCCTTATCCGCGACAATCCGGACATGTGCACCCCGGGAAACCGAATTCACCAGTCCGGGAAATAACTGGCCCCCGGATACCGCGATATCCCCATTGATAAGCGACGGGAGAGCTGCAGAAGTTGCCGGAAATTTTTCAAATTCGACGTTGATTCCCTGTCGGGAAAAAAACCCCTCGTCCTTTGCGATAAAGAGCGGCCCGAACGAAATGATGGGCATATAGGCAACTTTCACGGTAGTCATGGCCGGCGCCGGTATGACGGGGGTGTCCTGCAGACCCGGGGATACACAGCCGACAGCCATCAGAAAAAACGAGAGGAAGAGAACGATCAGGACTAATAAATGATGCGGGATCCTCTGAAGTATCATTACTAACCTTATCGCTCTCTTCGGATATCAGATTAATGTGCAGTTTTTTTCATTATCCCTGAGTGGTTTAGGGGTCACAGACAGTATTTGTAACCGGGAGCCGTCAGGGGTTTTCCCGGGTATAAACCAAGCGATAAGTCCGGTGTTTTTTTACAAACCATATACAATCCCGGACAATCCCGGGCGCTTTTTTTAGTATGAGACTGACAGGAGACCGCCGCATAGGTTCAATTACCCCGCAAAACAATGTGTATACAGACGGAATGGAAGAAGCGGATCATTCTACCATCAGGGATCTTATCCTCAACGGCCGTCAGGATCCTGACCAGCATGCCATCGAGTCACCGGGATACCTGCCGCTTACGTATCGCGATCTCCGGGTGCAGATCATTTCCGTGGTAAAATCGCTGAATGCACGGGGATTTCATAGGAATGACCGTATAGCAATAATTACACCTGCGGGACCGGAAACGGCTGTCTGTATTGTAGCCGTCATGGCAGGATTCACATCGGTAGTGCTGAACCCGCAGCAAAAGTACCGCGAGTTTGAAGAGATTTTTCCCCGTGTCGGGATAAAAGCAATTATTGTCCTGCAGGGACAGCCAACGGATGCAAGGGCGGTAGCAGCATCCTGCACTCTCCCGGTGATAGAACTTGTTCCGGTATCCGGCGTGGCGGGGAAATTCAAT
The DNA here is from genome assembly GCA_041652515.1 of Methanoregula sp. Taxonomy (GTDB): domain Archaea; phylum Halobacteriota; class Methanomicrobia; order Methanomicrobiales; family Methanospirillaceae; genus Methanoregula. The sequence continues at coordinate 3,424 of JBAZHD010000014.1, forward strand.
CTGCTCCCGGAGATCCTTTTTGAAGATATTGAACCGGAATTTGCATCACCCACGGATACTGCCTACGTTCTTCTGACATCAGGGACAACCGCTGCAGCGAAAGTAATTCCCCGTACACAGGAACAATCGGCAACAGGAAAAAAAAGAACGTGCGTATACCAGAGAATTATTCCTGCAGACCGCTGCCTTCATATCACCCCCTATTATCACGGTATGGGTGTTGGCGCACCGCTGATAAGCCCGCTGATTGCCGGTGCTACCGTCATATGTCCCAGGGATTTTATTCCATCGGATTTTTTCAATCTTCTCATGACATTTCATCCAAGCTACTATACAGCAGGGCCCGCTCTGAACCACGGCATCCACCGTGAACTGAAAAAGGTACCAGCAGACCTGTTGAAACATCACTCACTTCGCTATATCCGGAGCAGTGCAGGGGTTTTCCCCGAGGGTCTCCGCAAGGACATGGAAACACTCCTGGGGATTCCGGTGATTGACTCCTACGGTATGTCGGAGGCTGGTCTCATTGCCATCAATATTCCCCAAAAACCGGGATCCGTGGGGATTCCCTGTATCAACACCCTTGCGATACTCGGGGATAACGATGAACTCCTCCCGGCCGGGGGCACAGGTGAGATCGCCATAATGAATGACCTGTTTTTCAGCAGGTATGAAAATGCACCTGTGGAGAACACTGCTGCTTTTACGGATGGCTGGTTCAGGACTGGGGATCTGGGCTATCTCGATGACGACGGGTATCTCTTCCTGACCGGCCGCAAAAAAGAGCTGATCAATAAGGGGGGTCAGAAGATCTCACCGGAAGAGATCGATGCTGTACTATGGTCTCATCATGGCGTGAAAGATGCGATGGCATTTCCGATCCCTGATGCCGTTCTGGGAGAGGATATCGCGGCAATGGTAGTAGCGGATGATGGAACGGTAACCGAAACCGACCTGCGGATGTACCTCCTCGACCGTCTGGTCCAGTTCAAGGTCCCCCGGAAGATCTATTTTACCGATGCAATTCCCCGGAATCCGGCAGGAAAACCATTACGGCACGTAGGCACAGAGCGGTATTCCTGAAATACGTTCAGGGTGACAGAGACCCGCCCATCATCCCATTTGGACGGAGAAAGAAAAGCACACATTGAATATTCATCGTCGACCATTCCTTCACAAAGATGAATCCACCCGCTCTTCTGACCATCAGGGACCTGCTGTTTGAAGGGGATCAGGATCCAGACCATCCTGCCATTGAATCCCCGGGATACAAACCGCTCACCCACCGGGGTCTCCGGGAACATATCCTTGTTGTTAATAAAATGCTGAGCGCGAGGGGGTTCCAGCGGAATGACCGGATCGCGGTAATAATACCCGCAGGCCCGGCTGCGGCAGTCATGATAGCCGCCGTAATGACAGGGTTCACTTCTGTCCCGCTGAATTATCAGCACAGGGAGCAGGAGTTCGAAGCCTTTTTTTTATCTGCCGGAATCGCCGCCATCGTTATCGAAAAAGATTCAAAAACCGCGGCAAAGACAGCCGCCGGTAACCTTCATATTCCGGTTATAGAAATAATTCCCGGTACCACGACGGCCGGGATTTTTTCGCTGGAACCGGTAAATCCGGCTGACCCACAAAACGCAGTGTTTGCAGATCCGGAAGACATCGTTACCCTTGTGCAAACTTCTGGAACTACATCCATTCCCAAAAGTATTCCTTATTCACAGAAATTGTTGTGCGAGCTGATCCATTACTACCGGGAATTGCTGCAATACAACAACAAGGACCGGTGCCTGTTCATAATTCCGTATTATCATATCCTGGGCATCGGAACACTCCTTAATATTCTTGCTCAAGGGGGGACGGTAATCAGTACTAAGGATTTTATTCCTTCGGATTTTCCCCTGCTGCTGACGACAACCCGGCCAACCTTTTACTGGGGAGTACCTGCACTTCACCAGGCGATCCTGGGAGAACTCAGGAAAGTCCCGGTGGAAAAAACAAGGACTGGTTCACTTCGTTTTGTCGGGACCGTATCCTCGTTCATGCCAGACAGTATCCGTCAGGACCTGGAATCAAGGCTTGGAACATCCATGGTCGAGGTGTATGGCATGTCAGAAGCTCCGCTGATATCCTTCAATGTACCCTATAAAAGTGGATCCGTGGGTATGCCCGCGATAGAATTTCTCAAAATCACCGATGAAGACGGTATTTCCCGGGGTCCGGGAGAACAGGGAGAGATCGTAATAAAGGGTGCAATGGTCTTCAGCGGGTACGACAATGCGCCGGAAGAGAATGCTCAGGCATTTCACGACGGCTGGTTCAGGACCGGGGACCGGGGATATATCGATGATGACGGGTATCTTTTCATCACCGGCAGAGTAAAAGAACTGATCAATAAAGGGGGGGAGAAGATATCTCCGGCAGAGATAGATACCGTATTATGTTCTCACCCGCAGATCAGGGATGCAATGGCTTTCCCGGTTAAAGATCCTGTACTGATGGAGGAGATTGCGGCAATGGTCGTGAAAGCAGATCAAAAGGTATCAGAAATTGAGATCCGTAACTTTCTTCTGGATCATCTGGTCCCGTTCAAGATACCCGGCAGGATCTATTTTGTGGATGCGATTCCACGGAACCCTGCCGGAAAAGCGTTACGGCATGCAGGAACGCTGCGGTATGATCAGCGATTGTCACAGGACAAAACGGGTGCATTGTCTGATGACCCCCTGCATGACGACATTCCCGTGCGTACAGACCCTGACAGGGTATGAAAGTATCACGCCCGATTTTTCGGTATGTCACCCATCAGACTGCTGATCATCATCGGGACGGTGGTTAATCTTCTCTTCAGCATGCATACCATTCACCCCTGTCTGCCGGTTCGTTCTATGAGGCCTTCTCAGCATTGTTACTGATAGAACCGTGATGCCGGGTACGGCGGTTAAGGGAATAATTCCATGAAATGGCATCGGATCCGCGACAGGTTCGTTCCCATGAATAGGGTTTTTATCACAATATCCTGAATATTTACATTGATAATGTCCTACCTGGTGAAACTCGGCAGAATAATCAACTCCATCATGAAACCAGCGGGTTATAAAATTGTACCTGCCGATCCAAATTCAGGAACGTCTATTCCGGATCAGCAGTTAATCAGGTCCTTAACTGATCTGAGCGCGGTCTATAACAAATATGTTTTTTTGAACGAACTGAAGACGGATAATGAAAGCCTGGCGATTCTATCAAACTCGTTGTACACCGAATTTGGTTCAGGACTGTACCTTATTTATTATCTCCATCAGTCGCTCCATATTGAAGGGGATGTCTGTGAATTCGGGGTTGGACAGGGTTTTATTTCTGCCTTGCTCGCACATGAAATTGAAGATACCGACAAGAACCTCTGGCTCTTCGATTCCTTTGAAGGATTTGACCGGCCATCCCAAAAAGACGTTCTCATTCACGATCCCCTGCATCTGGGTACGGCTGAGGCATACCTGGGCAGGATGGTCTTTCCCGAAGACGGGGTCAGAGCCCGGTTGTCTGCAATTTCTTTTCCTTCCGGAAGAACCAGGATTGTTCCGGGATTCATCAGCAAGACGATTCATGGCCCTGCGCTTCCAAAAAAAGTATGTTTTGCCTACGTGGACTTTGATTTCTATGACCCCATCCTGACCGCGTTACAGTTCCTTGATACGGTTCTCCTGCCGGGCGGATTTGTGATTATTGATGATTATGATTTCTTCTCAGCAGGTGCGAAATGTGCCGTAGATGAATTTTTTGATTCCTGCAAGGGAAGATACACCCGGACATTCCCCGAAAAAACAGGAGAGAGAATCTGCATTCTGCAAAGGATTAGTGAATAATCCGTTTTCACCAGGAGTCATTCCTGAGGTATTCAAAAAAAAAAATAACGGATAAGGACCTGTTCTGCACGGATTATCCGCTACCGGAAATATTTCCCCGTACACTCCTCGCATACGTTACATAGCTCATATCATACAATTGATCATCATCAAGGTTCTGGCTGATCATCTTGTTTGCATACATCCAGTCCATGTAATCCCTGACCGGTTGACGGGGCAGATCGCCGTCCGGGTCAATCGGCATCCAGCAGGTCCTCTGGAGCAAATCCCGGTCGAGATGCGTGTAATTCGAAAGGATCGCAAGATTCCGTTCCGTCTTTCCCTGGTTATACTGCTGTGCGCCTTCAAGATAGGCAACCATGAACCTCCTGCCAAGATCCGGATCCTTGTCGAGGATTGCGGGACCGTAAAGAAGGGGAAACGGAAAGTCAGGAGTGGAAACTTCAGTAGGAAGAAGCATGACTGCTGCCTTGCTGTCCAGAGCCTGGGTAACAAAGGGTTCTGTCAGAATTCCCCCGTCAACTGCACCATTACGGAGTGCCACCAGTCCTGAGGGAAAGTCCATAACGACTGTCTCGACATCTTCAGACGAGAGATTTCCCATTTTCATCAGGAGGCTGATACTGTAATCCTGCTCTGCGGGTACCATAATTTTCCTTCCCTCCAAGTCAGAAGGCCTGGTCACGGCACCGCTTTCAAAGAGATCCCTGCGGACCATAAAACCTGACGCGTTGCAGGACCGGCCGGGGGAGTTCCTTCCCTTGTCAGCAACAATACGGACATGTGCACCTTTGGCAATGGCATTAATGAAGGAGGGAGACAGGGTGGAGGATACAGCAATATCTCCATTGATAAGGGAAGGAATGGTTATCGAAGGGCTCTGGACTTTTTCAAACTCCACGTTAATTCCCTGCCGGGCAAAATAGCCTTCTTCCCTGGCTATGAAGAGCGGCCCGTATGAGATCACCGGGAGGTAAGCAACCCTGACCGTTGTCAGAGCCGGTGTTGGTGGAACGACAGACGCGGGTTGTTCCGGGGAAACACATGCGGTGACTGCTATTATGGCAAAGACGATCAGGAAAAGAAACAGGAGGCGGGAGTTTGTTGACATGGGATCTGTTTTCATATTTCCTCTCCAATCAATAAACATTTTTTTCTCTACCTCAGGAGGTTTGAGGGAATGGACCGGTTGGCATATCGATAAATCTCCCGGCACCGGACAATTTCATTCTGACGGTCGCGTGGATCGTGAAGAAGAGGTTAATATTCATCCTCATCCAGATTTGCTTATAGTATCATGCATGAATCCGGGCTTTTTACCATCAGAGATTTGATTTTTCACAGAGACCAGGATCCAGACCATAATGCCATCGAATGTCCGGGGCACCATCCGCTTACGTACCGTGATATGCGGTTGCAGATCCTGTACGTGGTAAAAACCCTCAACACCAGGGGATTTCATCGGAATGACCGGATCGCCGTGATAACCCCCGCCGGCCCGGAAACCGCAGTCATTATTATTTCGGTCATGGCAGGATTCACAGTAGTTCCCTTAAATCCACAGAACCGGGAGGAGGAGTACAGCAGATATTTTTCCCAGATGAAAATACAGGCCATTATTGTACAAAAGGGGCATCATACTGCAGCAACACGTGTAGCAAAGTCAGGGAAGATCCCCATCATCGAACTGATTCCACTCACCGGGTATGCCGGAAAATTTGATCTGGCACCTGATAGCGGAACAGGTACAGAAAAGGCTGAATTCGCCATTCATTCGGATATTGCGATTCTCCTTCTCACGTCAGGCACAACGGGCACCCAGAAAAATGTCCCCCTTACACAGAAACAATTCCTTTTAACCAAGCAAAGGGAGGCAGATACATTCAATATTACCCATACGGACAGGAGTCTGCACATTGTCCCCTATTATCACGGCATGGGCCTTGCAACACCGCTCCTGAGTATACTGCTCGCCGGTGGAACAGTAATCTGCACAAAGGACTTCATATCTTCCGATTTTCTGCCTCTGCTCAAAGCGTTTCGCCCAACCTATTATTCAGCCGGCCCTGCATTGCATCAGGCTATCCTGCGGGAAATAAAAAAGGCATCTTTGGAGGAACTGAAGGACAGTTCATTGAGGGAGATACAAACAGGAACGGCCCTGCTTTCCGCCACGGTCAATCAGGAACTCAGGGAGGTATTTGGAGTGCCGGTGATTGAGAGTTTCGGGTCGTCAGAAACAGGGATGATCACCATCAATATTCCTCCCCGAACGGGATCGGTGGGTATTCCGGTCATTGAATCTCTTACCATCAGAGATGAAAATGGAATTATTCTCAGGAACGGAGAGACCGGGGAGATTGTTGTCAAAGGCGAAACGGTTTTTAACGGATACGAAGATGCCATTGAGGAGAACAAAGCTGCATTCGTTGACGGAGGGTTCAGGACCGGGGATCTGGGATACCTCGATGATGATGGATATCTGTTCCTTACCGGCCGAAAAAAAGAACAGATCAACAAAGGGGGAGAGAAGATCTCCCCCGAAGAGATCGATTCCGTGCTGCAGTCACACCACGGAGTGAGGGAGGCGATGACATTCCCGGTTTATGATCCCGGTCTCGGGGAGGATGTTGCTGCCATGGTGGTGCCGGCCAATGCGCAGGTGACAGAATCGGAACTCCGCCGGTACCTTCTTGACCGGCTGGTCCAGTTCAAGATACCAAAGAGGATCTATTTCGTGGAGGAGATCCCCCGTAACCCTGCGGGAAAACCATTACGGCACGCGGGAACGCTACGGTATGATCAGCGATTGTCACAGGACAAAACAGGTGCATTGTCTGATGACCCCCTGCATGACGACATTCTCGTGCAGACAGATCCTGACAGGGTATGACAGTATCACGCCCGATTTTTCGGTATGTCACCCATCAGACTGCTGATCATCATCGGGATGGGGGTTGATCTTTTATCCCGCATACATACCATTCATGTATCCCCGGTCAGTTTATGTTTCATAAAAGCAGGAAAAAACCGGGAGGGAAAGTGATGTTATGAGGGCCCAAGAGGGGTTCCTGATACCTCCCGGATTGTATCGAGTATGGGAACAGTTGTGTTCCATATGAAAGCAGTATTTCATATTCCCATACAGAATAATTACATTGATCATGTCAATAAAAATGAAAGTCGGGAAAATTGTTAATTCCTTTTTGATGAAAACGGGTTATAAAATCGTTACGGTTGATCCAAAATTCAGAAGAACATATGCGGAAGGGCAATTACTCAAAGCACTAAAAGAGTTAAGCGCCCTTCACAACAAATTAATATTCAATACAGAATTGACGACTGATGAAGAAAGTCTGAGGCTTCTTTCGGACTCAATGTACACAAGATTCAGTACAGGATTATATCTGATTGATTATCTTCATCAATCACTTATTCTTGAAGGAGAAGTCTGTGAATTCGGGACAGGACAGGGAGTTATATCTGCTCTGCTCGCATACGAGATAAAAAATACAAAAAAGAACATCTGGCTTTTCGACTCATTTGAAGGCTTTGCAAAACCTTCAGAAAAGGATATTCTTATTAATGACGTTTTCCATTTGGGTTCGGTTGAAGATTATAAAGGCATGATGTCTTTTCCGGAAGATATGATCAGAGCCCGGTTATCTGCCATCAACTTCCCTCTTGACAGAATCAGAATAATTCCGGGATTTATCGAGAAAACAATTCAAGGCCCAAAGCTTCCGGAGAGGGTATGTTTCGCTTATGTAGATTTTGATTTCTATGACCCGATTTTAATTGCATTGGATTTTCTGGATACGGTTATCCAGCCCGGTGGATTCATTGTTATTGATGATTATAATTTCTTTTCAAAAGGTGCGAAAACAGCTGCTGATGAATTTTATGATTCCCGAAAGGAACGATACTTTCGGATATTCCCCACAAAAACCGGAGAGAATTTTTGTATTCTGTGCAGAAAAACTGAATAAATCCGTTTTCACAGGGAGTTAATCCCCGGGGGATTTAGTAAAAAAAGGATAGCGGCAGATACATATTCCACCTTTTCTGCACAGATTATCCGCTACCGGAAGTATTTGCCAGTACACCCCGGGCATAGGTAATATAGCTCATATCAAAAAGTTGATTATCAGTTGGATTCTGGGCGATCTTCTTGTTTGCATACATCCAGTCCACGTATTCCCGGACAGATTTGCCGGGAAGGTCGCCGTTGTTTGCTACCGGCATCCAGCAGCTCTGTCCCAGAAGGACCCGGTCAAGTTTAGTATAATTTCCCATGATCACAAGGTTCCGTTCCGTTTTGCCCTGGTTATACTGTCTCACACCCTGGAGATAAGCAACCATAAACCGTCTGCCGAGTTCCGGATCCTTTTCAAGAAAAGCCGGACCATAATACAACGGGAGCGGCCAGTCAGGACAGTATTCGTTGGTTGGTATGAGCATGACTGCCACACCGCTGTTATTCACCTGGGTGATAAACGGTTCTGTCAGATCGCCGGCATCAACGGCCCCGTTTGTGAGTGCAACAACACCTGAAGCGAAGTCCATGTTGACAATTTCAACATCATCGGGCGTGAGATTCCCTCGTTCAAGCAAGAGGGAAACCAGGTACGACTGGTCGTTGGTAAACATGACTTTCCTTCCCTTCAGGTCAGATATCTTTGTTACTTCTCCGCTTTCGAAGAGTGCCCGGCGGACTACAATACCATTCGTGTTACAGGTACCGGAAGAGGCTCTTCCTTTATCTGCCACGATGCGTACATTCGCACCTTTCGTTATCGCGTTGACCATCGCGGGTGAAAACTGTCCTCCAGATACTGCGATGTCCCCGTTGATGAGGGCGGGCACGGATGCCGGGGCACTCTGAAACTTTACGAACTCAACATTTATTCCCTGTCGGGCAAAATAGCCCTCCTCCTGAGCTATGAAAAGCGGCCCGTTAGAAATAATCGGGAGGTAAGCAACCTTCACGGTTGTCAGGGCCGGTGTCGGGGATGGTGACGGGACCATTGAGGGGGACACTGCCGGGGGCGCCTGAGACATGCATGCAGAAAGAGCAACCGCGGAAATCATCAGAAGAACAAGGAGAACCAAGGTGTTTTTCATGGACATCACATTTCTGTTTATTATCTCGATGGGGGTTTTATTAAAAATACCGAAATCTCTCCCGATGAATCAGCAGGGGTTTGAAAGTTGTCATAGACCTTATCCAATGCCGGATCACCCGGCATGTCATGCAGTACCCTCGTTATCTGAGCCTTGATATCTCACAGTCTGAAGGACTGCGATACTATCGCAATGACCGGTTGGTTACCGGAGTTCCGTTTTTTTACATCATACTGAAGAGGAGAGATTAAATAGTCATTATCAGAGAGATTTTTACCAGTACTATGATGAATGAGTCCGGGCAGTATACCGTTAAAGAATTACTCTTTGACAGAAACCAGGATACTGACCATAATGCCATAGAATCACCGGGAATGCGTCCACTCACATACCGGGATCTCAGGATCCAGATAACGTACGTTGTAAAAACTCTCAACGCAATGGGGTTTCGTCGGAATGACAGGATCGCCGTGATTACACCCGCCACTCCTGAAACGGCAGTCATACTCGTTGCGGTGATGGCAGGGTTCACCACGATACCGCTCAATCCTCAGAATAAGCAACAGGAATATGAGCGTGATTTTTCACTCCTGAAGATAAAAGGAATTATCGTACAAAAGGGATATGACACGACTGCTGGGACAGTAGCAGTATCACGGAATATTCCGGTTATTGAAATGGTTCCCACCCAAACGCTGGCCGGAAAATTCATCCTGATGCCCAGTGTGTCACCGTCCACAGAAGCACCGGAGTATGCAATCTCTTCTGATACAGCCTATGTATTACTGACCTCAGGAACAACGGCCACTTCAAAAATTGTACCGGTAACCCAGAAACAGTCGGCAATTTCCAAACAGCGGATGTGTATTGCATGCGGAATCACCGCCGCTGACCGGTGCCTTCACATGATACCCTATAATCACGGGACGGGGATCGGCTATTCACTTCTGGCACCGTTGCTTGCCGGGGGAACGGTTATCTGTACACGGGATTTCATCCCCCCGGATTTTCCCCCGCTGTTCCGGAGATACCAGCCCACATACTATGCGGCAAATCCAGCGCTCCATGCCGGTATCCTCAGGGAGATCAAAAAATGGCCGTTGGACGAATTATCCGGCAATTCACTCCGGTATATCCAGACAGATTCTGGTTTTCTCCCCGCACAAGTCCGGGCTGAACTCGAATCGCTGCTCGGGGTTCCGGTGATAGATGCATACGGGATGTCTGAAGCAGGTTCGCTTGCCATCAACCTTCCCCCGAAAAAAGGTTCGGTCGGAATTCCGTTCATCGATTCAATTCAGATTACCGGTGAGGATGGTCTGCCCCTGAAACCGAATGTAACCGGGGAGATCCTCATTAAAGGAGAAACGGTCTTCAGCGGGTACGAGGATGCACCAGAGGAGAACAAACAGGCATTCACTGATGGCTGGTTCAGGACCGGGGACACCGGTTATCTTGACGAGGAGGGGTATCTCTTCCTCACCGGCCGGAGAAAAGAACTGATCAACAAGGGAGGTGAGAAAATATCACCGGAAGAGATCGATACCGTTCTGAGGTCCCATCCCGGTGTACGGGAAGCAATGACCTTTCCGGTGAAGGATCCGGTGCTTGGGGAGGATGTTGCGGCAATGGTAGTGCCAGCTGATGAGAAGGTAACGGAACAGGAACTTCGTCGTTATATGCTCGATCGGCTCATTCAGTTCAAGATCCCGAAGAAGGTCTGGTTTGTCGATACAATTCCCCGGAACCCGGCAGGAAAACCGTTACGGCATATGGGCACGCAGCGGTACAGTCAGGAATAACGGGGATTCATCCTTTTTTGACAAAAACCTGGTATTATGACACTTCAGTGCGGCCCGGTTCAAACCGCCCGCATGATATCCTTGTAAAAATTTGAGGGCTGGTGCTCCGCCAGTAAATCCGGAGTCTATTCTTTAGATGTTGAATTCTGCAGTATCCCGTTGGCATAGGATGCATAACTCATATCAAACAGCTGATCATCGTCAAGGTTCCGCATGATCTTGTTGTTTGCGTACATCCAGTCCATGTACTCCCTCACTGGTTGCCGGGGAACATATCCGTCAGCTGCGATCGCGAACCAGCAGGTCTGGTTCAGCAGATCCCGGTCCAGGTGGGTATAGTTCCCTATGATCTTCAGATTTCGTTCCGTTTTCCCTTCATTATACTGTCTCACACCCCGTAGGTAGGCAACCATGAACCTCCTGCCAAGTTCCGGATCCTTGTCAAGGATAGCGGGACCATAATAGAGCGGAAAGGGATATTCGGGTATGAAATCCTGTGCCGGTACCAGTACGACTGCGGTACCGCTGTTCTTTGCCTGGGAAAGGAAGGGTTCAGTCACCAGGCCGGCATCAATTCCCCCGTTCCTGAATGCTGGGATAACCATGGGAAATTCCATATCGAGGGTCTCGACATCATCTGTTGAAAGATTCCCCACCGCAAGCGCACGATACAGGTCATAATCTGAATCGCGCTCCGCAATCTTCCGACCTCTCAGGTCAGCTACCTTCGTGACAATCCCATATCGAAGAGATCCTTACGCACCATCAGGGCATACGCGGTACAGGAATCCGAAGCAACCCTTCCTTTATCCGCAACAATTCTGATATGCTCACCTTTTGCTATTGCATTGACCATCCCTATTTTCACGGGTCCCGAAAAAACCGCAACATCCCCGCTCAAAACGAGAGGAAGGGCCGCTGCAGTGCCCTGGACCCTTACCAGTTCTACATCAATTCCCTGCTCGGCAAAGTAGCCTTCTTCCTTCGCAATATGGATCGGGGCATAATCGCAGGTGGGAAGGTATGCTACCCTGACCGTTTTCATTTCAGGAGCCGGAGCAGGAGACGAACACCCGCAGATTATTACTCCGGAGACGAGTACCATCGCTAAAAATAACGCGAGTTTCATTGACATACGACTCCCAGAGATATCAACCATACATCATTTAAATGATGGTTTTTTCCTGAATTCCTGACCATCATTTCCCCGCAGGATCGACCCTGTGGATACGTCATAATAGGTCTGGCGGGAAACCTATCCGGAACCGGGCAACAGAACGGCTTTCCTGAAATCCTTCAACAGGCTAAAGGGAAATTGCAAAAAATTTCCTTTCAGAAGAGAATATATGTTATTCCTGATGAGCGTGAAACAAAAAGCACACATTGAATATTCCCTGCCGCCTATCAGATACAGAAATATTCATGAAAAATGAAAAGAGCCTCTGCGTCAGGGATCTCATAATTTTCGGCAGCCAGAACCCGGATTCACCTGCAATTGAATCCCCGGGTTACCAGCCGCTTACCTTCCGGGACCTGCGGCGACAGGTTGCATATGCAGTACGATCCCTGAATGCGCTTGGGTTCCGGCCCAATGACCGTATTGCTGTTGTTATGCCAAACGGTCCGCATACGGCAGTCGCGATCCTGGCAGTTATGGCCGGGTTTACCGTTATTCCTCTCAATTCCCAGAACAAGGAACCCGAATATGATTCTGTCTTTTCCCATCTCGGGATCAAAGCGGTTCTTGTGCAGAAGGGGAAGTACACTGCGGCCATTGCCGTTGCAGAAGCCCAAAAAATCCGTGTCATTGAAGTCAGTTGTTCGGGGGAGATCGCGGGTTTATTTACCATTATTCCGGAAGTTGATACCGGTGGAACCGAGGCAATATACGCTACACCAAAGGATATTGCAGCAATTAAGCTGACGTCAGGCACCTCTGCAAAACCAAAGGCGGTTCCAACCAGTCAGCAACGATTCTTTGCGGGAATGCATATGCTGAATGCATCTTCCGGCATCAGTAACACGGATAAAAATCTCCATTTTTTATCGCTGGACACAGGGTTTGGTTATGAACCGCCCCTTGGAGGTACCCTTCTCACGGGGGGGACCCTTGTCTGTCTCCAGGATTTTGTGCCCTCGGATTTTCTGGATCTTCTCAGCACTTACCGGCCTACCCATTACTGGGGAGGACCGGCTCATCACCAGGCCATTTTGCAGGAACTGAAAAAGGTACCGCGGGATCAACTGGCAAATCATTCACTCCGGCTGATTATTTCGGGATCTGCAGCCATACGTCCCGCCATTATTCAGGAAATGGAAGCATTACTGGGAGTCCGGGTTATCGACATATACGTGATGTCGGAGGCATACATCTCCATAAATAATCCCGGCAAACAGGGATCGGTAGGGATTCCCTTTATCAGCGAACTGGAAATCTGGGATGATGAAGGTCATGCACTTCCCCGGGGCCATGCCGGGGAAATCGTTGTACGGGGGGAACTTGTATTTGACGGGTACCTGAACGCACCGGAAGAAAATGCTGCTGCTTTCAGTAACGGCTGGTTCATGACCGGGGATCTCGGGCATCTCGACGATGAGGGGTACCTCTTCCTGATCGGCCGGAAAAAAGAGATGATCAACAAGGGTGGAAGAAAAATCGCTCCCGCAGAGATAGACGCGGTCCTGTTGTCTCATCCCGTTGTCAGTGACGCCATGGCATTCCGCATTCCGGATCCCACCCTTGGAGAGGATATCGCCACGATGGTAGTCAGGAATGATACGCAGGTATCTGAAGAGGACCTGCGCCAGTACTGTCTGGATCGTCTTGTCCAGTTCAAGGTTCCCCGCAGGGTTTTTTTTGTTGATGAAATCCCGAAGAACGCACTCGGCAAACCATTGAGGGACGAAGGTACAAAAACATTCGGCAATACTGCTGTGTCCGAAAATGGGAAAAATGGACCAGCCGGGGATGAGGTCCGTATTATGCCATCAACAACCGAAGAAAAACTCCTGCAGATCTGGAAAGGGATCCTGGACCTGCCAGATATTACGCTCAACGATGACTTTTTCCAGTGCGGGGGAAATTCGCTTACCGCGATTGAGCTGCTCATCAAAATCCACCGGGAGTTTCATATCAACCTTCCTCCGGACACTATCTACCGCTACCCCACCATACAGGAGCAGGCCACACTCATCCGGCAAAAAACCGATGCAAAAAAGGAATACCATTCCCTCATTTTTCCCCTCAGGGAGGGTGGCAGTCTGCCCCCGCTCTTCTGTATCCACCCTCTTGGCGGATGGATGGATCATTACCTGAAAATTTTACCTGCCGTGGATAATTCCCGCCCGGTTTTCGGGATACGGGGAAGGGGACTCGAACCGGGCGAGAAACTTCCTACAACAGTAGAAGAAACTGCCCGGCAACAGGTGGATGCTGTCCGGACAGTCCAGAAGGAAGGTCCGTACCACTTGCTGGGTTTTTCCAATGGTGGTACTATTGCCTTCGAGCTGGGTTGCCAGCTGCAGGAACTCAACGAAACCGTGGCTTTTCTGGGAATGATCGATGTTACAGCCCCAGCCACTGAGGTCAGGTATATCAAAACGATGGCTGCGACACTCTTTCCCGGCCGGATCCTGGGAACAATCCCTGCCTTCTTTGAGCGGCATCTGAAAGCCCATCCTGACAGCAGACTCTATGCCGCTGTCCTCAAATCCATTCGTACCGTGTTTCACAAGGTATTATTCAGATCCGGTGCAAAATCACTGCCAGAATCCGTATCCGAAGCTCACGCCTCTGCTCATTTCAAGAAGGACTCCCTTGAAAAATATCCCGAAGGAAGCCGCCAGAATATGCGAGTCCAGCTGAATGCCTCCCGTATGTATCTCCCCCACACATTCAAAGGGGATCTCGTACTCTTTTCCACAGGTCCGGATCCCATTCTGTTTCCCGGCGATATAACACGCGGATGGAGTTCCATCATTACCGGGAAATGCGAAGTGATAACAGTTCCCGGCGATCACTCAAATCTCTTCAACGAGCCATATCTGAGCGTTCTTACGGAAAAAATCCGGGAAGCCCTTGGGGCATACAGATGACCACGCTGGATACTATCCGGGATTGCCTGAAGTTCAGGACTGTGTGCACTATCGAGACAGATCATCCGGTTTTGGGCACACGAATACCGATTACCGGTAATCAACTGCATATCTGGTCGGCACGGTATTCTGATCTTGACCGGTACTACCCGGTTCTTTCCGGTCTTATCAGCGCTCAGGAAGTAACCAGAGCTGCAGGGTTTAAAAAACCCCGTGATGCACAGAATTATCTTCTCAGGTACGGGATGGTGCGGACTGTACTGGGAGAGTATATTGAGAAGGAGCCACAGGAAGTACGGTTTGTCTATGAGGAGAGCGGAAAACCGAACCTGGATCCGGAGGGGGAAATTCATGATATTCATTTCAGCCTGTCCCGAACTGATGAGATTATCTGTCTTGGTATTTCCAAAAAAAACAGGATCGGTCTCGATATTGTGAATGGCGACCCCCGTTACCCCTTTTTAGCGACCGCAGAGTATCTGTTCACACCAGGTGAGAGACAATGGATAAGCCAGGCACCATACCATGAACAGCATGGGTTCTTCAGGATCTGGTCCCTTAAGGAAGCCCTGCTCAAAGCTATGGGGGGTTGTGTGGGCATGATGCAGGAGACAGATGTATCCGGGATAATGAAAAACCATTCCCTGAGTGGTTTTTATCCGGTTCCGGTCGGGAAAAAGGAGAGGGTGTTCTTTATCCACGAGTCCGGCTGCGGTATCGGACATCATTGTACCCTGGTAACAATTCCCGCAACGAATGCAGGACTACTGAACTGAAAGGGCCGGCCGGGTCCGATAAAAGCCCGGCCGTATAATCGCAACCCGGGAAAAAACCCGGGATCAGACCGCTGCACCGATAGTCTGCTGCCCGGCAGCAACCCGGCGCAGTCTCTGGGCAGGTGATTCGGGGATCCGGACAATGACTGCAAGCCGCTCCTTACCATAGAGCACGGCCCGCAGGCTGTTGAGGGAGAGCGTAAAACTGCCAGCCCCGAACAGGTCGACATTCAGGGCTTTTCCGGAGACCGAGACCTGTGCAAGGCCGCTCGTCGCCCCCAGGTAATATTCCCAGTTGCGGGTGAGTTCCTCTACCTGGATCAGGGTGCGGCCGGAGATCGCTTTTACCAGGTCCGACCTGCGGACAGCATACCGGGCACCACAGATATGGAGTTCGAGTACTTCGTGAGAGTGTCCTTCACGGTCAAGCGCCTGGCATCCGGTCCGCTGGAAATATCCTGCTTTTTCCATCATACACGACCACCTTCTGTCGTATACTGTCGTCGGTACCGGAAGTATATAACGGGTCAGCGTGTGCAGGGTGAAAGTGAAAACCACACCATTTTCAGACGGTGAAAATCAGTATCAGGGAACTCTGCGGGAATGATCCATGCAGGCGTTCAGGACCTGTTCCATAAAGAAGAGCGTCCCGTTGATCCCCGCGAAGGGCACGGGCGCAAGCCTCACCGCTCCTCTCAGCGGGGATGTGATCCCATAAAATGCCCGGTTGCCGCATACGGATTGCTCAAAAGAGGACCCAAGGATCAGGTCAGGGTTATGCAGCCCGATCAATGTTTTTGCTTCCTTTTGTCCTGCCACCAGTCCGGAGGGGTAGCGGGACGGACTGCCCGCGTTTCGCTGTCCGATGAAGCGGATATCGGCATCCAGATAGCGTTCAAGAGTCTGTGCGGCGAATTCCGCGTACGATGCCCCGGCAAAGATCAGAACGGATGGCGGATCGAACCTCCGCAGGAACTTGTCGCAGATGCGGATGGTCTCCTCCTCCTGCTGCGTCAGTTCCCGCAGGACAGGGCCGATATCCGATTCCTCAAAGCTCGTGCCCAGTCTTTCAAACGTAGCCCGCAGGGAAGGAAACCCGAGCGTCCCGCCAAGATAATTTCCTACGCCACTCATGAAATCTTCGTTTGTCCCGATTGTGCAGGTCGCGGCTGTGCGGGTTTTTTTAAGCGCATCGCGGCAGAACACCGTGGCAACCGGAACAGATGCGAGAGTGAGCAGCCGCCGCATTTCCTGCAGGTTTCCCTTGTAAAACGGATCGAGCAGGCAGATCCCGTCGATATTCACGCCCACCGTTGCCGGATCCGTCTGTGGCTCGAGAAGCGAGAGGGCTTTTGCGTAACCGGCCTCCACATCCCCGGAAAAACCCGGGCTGTCCACGAGAAGTACATCGTGCCCTTCAAGCATAGACTGGATGTCCTCGCCAAGTATCGCAGGAACGCAGGTCGTGATCACCGCAATGCGGGTGTTGGTACCGGAAAGCCCGCCGATAACCTCACGGAGCCGGTCCTCCGAGCCGAAGATCACCTCGTTTTCCAGGATAAACGTGCCATGAAGGGGGGCATGCAGGAGCGTTGTGGGATAATAGTAGCAGCCGCTGGAACCATGGATCACAACACTCATGCCTTCGAATCCGGCAAGGCAGGCGGCAGCCCCGGTCATGGCACAGGGCCAGAGAGGATTATCGCATTCAGGCATGGATCGCACGCCTCCAGCGGTGGAGCATCCTCCGCACACCGCTCGTACCGACCACGGGATGGACCGGCAGCGGATGAGCTTTTTCGTTCCCGCTGACCCGGATATGCAGGGCATCGGCAGCTTCCCTCGCTGCCCGGGAACTCTCGGGATCCGTAACCGGCCCGCAGAAAACCCCTTCGGCATCGCCAATGTCGGTAAAGTCTGCAAGTACTTCTGCCTGCAATGCCCGCTCGATACCCGTTGCCCGCTTTGCATCGACCCCGCAGGCTGCTGCCACGGAATCAAGGAACGCGAGGGTATCCGAGAGACCGTTGGGGAACGACGGGACATAGGGCGTCCCGAACCGTTGCCGGAGATGGTCCCCGACCGGTACCAGCGATGGGTCTCGGAGGATGTTGAGCTGTGCAGCACCAAGTGCCGGGAGATCTTCAAAGGACAGGTCGTGAACGAACCGTATTCCCGCCGGAAGCCCGAGAAGTGTGAGCAGGCGTACCACTTCAGCGTAATTCTCCTCCACCTCGTATTCAAGGTTTTTTTCACCGATGATATTCACGCACGGGCATACCGGGGAAGGCTCTGATAAATCCGCAAGCGCGATCAGGGCATTATTGACCCCGTCCTGGAACATTCCCCCAAAAAAGCCGGCGGTCGGGATGGGAATAACCGGTACCGGCCACTCCCGGCAGCAGACCTCTTCCACGTCATCGCCAATGGTTGCGACAATGCAGGTCGAGAGGACAAAGACTGCCTTAACCTCCCGTTCGCAGGCAGACTGGATCGACCGGGCCAGAGCATCCTCACCACCAAAAATAATATCACTTTCGCCAAGGGCTGATGAGACAAGATCCGGGAGGGTGGCCTGCTCATTGCCGAGCAGAGTAGCATGAAAAAGGGAAAAGTTATGGTGGGCACATCCCTTAGGGCCATGGATGATACTTGCGGTATCCCGTACCTGGGTCGTTACCGAGAGTGCACCCGTAAGGGTACAACCCCCGGACCTAGATGTATGAGTAGGCGAGAGTTTCAAGTTCATCGATCTCGAGAGGGGTAGGGATCGTCATGCTGGTGTTCTCCATGACCCGCCCGGCAAGCGTGCGATAACGTTCTGCCTGTAACGAGGCAGGCTCGTACTCGATAACGGTCTTCCGGTTCAGTTCGGCAAGCTGCACCACGCGATCACGGGGGATGAAACCGGTCAGGTTACTGTTCACCCGGCGGGCAAACTCTGCTACCAGCTCCTCTTCCTTTGGCTGGCCCCTGGCATTGCAGATGACGCCGGCAAGCCGGCACTTGCTCTTTGCCCGGGACGCCAGCCGTTTTATCGCCTTACAGATATTGTTTGCTGCATAAAGCGACATCAGTTCGCCCGATGTGACCAGATAGATCTCCTGTGCATACCCTTCCCGCATGGGCATGGCAAAACCCCCGCAGACCACGTCGCCCAGCACATCATAGACAACGACGTCCCCTTTGAGCGCCCCGAACTTCTCCAGCATCTGGAACGTAGCGATGATACCCCGGCCGGCACACCCGACACCAGGTTCCGGCCCGCCGGCTTCGACGCACCGGACGCCATTGTAACCCTTAAACTCAATATCCGAAAGCAGGAGTCCTGCATCGCCCCGTTCGCGCACAAGATCCATGACCGTGGGGATGAACGTCCCGTGCATCAGCATGCGGGTGCTGTCCCGCTTGGGGTCGCACCCGATCTGCAGGATATCAAGCCCCATGCCGGATAATGCCGCGGAAAGGTTGGCCGATGTCGTGGATTTGCCGATACCCCCCTTGCCATACAGGGCGATCTGCTTCATTGGCGTACTATGGGTTGGCTGTTTATATGAGATTTCCTGAAGTTAAGAAAAGTAAAGTTGCGTTGTGCGCCTTAAGGAAGGAATCCTCAGTCAGGATCCCGTACCAGGGCAATAAAGAGCATCACGACCGGTATTACTTCCAGCCGCCCGATCCACATCACGATGATAAATATCCATTTCGAGATCACCGGCATATCCGGTGAGACATAGCCGGTCGAGATCCCGCTGGTCGAGAACGCCGATACGACCTCAAAGACCACTTCGGTAAGCGAGAATGACGTGAGGTGGAACTGGAGGACCGCAAGCGTTGCAACAAAGATGGTGATGACCGAGAGGATGATCACCAGCATATTCTTGGCTGCTTCCAGCTCAGCCGTTGCCTTCGGGATGGTGCGCCCCTCGATCCTGAACGGGAGCAGCACCTTGCCGCTCACGAAAAGACGGTGGAACCACCAGACAAGCGCCCGTATCGCAAGCGCGATCCGGCTGAGTTTGACACCCCCCGAGGTACTGCCGGAACACCCGCCGATAAAAGCGATCATGGCAAGGAACAAAAGCATAACACTCGCCCACGTGTGTGGGTTTACAATCTGGAAACCGGTTGTTGTGATCGCCGAGACCGCCATGAACAGCGCCTGTTCGAGTGCAAGGGTAAGCCCCAAATCCTCAAAAAACATCAGGTCGTATGTCAGGACCGCAACAGCGATCCCAAGGAAGATAAAAAAGAGCTTGACCTGCTCGTCCCCAAAAAGGCTGAGGCGGCGGTTCTGGAGGACAAGGTAATAGAGCTTGAACGGGAGGGCCCCGGCAATCATCACGGGAATCAGCAGGAGCTCCAGAAAAAGGCTGTTGTAATAGAGAATCCCCTGCTGGTGAATGCAGAACCCGCCGCTGGAGATGGCCGCGAGCGCAAGGTTGACAGATTCCCAGAGCGAAAGACCTGAAAACAGGATAAGCCCGATTGCCATGAAGGTGAGGAACCCGTAGATCTTCCAGAGCGACCGCCCGGTTGCGATCACGCTGGGCATCAGCGCTTCATCCCTGCTCTCGGTGCGGAAGATCCTGGACGGGAAGAGCCCGGTACTGCTTGCCGTGGTAATGGCAAACGCAATGATCCCGATCCCGCTGATCCACTGCATGTATGACCGCCAGAACAGAAGCGTATGGGGTGCAGAATCGATAGCAGGCATCAGGGAAAATGCCGTACCGGTCCACCCTGCCATGCCTTCGAAGAGGGCATCGGTAAAGTCCATACCCATGCCAAGCATGAAGGGGACACCGCTGATCATGGCGCAGAAGAACCAGAAGAGGGCCACTGAACAGAGAGCCGTCGAGAGGCGCACCCCCCGCTCACCCCGGGGGATGCTCCGTAATGCGATCCCAAGAACGAAGAAAATAACGGGAACCGCCGCCATAGGAAGGAGCATGTT
Source organism: Methanoregula sp. (assembly GCA_041652515.1). GTDB lineage: Archaea > Halobacteriota > Methanomicrobia > Methanomicrobiales > Methanospirillaceae > Methanoregula. The sequence continues at coordinate 24,044 of JBAZHD010000014.1, forward strand.
CCATTCAGAAAAGAGCACAGCAACGATAAGAGGGACACAGGTAACAGGGGCGACAAAGACGAAAATATCGCCGAGATCGGCAATGATCGTGGACAGGTGGGTGAGCCGCCGCATCACTAATGGGTTACCGCGACGACGCTATTAGTGTTTGCCAACAGAGGGGCTGTTTTATTTAAAAAAGGGCTCTTCGCTATTTCAAGTGGGTAAGATAAACGATGAATTCATCTGCCATTGCATTGCGTGAGCCGCCGCGGGGGCGTCCCTTCGGGGGCGGCGGAGTTCATCTTAATGGGGGTTTGGGGGCGTTAGCCCCCATCAACTTGTTTACCGGGATCCAGATTACCCACACAGATCAGCGAAGAGCTAAAAAAAGGGAGAAAAAACCTGAAATTACGGACGGTTTGTCCAGAGCCCGTGCACGTTGCAGTATGCCCTGGCCTTCACGTTGGTGTCAGCAACGCAGAACTCAGCTTCCGGTTTATCACCGGGTAATAATCCTTTGACGTAGAGGTTGTTCCCTGCCCGGACCTCGATCCATTCGATGTAATGCTTCTCCTCCATCGGGTGGGGTACCGACCCGATTTTCACGATGATCCCCTTTGCCGATTTCTCAACAACGGGCACGTGCTTCTCCTTTCCCTGATCCGCGGTCTTTTCCTGCTGGAGCGTCATCGGTTTATCGCAGCAGACCATGGTCCCGCCCGAGGCATGGACAACCTTGGTTATGTTTCCGCACACTTCGCATTTGTATACTTCAAACAGTTTTGTCATAATCGATCACTTCACGTTCATGGGGGGGTTACAGAATGTTGTTCTCCTTATGCTTCCGTGCAATGTCATCAGCCAGCCGGTCGAGGGCCGCAAGCGTCTTCTCATCCGGGAGTCCCTTCACCATGACCGGCTCGAGGACCTCGACCTTGACATGATCGAGCATCTTTACGATTGTTTCGGGGGCCTTTCCTGCCCAGCCGAATGATCCAATGACCGATGCATACCGCATCTTGGGCTTGAGCATGTTTGCCAGATACGTGGCATACACGACCTGGGGGTGCGGGCCAAAGAGCACGGTCGGTGTTGCAATGACGACCGTTGCCGCATCGACGAGCGAGAGGGCAAGTTCCCCGATATCCGTATGGGTCAGGTTGAACGGTTTAACCGTAACACCGCGGGCAATGAGGGCGCCGGTGAAATGTTCCACCATTTTCTGCGTGCTGCCGTGCATGGACACATACGGGATCACTACTTCGTTCTTCACATTATCGGAGACCCAGTCCGTATATGCATCAAGGATCAGCTGCGGGTTTTTATGGATCGGACCATGGCTCGGTGCGATCAGGTCGATTTTCAGGACACGGATTTTTTCCAGATGCCCCCTGATACTGCTGCGGAACGGCATCATGATCTCGGCATAGTACCGCTTTGCCGGGATATAGAAGTCTACCGGGTCGGTCACGTAGAGATCGCTTGTCGCCGTGTGATATCCGAACAGATCGCAGGAGAAGAGGATCCGGTCTTCCTGCAGCCAGGTGACCTGTGTCTCTGGCCAGTGTGTCCACGGCGTGAGGATAAACTCGAGTGTCCGGTCACCAAGCGAGAGTGTCTCCCGGTCCCTGACAAGGGTGAACTTATCCATGGGCAGGTGGAGCAGGGCGATGAGAAGGTCCCTGCACTTCTCATTGGTCACCACGGTCGCATTCGGGAAGAATTCAAGGACCATGGGGAGGGAACCGGCATGGTCCTGCTCAGCATGGTTGACGACGATGTAGTCGATGCGTTCAATCCCCAGTTTAACAAGATTTTCTATCAGGTCAAACTCCCGGGTGGGATCGACCGTGTCAATGAGGGCGGTTTTTTCGCTGCCGCGGATGAGGTAGGAATTGTAACTGGTGCCATTTGGCAGGGGGATCAGTTCATCAAAGATCCGCCGGTCAAAATCAAATGCTCCGACCCAGTCGACACCGGGAACGATTTCGCGGGATACCATGGTACCTTACTCCACTACCTCTTTGAATAATCTCTTCTCCGCTCCGCAGACAGGGCACACCCAGTCTGCAGGCAGTGCCGGAAATGATACGCCGGGTGCAATATTCTGTTTCGGTTCTCCCGTTTCCGGATTGTATTCGTGGCCGCAGATCAGGCAAACGTATTTTGTCATCAGATAAAACCCCGAAAATACTGGTTGTTACAACAGTAGCGCGGAGAATTGCAATAATGATTTCGATAGTACCCTCCGATCCCGGCCTTCAGGAATGAGGGGGGGGAAAGACACCCGGGTCTTCGAGATGATACCGATCAAAAAAGAACTTAAACGACCGGTTATGCAGGGCTGCGATCGTGGGGGAGAAGGTCTTGAGGATCTCGAACATGAAGTCGATCCGTGAATCGAATGCCAGGGGGATCAGGGCGTTGAAATCCTCTTTTGTAAGCCCGTCTGTCGTTGGGAGGGCCGGGAGGCCATACTTTTGCAGGGATTCTGCCGGAAGCCCGGCATAGTACCAGCTTTCGATCTCCATGATGACAATCACGATACTGTTCCCGTTGATATTCGGATACCAGTGGTAGAGGAGCTGTTTCTTATCCCTCACCGACCGTTCCATGTCGATATCGGCGACAAAGATATAATCATTTTTCATCTCTGCCATGCCTTTTAAGAAATTATTCACTTTCACACGCCTGATACTGGCATAAGGAAGGATCTCAATAGAATCGTAGTGGGGAACAAAGAGAGGTTTCATGACCCGACCGAAAAACCGGACATCGTCTTCACCCTCAACGAAAATATAGAGCCGTTTCTTCATGGATCAGAGTCCCAGCAGGTTCTGGATATAGAGCTCTTCGATCCCGATCTCGTTTGCAAGAAACGTCCTGACCTCTTCCCGGTCACCGGGATGGGAAACGACGGAGAAACCCTCGCTGTCCCGGGAGATGAGAAGGATATCATCGAGCGCTGCGTGCTTAACCACCTCGGTGCTGTGGGTAGTAATCATCACCTGTTTCTTTAAAGAGGCCTCTTTCATCATCTTCATTAAACGGGTTACCAGGAACGGGTGGATGTGACTGACGGGCTCCTCAATGATAATAAACGGTTTTTCCTCAAAATAGAGTGCAATGATCATGGCAAAGATAGCAATGGTCCCGTCTGAAAGAGACGCGGCCGGAAGATCCCGGCTCTTGGCGTACCGCTCCCGCATGGTCAGGATCAGGGAAACGTCCATGAACTTCTGGACAGAGAACTCCTCGACAAACGGCAGGACATCGCGGAGCAGGTTTGCGAATTTCCGTTTCTTTTCCGGGTTATCGAGAATGGTCTTTATCACGAGAGCAAGGTTGCCCGCGTTCTCGTCAAGTTCATGTTTCCCGGTAATGACAGCTCCTTTCTTGGGGAGTTTGGGGTCGATATCATAGATCGCAATCCGGTCAAAGAATTTCTCAAAGTGGGGAAGCGGGTACCCGTAGAAGGTCTCGAGAAGCAGGGTTCGTTCCGGAAGCCGTTTTCCCCGGAAGAAGAGGGGGATTATGTCGTTCTCGGTCAGGGAGCAACCCGCGGGAATATCCACGGTATACTGCACGTTTCCCTTCTCGCTTGATACCTGGATTGAGCCCTTACCGAGGAGTTGTTGTTTTTCCTTCCGGTTGCGGCCGTTCCCGCAGGATGAGAACTCGCAGCCGATCAGAAGCCGGTCGCGGACAATGGAAAACCCGTCACCGGTGGCATTGAAATGCAGGGCAAATTCATACGAGGATTCGCAGGAACGCACTTCAAGCATTGACCCGCCCTTATCGGTCCTGTCCAGGACATCCTCCCCGTGGTCCGGTTCGTAGGTCACCTGCACGACAAGATCGCGCTCATTGCCGATCGTTACATTCCGAAGATAATCCGCCCCCCCCTGCATGGCGATAGCATTGACAACCCCGTGACAGGCGATATCCCGGAGGAACCGGAACGCACTGATAAAATTGGATTTTCCTGCAGCGTTGGACCCGATCACCACGTTGAACCGGGACAACTCTACGTCAATTTCCGAAAAACTCTTGAAATTTTCAATATGGATCCGTTTTATTGGCATAGCCGCTCCCTTTAGTCATCGTTATTTTCCGACAAAAAGAAGGTATGGGTCAGAGGGGAAAACCGGTCAGATTACGTATTGGAAATGATTGAGGGTCATGATCCCGTAGTTGAGATACGCGAGGTAACAGACCCAGAGGAAATAAGGGATAAGCAGCATTCCCCCATAAGCAGAGAACCGGAATACCTGAATAACCGTACACAGGAGCGATGCCCAGAGGGCGATGATGCACAACAAGGCAATGAAGACCGAATGAATACCAAAGAATGCAAAAGCCCAGGCCAGCGTGAATATCAGCTGCAGGACAAACAGGATCAGCCCAAACGTAACGTCCCGCTGCCCGACACCGGACTCAAGGATAAGGAAGAGGACGAGTCCCATGAGGATGAAGGAGACCATCCAGGCCGGTGAGAACACCCATGACGGGAGTGAGAAGATTGGCTTTACGAGACTATCGTACCAAACCGGCATCCCCGGCAGGGAAGGATACCATCCCTTATACCCGGCAAGCAGACAGACCGCGAGGGACCCTGCCAGGGTGGAAAAAGTTTTTACAATACTTTTTACCGTCATTTGACTCCAGATAAGGTTTTTGATACTGGAGAATATATATTTTCTTGAACCTACGGGTTAGATTAACGGATTCCCAAAAAAATTAAGGTTATTTTCCTTTTCGATAAAAACGGAGCGAATCTATCCACGAGAACACACCCCGCGAAGGTTTGTCGGGAAACACACCCTCTGCCACGGATTTCACTTCTTCAACCGAATAAAAGGCATTGGGATGGAACTCTTTGATAATACTGACAACTTGGGTGAGGTCCTGCCTTCGGATGATAGTAAAGATCATCTTCACCCTGCCGGTTCCCCCTTCTCCATCGACACTTGTTACCCCGTAGTTGTGAGACCGCAGGTACTGTATGAGCTCCAGCGGGTCCTTCTTGGTAATAATGCGGACACTGGTCAGCCCAAGCGAGATCTTCTCCTCGATATACATGCCGATAAAAGTCCCGGTGGCAAAGCCGGCACCATAGGCAATATACGAGACGATATTTGTCAGGTTGTTCATGACCTGCCCGATGGCAAGCAGCCAGATGATCACCTCGAAAAAGCCAATAACGGGAGCAAGATAACGGACCCCCTTCGAGATAAAGATGACGCGTATTGTGCCCATCGTCACGTCACAGATACGGGCACAGAATATCATGATCGGCAGGATCACGTATGCGAATATCTCAGGAGTGATGAGGGATCCATCCATAGTAACCTGTTTTACCGGGCGTCTGGATTAATAGATATGGTTGCCGGGTTATCCGGGTGTGTTTGTAATGGAGGGGGGGCGGATTATACCGGAAAACCGGAATGGCCAGTCCTTTTACGCGGTGGCATTGGTGATGAGGAATTTCTTTACCCAGGTACCTTTCTTCCCGTCTCTGATATTAAGAACCGTGACCGTCCAGTCTCCCGCAAAGGCACCCCGGTTCTTTGACAGGTCAAGAGTACAGACAATCTTCGAGGACTCCATTGACAGGGGTTCGTCACAGATCAGTTCGGTTGTGTTCTTTGAAAAACTCACTTTCACCTCATTCCGGAAGTTCTGACCGTTGATTGTCAAAGGAATTTTTTCGTTCACTGCACCAGTTACCGGATACATCCCGCCAATAATCGGCGACACTTCCCCAATGGTAAATACTGCCTGCACTGAATCAGACTGCCCGTCGGGATTCGTAACAATAAGGTTGTAACTGCCTTCAGTTTTTCCGTTAAGGTTAAAATTACACGAGATACTAAAAGCCGTTACCAGGTTCACGGTGCCTGTTATCGGGGCGGAACCGGCCTTGTACAATCTGACGGTTGCACCGTTCTGGAAGTTTTCACCCGTGATCGTCGCACTCACTACCATATCCTTGGGAGAAAAGACGGGGGACATTTTCGCGATGACCGGGGGTTTTCCGGAAGGATTTTCTGTAACTTCTGACAGGACAGCCGACGTGATAACCGGAACGATCGATACCGCGACATGGGCAACCCTGACCGTATATATTTTTTCAACGGTTGTCCGCGGGCTCCTTTCCGCCCAGTCGCTGGACCGGTGGCCCCATGAGCCGTCTTCATTCTTTTCGATAACCGCCCGGGTATACTGGTCGGTTGCTGCATCATATTTCAGGATGAGATACAGGGAAGAGGAGGAGGAGGAGGACGCGGTTGCGATAATGTCCCCTTCGCTGTACTTAGCATCCGGGTGCACGGGCGTGGGGGTTGTTGTCTCAGCTGACGGCGATTCATCGGAACAACCGGCAAAAAAAACGCCAAAAACCAGGAGAAGGGAAAATACAAGGCCAAACAGGGAATTTCCCGTCATAGTCCTCTATTAACGCTTTGAGGCATAAGACTATTGCCGGAACTCCGGTATACCGGGCGTATACCCGCGTAATTCCAAGACTGTAAGCCATATCGTTCCGGTGCAGGCTACCTGCCGGCAGGTACCAGGATTGTAGCGTAATTCCGGGAAAGATACATATGAATAACGATGAGAACGACGATGGCAAGCAACGATGAGACATATATCCCCGGGGGGATCCCGTGCAGGCTGGCAGGATCGAGCCTGCCAGCCCCGGTAAAAACACCGGATCCTGCAACCACGATCACCGTTGCATAGATGTCACGGACAGCAAAGAAAAAAAATGCTGTTCCTATACCGATACAGACCGGCCAGAAGAGGGAACCTTCCTGCCGGACTGACGGGTTCATGGCCAGAGTGGCTGATGCAAACAGGAGGCTGGTTACTACGACCCCGACCGTGACGGAGATCGCTGCACCGCCGGCCCGGACAAATGCCTGCACGTGGGTCCCGATCAGGACCCAGCAGATGATCACGGAGGCTATCGCAGTAGGAAGGAGGAGGAGGAAGGCATTGGCAAATGCAAGACGGTCCGTCCCGAACGGATTGAAGAAGAGGACCATGCCAAGGCCGATCGCGCCGGTGACTGAACAGGCAAGAATTGTCCGGTGTACCGTGCGGAAACCGATCTGGAACATGTTCACAGCGCCGGATACGAATGCTTTCCGGATACAGATAATCGGGATAATAATCCCCGTGATGACACAGCCGATAATCGTGTAAAGGGCGATCCCTGTCGGGTCCGGGTGCTCCAGCAGGCGGTTGTTACCGGCAAGGAGGAAGATCTCAAGCAGCCAGGCCAGATACACGAGGAATGGAATAAGCAGCAGCCGTATTTCGGGGGACCAGGGATTTGAGACCGGGACGGAAGGGGATGTAACCAAGCTGCTCACCGCAGTACCGCTGTGATCCTGCACCGGGTACTGGGACGGGAATAATTCCGGTTCGGACAGCGTTCCAGATCATATTTCTTTCCGGCTCATAATAAGGAACGCAGGAACATTCAGGTCTTTTTTTCAAGTAACTCCCGTATTGCCTGTCCGCGCTCTGCAGCACTCAGCTTCCGTGCTGCTGTTTTTGCCTCAAACACTGGCGAGATCTTCTGGTAAAATGTTCCGAGTGCAATGGGCGCATCGCTATTGTAGTCCCATTCCCGTGCCTTTACACAGGCTGCCGGAAAATCCGTACGGTCGTGTTCTGCCAGATCGTAGACATGCGACGAATAACAGTCGGTGACAGGGAAGAAGGTGGCACAGATCTGAAGTACATCGATGAACGCGAAACCCTTGTGACCGATACCCTCCCGTATCAGATTCCGCAGCAGGTCCATCTTCTTTGAATACCCCCTTGCGACATACGTTGCTCCACTGGCAAGCATCAGTTCGAGAGGATTAAAGGGATCCTCCCGGGTCCCGAGCGGAGTCGACTTTCCCTTAAAGCCCCGCGGGGATGTCGGCGTGTATTGCCCGGTCGTCAGCCCGTATACGCGGTTGTTATGGACAATGACGGTGATGTCGATATTCCGTTTGGCAGCAAAGAGGAGGTGGTCAAGCCCTTCCGCATAACAATCCCCGTCGCCGGAACAGCAGATTACCGTCAGGTCGGGATTGGCAAGTTTGATACCGGTTGCTACGGGTATCGTCCGGCCGTGAAGGGAATAAAACGAGTTGATATTGAGGTAATCGGCGATCTTTGCATGGCAGCCGATACCGGAGACAAGCACAACATTGTCAAGAGACTGCCCTTCCTTCTCGATATCAGCCAGCACGTTCTTCAGCGTGTGCTGGATGGAGAAGTTCCCGCACCCCGGGCACCAGGTATTCTCCGTATCGGTTATCAGCGGGCGTCCGGTCATGAAAGCACCTCCCGTATCTTATCCCGGAGGAGATCCGGTGTAAAAGGCCTCCCGTCATACCGGAGTATTTTTTCCTGGCAGACAATACCATGCTGTCCGGCAAGCGCGGCGAGCTGGGCATTTGCATTCTCTTCGACCGCGATGACCATACCGGCGCCCTCCAGCGCCTTTTTGAGGGATTCTGCCGGGAACGGCGAGAGCACGACGGGCCGGACGACCCGCAGGCCCAGCGGGCCGGCTACTTCCCGGCACACCCCGGCAGTCGATCCCCAGCAGAGTATAGCCACCAGCGCTGCCGGGTTGCCGGAAACGTTCACCTGCGGGTACCGGTTCATGGCCTGTAAAAGACCCTCCGCTTTGCGCAACCGTTTTTCAGTCATTTTCACAACGATACCTGCGTCCTCGCTCGTGATCCCGTTTTCGTCGTGCGCATAACTGTTCACCTTGACAACTGCACCGGCGGTCCCGGTAAATGCAAGGGGCGAGATGCCGGACGGTGTGTCTGCATAACGACGATAGGGAACGGTCTTGTCCCATAAGGGAAGTTCTGCATGCCGGGTTTTTGGAACAAGGGTCAGATCGGTACTGTAGGTATTTTCCGACAGGGTCTTGTCTGAAAGAATGAAGGCGGGGACCTGGAATTCCCAGGCAATATGCATGGCAACCTCAGACCAGTACAGGGCCTCTTCCGTAGTTCCCGGTGCAACAATTAACCGGGGGAACTCTCCCTGCCCGGCATGCTGCACGAACAGGAGATCGGACTGGCCGGAATAAGTAGGGAGACCGGTGGACGGGCCGGTCCTCTGGGACATGAGGATCACAACCGGGAGTTCTGCCATACCGGCCAATGAGAGCCCCTCGGTCATGAGACAGAACCCGCCGCCGGACGTGCCGACCGCTGCCCTCGTTCCGGCACTGGCAAAACCCAGCGCCATCAGGATAACCGCGATCTCGTTCTCCGGGTGTACCACCGTAATACCCAGGTTCTCCTGCTCTTCTGCAAGGAAATGGAGGAGGCCTGATGAGGGGGTCATGGGATACGAGACATACGCTTCAAGCCCGCCGTTGACCATGCCAAGGCCGATCGCTTCGTTACCGGTCAGGAGGGGGACAGGCGGGTTATCGCAGGGGGAGATCGGGTGCACCGTCTCAACCATATCGTATGCCCGCTTCGCAACCCGCAGGTTCTGTTCCGTGCCTTTCGGGATATGCGAAGAGAACACAGACTCTACGATCTTCCACGGGATCCCGGCAGCTTTTGCAAACCCGCCGATAACCGCTGAATTTCCCATGATAGCCGGGGCCTGTTCCGCGGTAAGGATCTCCTTAATGGAAATACCCTGTCCCGTTGCTTTCACCAGGTCTTTGTTAAAAATGAGCGCAGTATCCGTCTTCCACGCACCCTTGTGCCTCGCGACGGTTTCCTGGTCCAGTGCCAGGACAAAATCCACCTTCATCCCGCAGGTGCCGGGTGCTGTTTCCCTGCCCCGGATTACTGCAAAGTTATGCCCCCCGCGGATGAGGGAAGGATAGTCGAAATACAGGTAAATCCGGTATCCCAGGTGGTTGAGCAGCTGGGCAACCATTGCTCCCGCATTGTTGATACCGTCTCCTGCTTTTCCGCCAACCAGAACCGTGACATCATTCATACCGGAACCCCGTATGTTCTGATGTTGCAGGGAGGGGTATATAGGTTGGCATAGATCCATGCATGACCCGCGTTCTCCAAAACCGGAGAAGAGCGAAGACGCTCCGCCAGTCCGGGTGAATCAGGGAGTTATATTGATATAGAGAGGAGTCTTTTATCCTTTTTATACAGGGTCTGATATCGTTTCTTACGGCACCACCGCTTTGTAAAAATGACGGGAATATTGCGGTACCGGGAAACAGAGGATACCATACTACGTAAGAGAACCGGAGGGGTAAACCATGCACACGAACGGCCTGATGTCAGATAAAAAAGCATACTCAGTCCATACGACGAGCGGGATGGACATGGACGGCCTGATCAAGGCCATACGTCACACCAATCTCGGGATCCGCTGGAGAGCAGCACTTGCTCTTGGGGATATTGGTGACCCGGCGGTAAAACCCCTGATCCGTACTCTTAAGGAGACGGAGGACCAGGACGTGCGCTGGCTTGCCGGCCTGGCACTCGGCAGGATCGGTGAGGCTGCAATTCCCCAGCTGATCCGGGCAATGTCCGAAGATGACGTCGATGTACGGTGGCATGCAACGCGGGTACTGGCCGGCATGGGCGAGCCGGCAATCGAACCGCTTATCGCCACGCTGCAGGAAGAGGACAGCGATGTCCAGTGGAGAAGTGCATTCGCCCTCTCCCTTATTGGGGAACCGGCTGTCGTTCACCTGATCCTTGCACTGAAAAGCAGAAACTGGTGGGTGCGGGTCAGGGCAATCTGGGCACTCGGGGAGATCCGCGACCGGCGGGCTGTCGAACCGCTGATCCAGTCCGTGAACGACCAGGACTGGTACGTCCGGTGGAGCGCTGCAGATGCACTCGGCAAGATTGGCGACAAGCGTGCAGCAATGTGCCTTGGGAAAGCGCTGAAGGAGTCCGACTCGTTTGTCCAGGTCCCGTCCATCTGGGCACTTGGACAGCTGGGGAGCGAAGCCCCGGTTGATTCCCTGATCGAGTCGCTGAAAAACTCCGACTGGTATGTCCGCTGGGGAGCAGTGGAAGCACTGGGGAATATCGGGGATAACCGGGCGCTCGGTTCAGTCAGGAACCTGCTTAACGACAAGGATGAATACGTGCGCCGGGCAGCAGAAGAAGCAGTCCGTAAGATCGAGAAGAAAAAAGAATAAGTCCGGTCTGCAGGTGCCGGATACTTTTACGTTTTTTTAATCTGTTGTTCGAGAATTCCTTTGAGGTCATTGATTTTATAGGGTTTCGAGAGCCGGCCGGAAAAACCATACTGGTTAAAATCCTGTACCACCGGGTCGTTGGAATATCCGCTCGACACGATCGCTTTTACCGAGGGATCATAGGATTTTAAGAGGCCGATGGTATCCTTACCCCCGAGACCTTCCGGGACCGAGAGGTCGAGAATGACAAGGTCAAATGGCACGCCGGCTTCTTTTTCCTGTTTATACAGGTTGAGTGCTGCAACCCCGTCCCGTGCAAACATCACATCATATTCAAGAAACCTGAGGACTTCGAGCGTCACATCGAGAATGATCTGCTCATCGTCCATCAGGAGTACTTTACCCTTCCTGGCCATTCACACCTCCCGTTTATACCTGCTAAAATCTTGGTGCACTGGGATATATAGAATATTGTATCCGCGGGAGATCCAAAAAACCCTGATGACAGGGAGTGTGCTCTATTGACGTATCCATGAAAAAATGAGCAGGCTATTTTTTCAGGGCACGGAGCCGTGCTGCTTCTTCCCCGTCCTCCACTCTGAGAAGGAATGTCCCGTGGCAGGGTTTGGTATAGGGGAAGATGATAAAATCACCGTCAAGCCCGATTGCAATAGGGGGAAGGCCGATCACGTGCACGTCAAAGACCTTGAACCCGGGCTGGACATCGATGAACTCCCTGAAATTGGACTTTATGTAATCGCGGGACTCCTTGAAAGTCGCATCCCGCAGGACGATCTCGTAATTCATCGATTCTACGCATCCCATGGTTTCACCTCGTCAAGCGCCTTTTTCAGGGGGAGCGGGTTATGGACAGCCTTTGCCGCGATCGTAGTACAGGGGAAATCTATCTTTTTTACCTGGTCTTCATAATGTTCGCCATAGACCAGCGCGTAGAGCTTTGATTTCGAGATTGCCCCCATCGTTGCAGCATAGCTGACCCCGGCATCGTTATGGATAAAAACAAAGCAGAGGTCAAAGTCCCGCTTCTTGTCCGATATCAGCGCCACGGCCCGGTCAAGGTCCATGACCTCGCCAAGGTAATGCCGGTCCGTGTCGGCCACGACAAGAAGCGTGTTGGCCGCTTTGTTACCGGCAACGACTGGAGTAATCCCCGCCTTTTTCAAACGGTTGATCAGGTAGAGTGCGATGCTGGTCTGCACCGGTACCTGCGGGCACCCGAGCACGAGGAGTGCTGTTTTTTGGGACGTTGCTGGTTCTTCGGTCACCCTAGATCAATCCCTGTCCTGATGGATATAATGTCATTATCCGGTTTTCGGGAAATAACCTTGCGTATCGGACCCCCCGCAAGATCAGGAAGGCACTATCCCGGTTATCCGCTCTGGGTGAGTGTAGATGGTGAACCGGTCGCCCCGGGAGAAACCGATGAGGGTAATTCCCGAGGCCTCCGCTGTTGCAATCCCTTTGTCGGTCGATGCAGCCCGGGAAATGATTACAGGAATCCCGGCATGGGCGGATTTGCGGACCATGCCGGCCGGCTGCCGTCCCGTGCAGCCGATGACGCAGCGGGAGAGATCAATCCCGTTCAGGACTGCATATCCCACGAGTTTATCGACCGTATTATGCCGGCCCACATCGCTGCTCTTCGCAAGCAGCTTACCATCCTGGAAGAGCACCGAACAATGGACACCGCCGGTCTTCCTCCAGAGTTCGGTCTCGATCTCCCGGGTGACCGCGATCACTTCGTCAGGAGTGAGCCGGATATCCGATACTACCCGGGGGGGTGTCGAGATAAAACTGAGGCCGCCGGAAGAACCAACTTCCCGTTTCGTCCACCGCAGGTCACAACCGGTATCGGAGTAGACGAGGATGCGGTCACCGTCAACCTTCACCTTGTCCACACAGCGGAGAATTCCCTCGCTCACGAGATAACCTGCACCCAGTTCCCGCAGCTGGTCGCGGCTTGCCACCATCTCTGTGACCGGCTGGTCGTTGAGCAGGAGCTCGAACCGGTCCTCGATGACAATTGAATCATCGGTCTTTCTGGCCTGACCTGCAATAACCTGGATGCAGCGGTGCGTGTAAATCATGGCTGGTTCGTCTCCGCATATACCCAGTCAAGATAAGGAGCGTGCCCTGTGATAACCGGAAGAACAATGATCTCCGGGATCTCGTAGGGATGCATTGCTTTGAGTGCCCGTATGACCTTTTCTGCAAGACTGCGCCGCGTCTTGATGATGAGCAGGTGCTCCTCGTCATCGCAGGACACTCCCTTCCACCGGTACAGGGACCGGACCGGCATGATGCTGACGCAGGCGATAAGGTTCTTCTCAAGAAGGCGCTGTGCCAGATCAGATGAACGGGACGGGGGCACCGTGGAATAAATCACGCAGATCTCTGACGGCGGAGTGCCTCCCGCATTTTTCTTCTCCATAACGATGAGGTTATCGCTGCCGGCTGATAAGCGTGATTCTTCGCCCCGGCCACGGAAGGAAGTCCATTGCCTGATGCGGGTTAAATTCTATAGAGTACAGCACCAATAGTAAGTACTTATGTACGCAAACCGCATGAGCAATCTCCCGCCGTATCTTTTTGCACGGATCGACGAGATGAAAGCCGAACAACGAAAAAAAGGTGTCGACCTCATCGACCTCGGTGTAGGGGACCCCGATCTCGCCACACCACCTCATATCGTGGAAGCCCTCTGCACGGCCGCAAAGGACTCAAAGAACCACCACTACCCGGACTATGCCGGTATGCCGGCATACCGGAGCGCAGTTGCCGGGTGGTACAGGAAGCGGTTCGGGGTCACGCTCGATGCGGGAAAGGAAGTCGTTACCCTCATGGGTTCCAAAGACGGGATCGCCCATATTGGCGAGGCATTTGTCAACCCCGGCGATTATGTCCTCTCCCCGAGCCCCGGCTACCCGGTGTACCGGACCGGTACGCTCTTTGCCGAGGGACGTGTCCACGACATGCCGCTCCTGCGGGAGAATAATTTCCTTCCGGTACTTTCCGAGATCCCGGAGAAGGTTGCAAAGGCGGCAAAGATCCTGTACATCAACTACCCCAACAACCCGACCGGCGCCATTGCCCCGGACGGGTTTTACAAGGAAGTCGTGGACTTTGCAGGCGAACACGGTATCATCGTGGTCTCAGACAATGCGTACTCCGAGATCTCCTTCGACGGTTACCATGCACCCTCGTTCCTCCAGACCAGAGGCGCCATGGAAGTCGGTATCGAGATGCACTCGCTCTCGAAGACCTACAACATGACCGGCTGGCGGATCGGGATGGCAGTCGGTAATGCAGAAGTTATCGCCGGGCTCGGAAGGGTCAAGACCAACGTTGATTCAGGAGTTTTTGACGCAGTGCAGCATGCTGCCATCACGGCCCTCTCCGGCCCGCAGGACTGCGTGAAGGATGCCTGTTCGATCTACCAGGAACGCCGCGACGTGCTGGTCAAAGGCCTGCAGAGCCTCGGGTTCGATGTGCCGTTACCGAAGGCAACGTTCTATGTCTGGATGCCGGTAAAAGACTGCATGGCCTTTTCCGGGCGGCTCCTGACCGAGGCCGGTATCGTGGCAACACCGGGTGTCGGGTTCGGCGCCAGCGGCGAAGGTTACGTGCGGTTTGCAATCACCCGGCCGGTTGCCCGGATACAGGAAGCGATTGAACGGATGCGGAAGATGAAACTGTGAAACTCCCCCGCCACCTGACACTCGAAGGAGAACACCTCAATATCAACAGCCGCCCGCGCTGTCCCGGGGTCCTCCTCCACGGCACGCAAGCAGCCCTCATGCGGAGGGAAGAGACCACGGCCGATATCACTGCCGCCATGGAACACCCTCCCGGGCAGAAGTAGACGGAGGTTCTTTCGTGCACTTCCACTACGCGCTGGTCGATGACCTCATAACAAAAGAGGAGTTTGAACAGCGCGTAGAGAAGAAGATCGATGAATGCGGCGATCTCGTGGACGAACCCACGGCCGCAATGATGGTAGTCGGTGAACTCGGCCGGGAGCATGTGAAGATCAAAGGGCTGTCGGCAAAATCCAGCCTTTTTTCTTTTTTTGGGAAAGTTGTCGACAAGACCGAACCCAGGGAATTCGACCGGGCTGACGGAGAGAAGGGGTGGGTCGCCACGCTCCTCTTAGGGGACGAGACAGGGACAACCCGTGTCGTGCTCTGGGATCAGAAGGCCGGGGCGGCACTGGATACGGCAGTCGGGGACGTACTCGAGATCATCGGGCGTCACCCGGGAAAGAGCACCCATGAGATCTATGCCCTCGCCCTCAGGATAGCAGGCTGTGAGATCACCTGCGCTATGCCTGCGGGGACCGTGAACCTCGCGAACGATCCGGTGGACCTGGATGTTCTCCTGCTGGCCGTAGAGCCGGTACGGACCTTCACGAAACGCGACGGGACTACCGGGGAGATGGCAGAAGCGGTCATTGGCGACAGCGAAGGAACTGCCCGGCTCGTGGCATGGGCACCGGAACTGCTTGCCGGCCTGTCGGCAGGCACGACCGTGCATATCACCGATGCAAAACCCAACAGCCGGGCGGAGGGACGGAATTACAGTATCGATGACAAGAGCACGGTTACCCCGGCCGATACAGCGGTTACCGTCCCGTTCACCCCGCTTGGTTCCGTTGCCGATAACGGGATTTATTCGGTCAGAGGCACCGTAAAACAGGTCCAGCAGCCGCGTTCCTTCACTACGCGGAATGGCACAACATCCTGGGTCAGGAATGCAGTCATCCATGACGCGGACGATGAACTGAAGATTGTCCTCTGGGGGGATACTGCCCTGATCCCCCTCGCACCGGGCGACCAGGTGGAGGTGTACCATGCCACAGCAAAA
This sequence comes from Methanoregula sp., assembly GCA_041652515.1. GTDB lineage: Archaea > Halobacteriota > Methanomicrobia > Methanomicrobiales > Methanospirillaceae > Methanoregula. Next base: position 40,077 of record JBAZHD010000014.1, read on the forward strand.
CCCGGGCGGTTCGGGGGCATCGAACTGGGCGTGGGAAGGGGGAGTGCATTCCGGGTGCCAACGGAGATTATCCGCCCGATCGTCTTTACCGGGACGATCATTGCCGGCCCGGGCTGCCTCTTCATCGACAACGGCTCCGAACGGTACCTTATTGAAGGTACATTCACGCACGGAAGCGAGGTCAGGGTAACCGGGCGGCTTTCAGGAAGCAGGATACTACCGGACCAGGCTGAACAGGTTGTTCCGGATTCTGAGTCCGTTCTCCAAAAGGTACGGCAGTTCCAGGACGAACTGAAGTCATGATGCTTACTTTCACCCTGCGCAGTACGGGAGTTTATATCCCAGTCATTAACATCTTGTTGTGCCATAGGAGTGTTTAAGAAATGGCTGAAGGACCATTGGAAATTGAAGATTTACCGGGCGTTGGCCCGAGTACCGCAGATAAGCTCCGGGAAGCCGGTTACCTGTCCATTGAAAGCATCGCAACCGCAGCACCGGCCGAACTCTCCGAGGTATCGGAGATCTCCGAATCGGTTGCCAAGAAGATCATCAAGGCGGCCCGGGAGATTGCCGATGTCGGCGGTTTCAAGACCGGCAAAGACATCTTCGAGGCACGAAAGGATGTCCGGAAACTCTCGTTCAGGGTTCCCGAGCTGGATACCCTGCTTGGCGGGGGCATGGAAACACAGGCCATCACCGAGATGTACGGTGAATTCGGTTCCGGTAAGAGCCAGATCGTCCACCAGATGGCAGTCAATGTCCAGCTGCCGTTCGAACAGGGTGGCCTGAATGGCAGTGCCATCTATATCGATACCGAGAATACTTTCCGTCCCGAGCGTATCGAGCAGATGGTCAACGGGCTCGAGCTTGATGATGCCCCGGATGTCCAGGATGTCCTGAACAATATCCATATCGCCCGGGCGCACACCTCCGATCACCAGATGCTTCTCATTGACAATTCCCGGGAGCTGGCGGACGAGCTTAAAACCAGCGACAAGCCGGTCAAACTCTTTATCATCGATTCCTTAACCGCCCACTTCCGTGCCGAATATGCGGGACGGGGGACCCTTGCTGCACGGCAGCAGAAACTGAACCGGCATATGCATGAGCTCTTCAAGCTCATCGACGTGCACAATGCCGTGGGGCTCGTCACCAACCAGGTCATGTCCAACCCGGCCGTCTTCTTTGGCGACCCGACAAAACCCATCGGAGGAAATATCGTTGGCCATACCGCCACCTTCCGTCTCTACCTGCGGAAGAGCAAGGGCGGCAAGCGCATTGCACGTCTCGTGGACAGCCCCAACCTGCCCGAGGGTGAAGCACCGTTCATGGTTGAAGAGGCTGGTCTCAAATCGTGCTGAAAGCACTCCTCACAGATATTGACGGGACGATCACCACTCCCGACCGCAGGATAAGTACCGGATCCATTGAGACGATCCGGTCACTTATCGACAGCGGTATTGACGTCGTACTGGCAAGCGGGAACACCTCCTGTTTTATGGATGCCCTCTCTAAGATGATCGGCACGAAAGGAACAATCATTGCCGAGAACGGGGGGGTGTTCCGGGTCGGTTTTACCGGCCCGCTCGTCATCCGCGGCGACCATGCCATTATTAAAACCGCATTAAAATCAGTACAGGACCATTTCCTGGAACAGGGTATCACCCTGGATCTTTTCAGTCCCGCGTACCGCTTCTCTGACCTTGCGTTTGCCCGGACAGTACCGGTGGAGGAAGTGAGAATGATACTGCGGGATGAGCCGGTACAGGTCATCGATACCGGCTATGCAATTCACCTGCAGACGCCCGGCATCGACAAGGGGACCGCACTCGTGGAACTTGCACGGGAGATGGGCCTTGCTCCCGCGGATTTTCTTGCCATCGGCGACTCGCTCAACGACATCCAGATGCTGAAGACAGCAGGAATCGGCCTCACCGTGGCAAATGCACACCCGGACACAAAGGCAGTGGCACAGTACATTGCCGTAAAAGAGTATGGAGACGGGTTTGTGGAAGCAGTTGAAAAATATTATTCTTATTTCCGTGCAAGGTAGCGGTCAACCACGATATAGTCCTTGATATCCTTGACTGCCTCGAAGGGGATGATCAGGAGCTTGTCGTCTTCAAGGGTGTAGCCGTCCGTGGAAAATGCCTGGTCCGGGTGGATGATCATTTCCTGGACCTGTCCGGAATTGAAATCACACCGGATGTTTTTTAAGGTCCCGATAAGTTTCCCATCGTTGCTCATGATCTTTTTTCTTGAAAGGCTGCGGGCAAATACACGAGTCATAAAAAAATTAGCGACGTATAAATATATAAACTGTTTGTAAATTCGTGAAAAAAAGGGTTGTTTTCCAATTGATCGGCTTAAAACGTTATTTGAACATTTCCGCGGCCATACGGATATCCGCACCGCGGAGGGTCTTCCTGCCGGCGTGATCGGACATTTTCTTTGCTTCCCTGGCAAGGAATGTCCCGTATTCCTCCATGAGCCCGGCAAGGGTTTCCGTGGCATCGGCACTGACCCGTTCGGCACCGGCCTTTTTGATGATCCGTTCTACAGCAGCCTGGGATAATTCGGTCATAATCCTGATTCCTCCCATACCATTTGCCTTAAAATATCTAAAGATATTGGATTTACATCGAGGGGAAGACCCGGATGACATCCGACTGGGTGAGGATCCCGACCGGTTTCTTGTTCTCCACGACAATAAGCCGGCCGATCTCCCGTTCCTTGAACCTGCGGATAACCTCGAAAAGTTTCACGTCCGAAGATATTTCTTCCACTTGCTGGGTCATCACTTCTGATACCGGCGTTGAAAGGGGAAGCCTGTTCTCAACAGCGCTGGCAATATCGCTCATGGTAACAATTCCCTGAAGTACACCCTCCTCGATAACCGGGGCACCATGGATATGCTCGTGATTGAACAGGACCAGGGCATCCCGCAGGGTATCCAGGCTCCGGAGCGTCTTGAGCGGGCTTGACATGTAATTCCGGATGGGCTGTTTGGGCAGGGATATCATCTCGGACGTGGCAATGAGGAGCGACTGTTTTACCTCATCCTTACCGAAGACCTCTCCCCGGATCAGGAGCTTGTTGACCGGGGTCGGCCCGATCGTGATCTGGTCCCCGATCTCAAACAGTTTGGAACTGCCCTTCAGTTTGATGACCGCATGGCAGATATCCGGGTGGCAGAGCGTGGTAAAATCGATCTCCTGGACCGTTGCTCCCTGCACAATCCCGCCATCCCTGCTGATGGTGACATCGTAGTCTGTCCCGGTGACATTCAGGTTGAGTTCATGGTAGGCAAGGGCCGTGGGGATGTATCCCCCCTTGGGGCCGGGAACTCCGTCCACAAGCCCTATGGCTTTGAGGGCCTGCATCTGGTTGCGCACCGTTCCCGGGTTTCGCTGGATCCTGTCGGCGATATCCTCGCCCTTGATCGAGTGTGAGTGCTGGTGGTAGAGGGTGACCAGGGTGATAAGAATATCACGCTGAATAAGGGACAGGTCCATAACGATAAACCGTATGACTGTCCATAATATATATAGGTAGGCGATTTATGGAATTCGAGAAGATGCCGACGGTGCCAACTGCGGATGAGATCCTTGACCGGAGTTTCCGCCGTGCAGCAAAGAAAATGAAAGAGAAGGACAATAAGGAGCGCGCCAACCAGGAGTTCGTCCGGGCAGTAGGTGCCGCAATCCATGATCGGCTTGTCTATATCATACGGGGATTTCCCGAGTTTGATGAACTCCCGCCATTTTACCGTGAGATGGCAGATATCCTCTACGGGCTTGACAGGATCAAGCAGTCCCTGGGTGCAGTGGGCTGGGCAGCAAAGCACACCAAGATGCTGGGTAACCAGCTCGTGCTCCAGTCAAAGAAAGCGGAAGATACCCTTGTCGTGCGCAAGCGGGCGGTAGCCCGGCTCGCGTCCATGGTCCACCAGATCGATAAGGACCTGCATGTCCTCAACGATGTCAGGAACATCCTGCGCGAGCTCCCCCACATCGAGGATACGTTTACGGTTGTCATTGCCGGGTACCCGAATGTCGGGAAGTCCTCGTTCATCCGGAAGGTCTCGTCCGCGGATCCGGAGGTTGCATCCTACCCGTTCACGACCAAGGGAATTATTGTCGGGCACCGCGTCATGGGCCGCGAGAAGATCCAGTTCGTGGATACCCCCGGCATCCTTGACCGTCCTGTGGAAGAACGGAACCCGATCGAGAAGCAGGCGCTCTCGGCCATGATGAACGTGCCAAGCGTGGTACTGTTCATCCTCGATCCCTCGGAGCACTGCGGGTACCCGATGGAACTGCAGCTCAACCTGCTCGAAGAAGTAAAAGGAATGGTCACCGTTCCCGTGATTGTCGTTGCCAACAAATCCGACCTTGTCGAAGGCGTCGGGTACCAGACCATGTCAACAGCAAACGGGGAAGGTGTTGAGGACGTGCTTGCCATGATCCTGACGCACAAGCCGGCACCGGTGGCCGGTGATAAAGTTGTGGATATCCTGTCCCCGCTCCCCGTAGAACCTGAAGTGGTTGTCGCGGAGGAATATGATATAGACGGCGAGGTAAAGAAAAAACCGAAGCCCAAACGGGCAAGGAAGCCCCGCACGCGGACGACACTGAGTCCTGGGGAGTAAATCCTTTTTTTTTCGTTCCACGTGGCCCGGACGCGGAGGGGTGGGGGTTGGAGAGGTGGGTGATACGCCCAATTTCACTTTCACTGCCAGCGCCGGGTATCTTTTAATAGATTATAAAAAAATCTCTTGTATAGTTCTATGTCCCGTTCATCTCCCGATGTGGTCATTGTACCTGATGTATTCCAATGGCTGTGTGGCAGCTCGGGGTTTACCGCTTCTGATATATCGAAGAGAATCGATGTATCCGAGCGAATAGTCCGGTCATGGTGTGAAGGGGCACAGAAACCGGTCATTCCCCTTACGAAAGTTGAACAACTTTCCGAGATGTTCAAACGTCCTCTCGCGGCTTTTCTCCTTGCCCACCCACCGGAGGAACCGAACCTTCCCAAAGATTTCCGGAAGCATCCGGATTCCGGTTCCGGTTATTCCAAAGAACTCCTTCTGGTAATCCGCAAAGCGAGAAGAATACAGGAAATTCACCATGAGTTGACGGACAACCTGCACATTTCCTCAAAAGTCCCGTTGAAAACCAGAACCCTCAAAGATGACCCGGAGAAAGTGGCACACCAGGAGCGTGAGCGTTCCGGAATCCAGGTATCGGGAGATACTGCAGGAATGACCCCGGTACGGGCATTCGATATCTGGAGGGGATGGCTCGAATCGCAGAATATCTCTGTCCTGAAAATCAGGATGCCCGTAAACGACGCACGGGGTTTTTCCCTTGCCGATGGCGAGCCATACGTCATTGTTGTGAATTCTTCCGATGCAGACAGGGCCCGGCTCTTTACCCTGTTTCATGAATACGCCCACATCCTCCTGAATATGCCGGTTGTGTGCAACCAGGGCGATGGCGATCGTGATGAATATGCGGGTGTTGAACGCTGGTGCAACCATTTTGCCGGTGCATTCCTCGCTCCAGGCAATGAAATTGAGGATAGCCCTGCGATCCGGCAGGCACTGAAATCCGGGAATTATCTGCGGGCTGCCGGTTCGATCCGGCAACGTTTCCTGATCAGCAAGGAAGCCGGGCTGATGCGGTTGCTTACGCTGAAGAAGATCACCTCCGGGCAATATATCCAGGGAAGAGATCAGATCCGGGCAGAATTTGCATTGAGGGAAGCGGAGAAGAAACAGAAAGAGCAGGCTAGTGAAGAGGAAGAGGGGGGATTCGGGGGAATTTCCCTGGACCGGAAATGCGTGGCAGAGAAAGGAACCGGATATGTTACCCTTGTTATGGAAAATGTCAAAAGGGGTCATATCAGCAACAGTGATGCCCTTGATTATCTCGATGTCAAACTCCGGCATCTGGAAAAGTTCCAGGAATCGATGGGCGCCTGAATGTCACTTCCGGCAGATCCTGTTTTTCTGTATGATGATAATTATTTGTGAATTGCCTTTATAAGATCGTATTTTTATTCCTGGAGATAGGAAATAATCCTTAGTGGCAACAGCTTTTATTCCACGAATCAATGACGATCCTAGTGATTTCAATAGATTGTTCAATATCTGGCACAATTGTCAGAATTCTCAACAACTCGAACTTGATTTTTCCCGATGTGATTTTTTAAGGCAAAATGCTGTGGCGTTTCTCGGGGGGATGATTTCTTATATTAAATCAAATGGTGGATCTGTTTCAATAAAACCGGATACCTTGACTCCTGCTCTCTACGCAAATCTGGAACAAAATGGATTTCTCCGGGCGATGGGTGAAGTGGCGGAACCCTGGGATGGTAATTCCATCCCTTATCGTGAAGATCGAACACCTGATTATCAAAAAATAACCCGGTACCTTGAAAATAAATGGATAGGAAAAGGGTGGCTTCATATCCAACCGGAATTAGTCCACGAAATCGTGAGTAATGTTCTCGAGATTTATTTTAACGCGTTCACCCATGGATATTCCCCGAATGGTGTATACAGTTGTGGCCAAAACTACCCCTCTCTTGGAGAATTGAAAATTACTACTGTTGATTTTGGGATCGGTATTCCCCAATCTGTCCGCGATTATTTGCGAGTTAATGGGAAGCTGGATACAATCTCAGATGAAAACACGTTACAACTGGCGTTCAAGGAGGGATTCAGTACAAGATCTGATCTTGGAGGAATGGGATTAAAACTCCTTAAGGAATTCATCCAGGTAAACAGGGGACAACTGGATATTTACAGCCATAGCGGACATGCGATTATTGATTCTGATGGCGAACGCTATGAACGGATGAATTCATTTTTCAAGGGAACCGTTGTTAATATGAGCCTGTCCAATCAGGGTTTTTAGATAAAAACCATCGCTTTTTTTTGTGATTCCGTAACAAAACAAATCCAAAATCAGAGAAGGGTGCTACCGCCGCGACATTTCGGTACCTTTATATAGAGAGCC
>JBAZHD010000015.1:0-45254 GCA_041652515.1 Methanoregula sp.
CTGCGGTCAGCAGTCAGTTTTTTCAAAAAACACAGGAGTCCGGCGCTTTTCCGGTCGCCGGAAATAACAACAGCGATATGGTCCCCGGGACGCATCCAGCGGTGCGAACGGATGGAGCGTTTTGCCCGGGCCTCGATGTCCAGGACAAGGTGCCGGCCGCACAGGTGCCGGCCGGAATATGACTGGAAGAAGATGGCCTCGTTTTTGCATTTATCGCACTGCATGCGTTTTTCCTCAGGTACAGTGGAGGAAGGAAAGATGTTGAATCTTGTGCCGGCCGATGGCAGGTGTCTTTAAAGATGTGATTTTATAGTCTGCCACATAATCACACTGTGATATGGTCGTCGCCGCGGACCGGATCCGCTCCCTGAACAAGTTTGAGAAAACCATCCTGCTCGCGCTCGAACGCGGGATGAAGCGGTACTCGTGGGTGCCGCTGGAAATGATAAAGACGACGACCAACCTTTCGGAGTCCGAGATCACCTACCGGATATCCCGCCTGATGGAGTGGGGTATGATCCGGTTCAACCCGGTGCCCTATGACGGGTACGCGCTGGTGTTCGGCGGCTACGATACCCTTGCACTTGCAACCCTGACCCGGAAAGGTACCATCTCGGCTCTCGGTACCCAGATCGGCGAGGGCAAGGAATCCGTGGTCTACGATGCCCTTGGCCTCGGGCCGGTTGCGATCAAGTTCCATCGTATTGGCGGGCGCTCATTTTCCTCGGCCCGGCTCAACCGCGAATACATGCCCGATGACGGGCACTGCCCGTGGCTGATTGCCTCGAAGAAATCAGCAGAACGGGAGTATCTCGCCCTTACAAAACTGCACCCGGCGGTCAGTGTGCCCCTGCCTATCGACCAGAACCGGCATACCGTTGTGATGTCGCTGGTCAACGGGCAGAACCTGAACCGGTGCCGTCTTGATGAACCGGGGGAGGTACTCGACGAAATCTTCGAAAATGTCCAGAAAGCCTGGCATGCCGGCATCATCCATGCCGACCTCTCCGAGTACAATATCCTCATGGATGACGGAAAATGCGTTCTCATCGACTGGCCCCAGTGGATGGAGACCGGCCACCAGAATGCACAGACAATCATTGAGCGGGACATCGACAACATCCTTACCTATTTCCAGAGAAAATACCGGGTAGCCTATGATCGAAAGGATGCGATCCAATGCGTGACCGGCTGAAGGTCTTTGGTATCGACATCATCAAAGGCTCGGTGCGGTCCCGTTCCCGCCGCCCGATGTATGCCCTTGTCCGGATGGATGGCGGGATCATCGAGAGCGAGGGCGAGGTCTCGATGTTCCGCCTGTTCCGGATGCTGACGGCCGAGCAGCCGGATATCCTTGCCGTGGACAGCCTGCAGGAGATTGCAGCCGACCAGCGCGAACTCTACTTCTTCCTGCAGGGGCTTCCCACGCAGACCCGCCTCGTGCAGGTGACCGGGGGCGAGCGCAAGGAGACGCTGGGGAAGGTCGCGGCCCGGTTCAATATCAGTTTCAACCGGTTCGACCCGTTTGCCGAAGCCCGCACCACGGCGCAGGTGGCATCGCTCGGTGCCGGTGCCGAGGTAATCGCATTCGAAAACGAGAGCGAGGTGGTGGTAAGCCGCCATCGCTCCCCGGGAAAAGGCGGGTGGAGCCAGAACCGGTACGTCCGGAAGATGCATGGTGCCGTGCAGCTGAAGGGCCGCGAGATCGCGATGGCGCTTGTTGCGGCAGGGCTCCGGTACGAGAAGAAGGAAACAAAGGCATTCGGCGGGTGCAGCCGGGTGGCATTCCGGGTCTTTGCAACCCGCGACCAGATCCCTGTCTCAACATACCGCGGTACCGATGTGCAAGTGCGGATCCACGGGAAACGGCTCGAACGTATCCGGTTCCGTCCGCTCTCGATCAAACCCCGGTACCTGATCGTGGGTATCGATCCCGGCACGACTACGGCCGCCGCAGCACTCGATCTTGACGGTAACCTGCTCCACCTGGTGAGTTCGCGCCAGATGACCATGTCGGACGTGATCGAATCGCTCTACAAGGTGGGAAAGCCCCTCGTTATTGCAACCGACGTGCAGGAGATGCCGTATTCGGTGGAGAAGATCCGCCGGGCGTTCTCCGCTATCGCGTTCGTGCCTAAACAGGACGTCAGCGTGGATACGAAAGTGGAACTGACAGCCCCGTTCGAGTACGGCAACGATCATGAGCGGGATGCCCTCTCGGCGGCTCTCGACGCGTACCGCCACTACCGGCATAAGTTCCAGAACCTCATAAAACGCATTCCGCCGGGGCACGACCTTGACGAGGTCCGATCACGGGTCATCCGGGGCCAGTCACTCGACTCGGTCCTCGGGGAGATGAAGGTGCCCCCGCGGGAACCGGAAGCAGTCGAAGCTGTGCCTGTGCCGGCGGAGAGCGGCAGGCACGACGAACGCGTGCGGGTGCTGGACGGGATGGTCAAGCGCCTCCGTACGTTCGTTTCTGAGCTGCAGGAAGAGGTCAAGGCAAAGGAGTACGAGGTTCACCGTCTCCAGGCGCGGCTCCGGAATGGCCGCACTGCCCGGGATGCCGAGCTTGCAAAAGATACGGAAGTTGTAAAAAAGGACGCAGTGATCCAGAGCCTGAAAAAGCGGCTCCACAAGGAGGAACGGCATAACCGGAACCTGGCAAAGCGTCTTGCCCGGATAAAGAAATTTGCAGAACTCTCCATGGAAGGCGAGGTTGTCCCGGTCAAGGTGATGGATGCCCTGACAAAAGACGGGCTGCGGCGGTTGGTGGAGGACGTGGGGATCGAGGAGGGGGATATTATCTTCGTGACCCGGACGGAGAGCTGGGGACGCAATATCGTCAGGGACCTTGCAGACCTGCGGGTGAAAGCCGTGATTGCTGCATCCGATACCCTTGCCGCCAGCGATCCGCAGATGCTGCCGCTGTTCCGGGAGACCGGAGTCGCCCTGCTCTCGGATAAAAACGCCGGTGTCCTGGTCCGGGGAAAACAGGGACTTGCCGCAAAAGAGACCCTTGAGGCAGCCCTCCGGGAATGGCAGGGCCAGCAGGAGCAGCACGAACGGGAGAAGAAGACCGAGATGATCGAGCACATATTCAAGGAGTACAAGAGCGAACGGGGTAAGGAGGTGCGCAAAAGTGGATGACCGGGAGCTCCTGAACGTGGTAATGGGGATCGTGGGAAAGGACAAGTGCCTTGATGACTGTGCGGAACTCCCCTGCGGGGAACAGGTGATGGTGGTAACAACCGACATGCTCCATCGCACCACAGATTTTGTACCGGGGATGACTGACTGGCAGGCCGGCTGGATGAGTGCCGCGGTCACCCTCTCGGATATTGCGAGCATGGGTGCGGTACCGAAATACCTGCTCATCGCGGTCGGGCTGGATGACTGGAAGTGCCTTGCCGGTGTGATGCAGGGCGCAAAAGACTGCTGCACGAAGTTCGGCGCAGAGATCGTTGGCGGCGATATCGACCGGCATAACGAGCTGACGGTCGTTACAACCGGTCTCGGTTTCGTCAGCCGGCGGGATATTGCCCGGAGAGCCGGCGTCTGGCCGGGCGATCTCGTCTGTATCACCGGGACTCCCGGGCAGGCACAGGCATGGCTCGACGGCTATCACCAGTTCGAGAAGGCGCTCTTTGAACCGCAACCCCGGGTTGAAGAGGGACAGCTCCTCGGGAAGGCTGGTGTAAGCGCAATGATGGATGACAGCGACGGGATCGCCCTCTCCCTCTACGACCTGATGAGCGTGAACGACTGCGGCTTTTCCCTCGATTCAGAAAAGCTCCCGCTTCCGGCTGGGATCCCGGCGAAACAGGCACGCGAGCTGGCCTTATACGGCGGCGGGGACTACGAACTGATCTTTACCATCGCACCGGAGAGATACCCGGTTGCCGGCGTTGCAGCGACCGTCATCGGGACCGTGATTTCGGAGAGAAAAGCCCTCGTGGATGGTGTCCCGCTGGAGAAACGCGGGTACCAGCACCGGTGGGAGTAAACGGGCAGGTACCTGGCCCGCTCCCGACTTTTCTTAAATATTATAACAAAGAGACAATTCAGTACCGAAAAAGACGGGTGTACTCCATGGAATCCCTGGAAAGCAAGCTGGACCGGTTATCCCCCGAACAACGGAAGGAGACCGAGGACTTTGTGGATTTCCTGCTCTCGCGGTCAGGACAGGTATACGATTCCCCGAATATCTCCCGCGACCCACCTCCGGTCCTGAATATGGCACCGCCACCGCTGAGCGTGATCGAACCCGTGCACGTTGTGGAAACCCGGGTGGCCGGGTTGCGGGGCCCTGACCTTACTAACGACCGGGCAGCTCCGGTGACCAACGAAGAGGTATCCCCGGCCCCGTTCCAGGAGATCGATGGTGGTATCCAGGGCAGGATCACCTATGATTACATGGATTATGGGCAGTTCGATTCCCCTCCTTCACCGGCAACGGAAGCGGTGAATAAAGTCAAACGGAAGATCATTGCAAGGGATGGGGAACAGAAGCCCCGCCACCTTCTCGACTGGGTGGACTGAATACCTGCCCGCTTACGAATGCAAATTTTTTTTGAATTGCAGGAGCGGACGCATTTTTCAGGTTGAACATCTCTGGCGGGTTTTATTCCTTACACCCGGCATGACCTGACGGTCCTGGAAAATGATAATGAAAAAGAAGTGGACCCGGCGGGATTTGAACCCGTCAAATCGCGAAGGCTCCGCCCTCGCACCCGGGATGACCTGGCGGTCCTGGAAAAACTCTAACGGAAAAAGGAATGGACTCGACGGGATTTGAACCCGTCAAATCGCGAAGGCTCCGCCCTCGCACCCGGCAAGACCTTACGGTCCTGAAAGATAATAACGGAAAAAGGAATGGACCCGGCGGGATTTGAACCCGTCAAATCGCGAAGGCTCCGCCCTCGCACCCGGCAAGACCTTACGGTCCTGAAAGATAATAACGGAAAAAGGAATGGACTCGACGGGATTTGAACCCGTGGCCTTCACGTTGCAAACGTGACGATCTACCCCTGATCTACGAGCCCGCTCATGCCGATTGCGGTATACTGTTTTTAAGCGGATTCCATATAGTTGTTACTGATCAGGTTGCCACAAGGAAGATGAGGGACGAGGAGAAATATTTCCTGAATAATTATGCCAAAGCTGATCATCGAACCGAAGAAGGCCAAGGACGGACAGATCGAATATACTGTGAACTATCACGATCAAAAGAGCGACAACTCGTTCACGATCACGACAACGACCGACCTTAATGAAGCAATGGACAAGATGAAGTCCACGCTCATAAGCGAAGTCGAGCTGATGCAGCAGAAGAAGTGATCGCTATGGCCCTGGGCCCGGGGCGTCTGCTCTGTCTTCGGTCTGCCGGGATCTTAAAAAAAGAAACCTGCTCTGCCATCAGGCACCGCAGGTTCGCCACCCGTGGGTGCACGGTCGTTTCATCGGGTACATGGAACGAGTATCGGACCTTTTTTAGAAAATAAAAAAAAGGTGATTCCTTAATTAGGGCCACCAAGCAAGATTTTGTTTCATATTTTTTTGGGAAGCCATCTCCATGAGAGAGCATGTTAGACGTTCTTGGGGGCTTCGGTTCCACCTCCGCCCCCGCCACTGTGGCATCCCCCGGATCGCGATAACGACGTATTTCCTGTAACTCCCCTCGTCCAATCACAATGCGCCCCGTCCCCCTCGGGGGACTGGTGGCGCAAGAGGGGGGCATAATATTATCAAAATAGGCTTACTATGGAGGACAAAATATTAATCATTTGTTGATTTTGATATCTGACATCAAAGATTGGTGGCTCCAAATGATGAATCACCTAAAAAAATACCTGCCCGGATACCTCTCACTCTTTCTTGGGAGGCTTAACGTGGGTGAATACCGAAGCCCCGGCTGCGATCAGTGCAGTCATCACACCGATAAGAGCTACGAGAACATTCGTGTTACTGAGCAACCCGCCATCCTGCGTGGGTTCTGGAGTTACCGGGATAACGGGGACGAGCACCGTGACGATCGCAGTCGGGACTGCAGTAGGCACTGCTGTGATCTGGCTCATGGGCTGGAGCGTGCCATATCCCTGGTTCGTCTGTCCCGGAATGACATAGAGTGAACCTTCGTAATCATAGTACCCGCTCATAGTCAGCCGCAGAATGTGGTTTCCCGCGGGCACCGCGTTCACGTTTCCCGGTGTTGTCCCGCAATAGACTCCATCGATCAGGATACTGGCACCGGTTGGCGACGAGTATACCATGACATTACCGGTTGCTCCCGTGTCCCCGCCGGATATGGTCGGATTCGCGGTCGCAATTATCGTTGCCGGCCGGGTGACCGTGACTGTTGTTCTTTTTGGGGTGGCGATCGTCTTTTGCGTGGCGGCAGGTTCCGGCAACAGCCCCATGATCATCCGGTGGATTACAATATCGGCCTGCTCTGCGGTCAGGTATGACGGGGAGGGAATGGTGGTCCACTCAATAACGTACCCCTTGCCGTATTTCCCGTAGAGCAGCGCAGGCATCCCGGTATCAAAATTCAGGACGGTTATCGTGCCGGCGTTTGCAATGGCCTGTTCCCTGTCAGGTGCGGTCCCCAGAAGGTTGAAGCTGGTTGGCAGCTGGGCAAAGACGGCCTTGGTGACTGCAGAATTCGGATCGGATACTTCAAGGTACTGCCCTCCCGTTGTGGTGCCGCCATTGATCGCAGGGAGGCTTGCATCGAACATCCGGTTGCAGGGGTAGGTTACGACAAGGATCTTCCCGCCTGCCACGGCGGCTTCGATCTTCGCAGCTGTTGCCGGGGAGAAGGTAGATTCCCCGCCGAGAATAATCACGTCCACGGACGGATCGGTAAACTGGTCAATGTTGCTGTCAAGATCAGCACCCGTACTTCCCGGGATTGACCGGACGACATTAACCGAATCTGCATGGAGCGCCGGATCAAACCCGGCATTGGTGCCGTATATGGCGACATTGTAGGCACTGACCGGTAGTACGATAAGGAGTATTGCAAGGAATACTGCAACTGGTAAGACAGATGATCTGCGTCCGCGTAACATTCATTAATCCCCGATAGCTGGACTCACAGCTGATTTCTTGTAAGTATTTACATTGTTGCGATGGGTGATAAATCCGTTTTGGCATGATGCAGGAACCGGCACTGAAAAACGGCCGGATATCCCATGTACCGGCAACCACGCGTTTATGATCCGCCTGCCCGGGTGTGCACCCGGAACAATGAGTGAAAAACGATAATGGACCCGGCGGGATTTGAACCCGCGGCCTCTACGTTGCGAACGTAGCGATCTACCCCTGATCTACGAGCCCGCTTCTGGTGTGGTTAATAGATTCTGATCCGATGGAATATAGTTGTTGGCGTCAGGATAAAAAAGGTCAGAGAATGATCTCGATGTCGAGCTTCTCTGCAAGTTCCTTGTACCTGTTCCTGATGGTTACTTCGGTGACACCCGCCACTTCAGCGACCTCGCGCTGGGTGCGGCGCTCGCCTCCGAGAATGGAGGAGATGTAGATGGCTGCTGCTGCAACACCTGTGGGGCCCCTGCCGCTCGTCAGTTCCCTCTCGCCTGCCTGCCTGAGGATCTCCACGGCACGGCTCTGCACCTCTCCCTTGAGGGTGAGGCCTGAGCAGAACCGTGGTACATAGTCGATCGGGGATGTCGGGAGGAGCTTTAATCCCAGCTCACGGGAGATGAACCGGTAGGTCCTGCCGATCTCCTTCCTGGAGACACGCGACACTTCTGCGATCTCATCGAGCGTACGAGGCACGCTGCACTGGCGGCAGGCTGCATAGAGTGCTGCTGCCGCAACACCTTCGATACTCCTGCCGCGGATCAGGTTCTTGTCAACTGCGTCACGGTACACCACTGCTGCGGTCTCACGGACGTTCCGGGGAAGACCCAGTGCAGAGGCCATGCGGTCCAGTTCCGAGAGTGCGAACGCAAGGTTCCGCTCGGTCGCATTGCTGACCCGGATCCGGCGCTGCCACTTGCGGAGACGGTAGAGCTGGGCACGGTTCTTGGAAGAGATTGCCCTGCCGTACGAGTCCCGGTTGCGCCAGTCGATCATGGTCGAAAGGCCCTTGTCGTGGATGGTAAAGGTCATCGGTGCACCGACCCGTGACCGCTTCATCCGCTGGTCATGGTCGAAAGCACGCCACTCGGGACCGCGGTCGATGAAGTCGTCATCGATAACAAGACCGCAGCTCTGGCAGACCAGTTCTGCACGCTCGTAGTCATGGACAAGCTGGCGGCCGCCACACTCCGGACATACGGTCTCGGTATGGTTCTCGGCTTTCTTCTCGGTTTCTTTCTGTTTTATCCGTGTCTTGAGTGCTTCACGCTCAGACTGGAGGACTTTTAATCTCTCAACTTCCTGCATCCACATTCACCAAACTGGAAAGGTACATTGTTCTGATTACGCGGGACCGGTGCATTCCGGTGTCGGGTGTTTATTTTACGAAGAGCTTCTCATCAGGCCGGATGGAACATTTCTCCCTGCAGAGGACTGCTGCATAGGGCGCTTTCACGTTGCCGAAAAGATCCTGGATCTTCCCGACTGGTTTCATCTTCCTGTCTGTCACTTCGCTGTATAACGGCGGGAGCTGGGCGGCGTCACACTGGATGATGAGCATCCGGTTACCAATAACACTCATCGCCCGACCAACAACCTTCACTCAAACAACCCCGGAAATATGATTCATGCTGATTTAATTTAGTAATCTATATATGTGAGACACAGCAGTATTTAAATATTGCGATAAAGTATAAATAGAAAATTTAGGAAATCAGAAACTGGTCGATATTTAAAGATATAACCTGTTTGCATTCTGCATCGGTCAGTCCGGCCCCTTTGGCAACGATAAACTTCGCACGTTCGTCCAGAAGATCGTGAGGTGCATGCGCATCTGAGTCAACAACCAGCTGGCATGCAGCTTCGCTTGCGATCCGGGCAACGTGGCCGTTTGTCCGGTTATGGCCACCACGGGATGTGAGTTCGAGTGCAATACCGTTCTTTGCTGCAAGAAGTGCATCCTCGATCGTGATCAGTCCCGGGTGGGCAAGCACATTCACGTCCCTGCACCCGCAGGCTGCATGATTAGTACCGGGAGCAACCGGCTCGACCGGGGTCTCTCCGTGGACAACGACGATATCTGCCCCCGCCTCTTTTGCCTGCCGGGCAAGGCCGGCTATCTGTTCGGGCGGGACGTGAGTGATCTCCACGCCACAGAGCAGTCGGACGCCAAACAGCCGGGCGGACTCCCTGACGAGCTTCAGGCTTCCAACGACCGTCAGGGTATTCGATGTATCGACATGGTCGGTGATGGCAACGGTGGAATACCCGAGAACTGCCATCCTGCGGATTAGTTCGATCGGCAGCATCTCCCCATCTGAGAGGATGGAATGGGTGTGCAGGTCATACAGTCCGCTCATTTGCGGACCTCCAGTTTTGGTGCCACTTTTTTGATGAGTGCTTCTTTTCCATCCGTCCACTCAGCCACGATCCTCCCCTCCTTTCGTGCCCAGTGTGCGGGATGGTGTTTGTCCTCCACCCGGAACGTCACACCCACCCGTTTGAGTGCGCGCTCAAGGTCGGTTAACACCGGTGCTTTGACCGCGAGACTCTTCCTGACCCGCCGTCCTTCCATGCGGGAATATCCTGCATTGAAATAACAGGGATACAATGTGCACTCGCCCTGTGCCTTTGCCATTGCAGGAGAGTTTGGGGGTCAAGGTATAAACAGTGTACGCTCAAAACAATTGATATGCACCATATCGACGTCCGGCTTGAGAAGGATGTCTACGACGCCAACAATACGCTTGCAGACAACAACGCCCGGCACCTGAAGTCCCATAATGTACGGGCATTCGACCTGCTCGGGGCGATCGGCTCCGGGAAGACTGCCCTGATCGAACGCCTTGTCCCACTCCTTGAAAAGAAGGGGCTCCGGGCCGGGGCAATCGCTGGTGATGTGTACGGGGACGACGACTTCAAACGGATCGTGGCGCTGGGTATTCCCGCGTTTAATGCCAACACCGGGAAGGAATGCCACCTTGATGCCCATCTTGTCGAACACGCCATCGACCACCTCCCGCTCGACAAAATCGATATCCTTTTCATCGAGAACGTGGGTAACATGGTCTGCCCGACCGATTTCCGGCTTGGTGCCGAGAAAAGGATCGTGGTTGTCAGTTCCACCGAAGGGGACGATGTCGTGAACAAGCACCCGATGATGTTCCGGGACTGCACGATCGGGGTTATCAACAAGATCGATCTCGCTCCCCTCGTAGGGGCGAATCTTGACCGCATGCAGAAGGATATTGCACGATACAACCCGGGGATGCCGGTATTCCGGACGAACTTAAAGACCGGTGACGGTATTGCGGCATTACTCGGAACAATTCTTGCATAAATCTCCTCTTTTTCAGGGATGTCAGGTAGTACTATAAATAACGCAGCGGTCAATATATAGAGCACCACTTCGGGACAACGTCCCGTAGAATAGATTGAAGGAGTAACACCATGCAGTGGCAGGCAGAATCCGTACGAAAGGTAACCGGTGGCAGGCGCCGCCCGGCACAGAAGAAGCGCAGAGCAGATATCGGTGGTGCACCGGCAGACACCCATATTGGTGAGGCCCGGACACGGATGGCCCGGACATACGGTGGCAATCACGTTATCATGGCACTCAGGGCCAACTACGCCAACGTAACCAATCCCAAGACCGGCGAGACAAAAAAAGTAAAGATTGAGACCGTTGAGAAGAACACGGCAAACCCGAACTATGTGCGCCGGAACCTGCTCACCAAGGGCGCGGTTATCAAGACCGAGATCGGCAGCGCCCGTATCATGAGCCGCCCGGGCCAAGACGGCGTCATCAATGCAACGTTACTCGAATAATCCGGATAATACAACTCTTTTTCCCGTGTTCCGGGATTTTTGTAGCTTAATTGTATTTTAAGAATATTTTTTAATCATACCTGTCAGCAATCTTTTTTCTTTAAGAGTCGTAATGTCTAGCTATGCGGAGGATCTATTATCGTTTCCCCCAGCGGGTGGATCTCTCGTTTGCCATGGGTATGCCCTTCAACGAGACCCTGAACTATGTCGCCAGCCTGGACAATGAGGAATCGACCAAGACCACCGGAAAAGAACTGGTAAAAATAAAATTAAAAATCCGGATTGCTGTTGATCGGGCAACGTTTGGGGATATCACGCCCGACGTACTCCGGCCAGGGGTAATAACCGAAGCAGCAGACCTGCAGGTTTCTGTACTGGCACTTGCCCTGCGCGGCGGCAACAGGGTCCCGATTGCCAATGATATCTTCTATCTCCGCCTTACGGACCAGGTGTCGCGGACGGATATCGATATCGCCAAGGAAGGGCACGGCGAAGGCCTTGATGCCCTTGATATGAAAAATTTCATTCTGGGTGCCAGAAAGTGACGCTCCGGTTAACCGTTGCAGCCCCGTTCAGGCATACCCGCAAGACAGATATGCGCAAGAACGAGCTGGTGTATTATTACGCGCTCGACCGGAAATGGATGAGCACCGAACAGGCGAACCTGCTCCTGAAACGGGCCGAGGAGGAGGGGCTCCTCGGCCTCGTTAACGGCCAGTATTCTCCCACGTTCGATATCTCCGGGCTGACCCTTCCTGTCGGGTTCAAACCCACCTCCGGCATCTTCGAACGCAATGATCCGGTCCAGGACCTGATCGGGAGGATTGCACGGGCCCGCTCTCTTGAGGAGACGGATGTTGTGGCGGAGATGAACCGGATCATCCGGGAAAATTACGATACACACCTCCTTCCCCCGGCCGCACTGGTCCTGATTGCCAAAAGCCACGGGATCCCTTTTGACGACCTTCTGGATGCGCTCAAGGGTGCGGCAAAAAAGTAAGCGGTGACCGATTCACTCCTGTGTGCAAAGATTTTTCCGGGGATGTCCCCCCATCAGAATGAGAAAGTATTTTGCTGATTTCTTTTTTACATATCTTCACTAATCTGAACGTTAGGGAGCATCATGAGAAGACGAAAAGATCCTTTTGAGAAACCGTGGGTGATCCTTGCTGCGGTTGTCGGTATTATTGCCGTTGTTATTATTGCCCTGCTCTTTTTTACCGGAGACGGGTCATCATCGCCCTCCACCTCCGACCCGGCTGCTCCGGGTCCGACCACCTCCGGCCAGCAGACCTCTGTCGTAGGGGTAGCTCCTTCAGTTGTCAAAACACAGGCGCCGGTCACCATTCCGGAAGAAGGCGTCTCTGTCCGGGTCAGTTACATCGGCGGGTTTGCCGGATCATACGGGATGGAAGGCAACATGACGACCATGCGGAACTCGGGCGACCGGGTCTTTGTTGTTGAAGATGCAAACGGTACCGTGTCTGCAAGCTTCCACAAGGAAGACTCTTCCCTGCATGAAATAACTGTCGAGATCTATAAAGACGGTATTTCTCAGCAGGTTGCAAGCAACTCCTCATCGTACGGTGAGGCAAGCGTTTCGTATACGGAATAATTCTTTTTTTTGCCCTGCACCGGTGTTCGCGCCATCCAGGATATCCACTACACGGAATTGTCCGGTGTCCGGGGATCAAAAATGGGCCTGCCGTAACCGTCCTGCCCGCAGAAAACCGGAGCTGCCGGTTTATCGGGAATTCAGGTATCCGAAAATGTGCATGCCTGAAATTATATACTCCCGCTCTTACGGGGAATATGGAGAAAATCCCAAAAAAGATATGGTATTACCGGGTCTTTTTCTTCTTCTCTTCTTTCTTCTCGCCTTCGATCTTGGGGAAGAGCTCATCGAGCGTCTTTTCCCCGTATGCAGTTACCAGTGCATTGATCTGGACGAATTCCTGGGTGATCTCGCTCGACCGGACGGTCTTTCTCCGGCGTTCTCCGTCCATGACCGGGTGGAACCCGATGCCACCTGCAAGGAGGAGTTTCCTGCGTCCCGCTCCCGGGATGCCTTTCTTCGCGGCAATTCCGGTCCGGTCGGATGCTCCGGTTATCCGGATCTTATATCCTGCAAGCCCGATGGATCCTGCATCAATCTCATCCCCGATACTCTTCCCGATGATAGAACCTGCGGCACCGCCGCTTGCGTCCACATTATAAGCGCGACCGCTTTTCGGGTCTGATACTACGACTTTGAACTCGACCATAGGTGTCTGCTCCTTATTGGTAATCTCTTAAAAAACCCCTTGATGATCCGGGTTTTTTCACGTCTCCGGCTGCCGGCATTTCAACCTGCACACGAGAAGTATCTATTTAATTATACCGGTACGCTATTAAACCCTCGCGTCCCCCTCAGGGTATACACCCGGAGGATAACCCTCCATTATTTGCCCCAGAAGGGATTCTCTTTCCGCTTCATGGTCGTGAACTCTGAAAGGATCTCCTGCGTGCTGGTGTTCAGCGTCTTGACCATCTCGCGCTCGAGGACTTTTACGTGGCGCTCGGGCACGTCAACGAACAGGTCGTCTCCTACGCTGACCTGTCTTCCCACGGTTGCGCCCTCGATCGAGATGGCAATTTCAAGGCCGGGGTCGGCTTCCCGGATCGATTCCTGCCGGAGCTGCATGCTCTTGAGGTGCCCCACCTTTTTTCCATCGGTCTTGATGAGGTCCACGTCGCTCCTGAGTTTTCCGCCCAGAACCCGGACCCCGACAACCGCGGGGTTGCTCTGGCGGAAGACGCAGTCAGGCAGGAGGCGGATCTTTGCCGGCATCACGACATGCTCGAACCGCTGCTTCTCCTGCAGGCGTTTCTGCTCGTCCCGCCACTCAACATACTGGTCGATCAGCTGGTAGATGACCCGGCCTTCGAAGACCTTCACCTGCGTGTAGAGCGGATTTTTGATTATATCGGCAGCATCGGGAAGGATCGGGGTGTTAAACGAGAGGAGGACGCGGTGCGTCGGGTTCTTGACGGTCTCGGTCTCGATCAGGTTGAGCCGGCTTACCGGCCCGACCTCCGCCCTCATGACGCTGATCCCTTTCCCCTCGAGTTCCTTGCAGAGTGCTTCAAGAGCGCCGATGGTGTCCGCCTTGATCGCGATCCCCTCTTCAGAGAGGTTGACATGGATCTCGGTCATCTCTTTTTTGATCCGTGCTTCGATCTCGTCACGGTTGTTCCGGACGACGAAGAACGGGGAGCCGGCGATAACCCCCTCGAGGTTCGGGGCGGTGACCTTGATCCCCGATGCTGCGGCAACGGATTTCACCCGCTCAAACCGGTCTTCGACCAGGATCTCCTTCATGGGCCGGGGCTTTAAGAGGGATCGTACCTTGGTAACGACAACATCGCCCTGCGTTGCAACCGCGATCTCGTCCCCGATGGCAAGTGTCCCGTCATACAGGATCACGTCAAGCGTGGTCCCGAGCCCCCGCTCCTCCTTGACCTCGAGTACGGTCCCGGCGCCGGGCCCTTCCACGGACATCTTCAGCGCGTCACCCATGTAGCGCTGGGCAAGGCCGATCATGATGAGCAGCAGGTCGGGTATTCCCTCTCCGGTATGGGCACTGACCGGTACGATTGCAAGATTCCGCTGGAAGTCTGAGACCCGGTCGAAACGGTCTGCGGAAAAGTCCAGCTCGGATAATTTCCCGACAATCTCGTACGTCCTGGTCTCCACTTCGCCTTTCACCCGCTCGTTTTGTTTTGCGAACGTTGAAAGGAACTGCTCATTCTCGTTTACCCGCCAGCCGTGGATCCGGTCGATCTTGGTTGCAGCAATAACAAACGGTGTGCGGCAGTTCCGCAGGATCTGGAGCGCCTCGATTGTCTGCGGCTGGAACCCCTGGTTGATATCCACGACAAGGATCGCCATATCGGCAAGCGCCCCGCCCCGGGCACGCAGTGTCGTGAACGCGTGGTGGCCCGGCGTATCAATGAAAAGGAGACCCGGGATATTGATGGGCGCCTTTCCCATCGTCCCGCTCATGGTTCGGATCGCGTCGATGGGTACGATAGTAGCACCGATATGCTGGGTGATTGCCCCGACTTCCGAGCTGACGACCGACGACCCCCGGATCCGGTCGAGCAGGGATGTTTTCCCGTGGTCCACATGCCCCATTACACAGACAATCGGCGTCCTGATCTGCGGGTTCTCCGCCATATGTTACCCCCTGTTTGTCCAAGCTCTGAAAACGGGATTATAAATAATCCCGGCTCCCGGTGCAGCGGTATGTAAGTACCGCGCCCTCTCATCTGGGAATTGTGTTCAGAGCCACCTGATATCTAATGGTCGTCTGACCCTATTAATTATCACCTTCGCTGTCGACCGGAACCTTTGCTGCTGTTTCGTTTTCCTTACGTGATCCCCCATCACAGAAACGGATACTTTAATGTGCGACCACTTCCAATGTAAAAAGGACATCTGCCAGGGTAGGGTAGTCTGGTTATCCTAAGGGGCTGTGGATCCCTCGACCCGGGTTCAAATCTCGGCCCTGGCCTTTTCTTTTCAGTACATTGTCCTGTTCATGAAGTCCTGTGTTCGCGGCGGTCTTCGTCCCGGTCGATCTGCCCGTCTTTTAAGTATACGATCCGGTGGAAGTATTCCTTATGCCATTCCTCGTGCGAGACCATCACGATGGTCTGCCCCAGTTCTTCGTTGAGGGTATGGAACTGGTCCAGTACCGCCTTCGAGTTCGCTGTATCGAGGTTGGCGCACGGTTCGTCAGCAAAGAGGATGATGGGGCGGTTCACCATGCTGCGGGCGATCGCCACCCGCTGCTGTTCGCCTCCTGATAGTTCCCTGGGCAGGTGGTTGAGACGGTGGGAGAGACCTACCGTTGAGAGCACATCCTGCTCGCCTCCCGGCACTCTTCGTCGGGTTTTCCCTGCGCCATTGCCGTGAGCATGACATTCTCGAGCACCGTGAGTTCTGCTACGAGGGCATAGTCCTGGAAGATATACCCCATCTTCCGGAGCCGGTAATCGGTCCGCTCGTCATCGTCCATCTTTGCGACATCGACGCCATCAATCTCGATTTTACCGGCCGTGGGAAAATCCAGGAGCCCGAGCAGGTGGAGCAGGGTGGACTTCCCGCTTCCGCTCGGGCCCATCAGCCCGATGAAATCCCCTCGGTGTACCTCGAAGCTGACCCCCTGCAGTGCCGGTACTTCGACAACCCCGAGATAGTAGGTCTTTTTCAGGTTTATTGTCCGGATCATGTCATCCCCTCATTGCATCGAGGATCTCCTCGCGAGCGATCAGCCATGCCGGAATAAGGCCGGCAACGGCGGATGCAATAAAGAGGAGCATCGCGTTTGTTACGATATCTGCGATGGTGAACGCGGGACGTATATCACCATCGGGAAATGCAATGGGATAGACCGCAAAATACCGGTCGAGAGCGAACAGGATGAACAGGCCGAAGATGATACCCATGATGGCAAGAATGATGACCTGGAATACATAGCTGAACATGATCGTGGTCCGGTGGATCCCGATCGCTTTTAAGATCCCGATCTGGCGCCGGTTGTTCAGGGTCTTGATCATGATGACGATGAAGATGACCACGATGGCTATCACGATGCTGACAATCGTGGAGATGCTATTGATGACTCCGTAACTCTGCACAACCTGTGCAAAGGCCTTCCCCAGCAGGTCGTGCCATGTCTTGATCTCTTCCTGGATGCCCATGCCGATTAGGGAGAACTTGACCTCATTCACATCTTCCCCCGGAACGGTCCGGACCAGGACCGCAGTTGCCTGGTCAACCGGCCCACCCCTGATGCTCTCCATCTCGTCCCATGTGATAAAGACGAGGGGGTCAACCATGTACGATTTGGTCTCAAAGATTCCTTTCACCCGGTAGGTGCGGGTTACGCCGTTGGTATATTCCACGTCAATGGAATCCCCTGTTGTGACCCCGCCGAGCGAAGGCATCAGGTCCTCGGACTTGTCTTTATGCCCTGCCACGAGCCTGCCGATGAGGATGACCCCGGTGTCGCCCTCTCCCAGGTACTGGCCTTCCTTCATCATTTTTGAAATGCCGGTCACCAGGACCTCGTCACGCGGGCGGATGGCGATGATGCTTCCCGGGAGGCGGCTTCCCTTGAACTTCATCACCCCGCCGATATCGTTATGGGGTGCGGCCCGGAGGACACCCGGCACCCGGTTCACCCGGGCAAGGAGATCCTCAAGATCCCCGATAACTTCCGCGTTCTCCCTGGGCTCGATAATGATGTCGCCTGACTGGTACTCGATGGTCTGTTCCACGAAGAGATTAATCGCGCCGGTGATGACGGATGGTAAGAAGATCATGTTGGTGAAGACCATCCCGATGATCACGACAGTCATGACGAGGCTGCCGATACTTCCGCGCTGGAGCGATCGCAGGCCTAAAAAAAAGGAGAGCTTCAGCCGGATGAGCGTCTCATTCATGGTTCCTGACCGGTTTTTGCCTGATGAATATCCACCATGCCCCGGCTGCAAGGAGCACGAGGACAATAATTGCAATGATGATCCCGCTGTAATCAGCCGGGGCAACCGGGAGCGACAGGGCTTGCGTGACCGTGTGATCTCCCCACTCGTCATTATAGCTAATAGTTACCGTGTACGGCAGATCCCCTGACGAAGCACCTCCAAGGCGGAACAGGGCGGGGGCGTCATTGCCCGGCTTGATCTTACCCAGGAATGCCTCGCGGGTGCCCGGGAGGGGGAGATCGATCTTCGCATTGACCGATTTTGCGTCACCCGTACCGGCGTTCTCGATACGGATGATGAGGTTGAACGGTTCTCCGGCAACGATCCGTTCCGGGCTCGTCTCAATCGAAGCAATACCTATCTCGACCTCTCCCCGGATCATAAGATTGATGGCAGCATGTTCCGTATGCTCGGTGCCATCGATGGTAAAATACGTGATGGTTACCGGTACAGTGGCAATGCCGGGTTCTGCTTTCCTGTCGGTTATGAGCGTTATCTCTGCGGGTTCGGCGTTACCTGCCGCGATGCTGCGGATATGGTACAGCTCCCCGTCTTTCGGCCTGACTGATGTACTGGCATTGCCGATCCGGACAATGACACGGTCAGCTACACTCTCCCCGCTGTTGATGAGGTCGAGCCGGACTGATGCCTGTTCACCGGGTTTCACTGCATCCGGCATTGTTACGGCAGTGCCGAGAACGGCAAGTTTTGATACGGCAATCTGAGTGTTCACGTTGACCGGGACCGGGTACCGGGTGCTCCTGCCCCCTTTGGTATCGATCCAGACTTCGGGAAAATACATCCCGGCTTTTGCCGGGGCCCGGATCAGGAACGTGATCTCGATTGTCTGTCCCGGGCCAAGATCCCCGATACGCTGGTAACTGTCGCCGACAACCTCGACACCGTTCCCTTCGAGCAGTGCCTTTTCGATATAAACATTGATGTCGGTGACCGTTGTCGTGCCGGACAAATCGGCGGATAACGCCCCGGACTTCTCCGTGATCGAGGCGCTCGAAGCTGTGTTCTTCAGCGTGACCGTTACGGTACCCAGGTCCCCGGGCATAAGTACCTGTGGGGTTACCTTGTAATCACTGACAGTCACGGTCGGTTCCGCTGCCACCGGAAGAATAACCAGCAGTATGACAGCAATAACAGCAAGGGCGGGCACTCCCGGAATGATACGCATAGTCTTCAAACCAGTTGTTCTTTCACTGACAATTAATCAACCTTCGTACACTTTGCAAACATTCGATGCAGGCCGTGCGGCCTCATCTCACAAACCTCTCCCCCTCATGACGCTGTCCGGTATGGCGGTCCTGAAGAATATGCTCGGAGTACATTTTTGTGCATTGAAAACCGATTTTGTACAATAATCCCGTACGGCAGATTTCTCAGATTTCTGCCAGCGGCTACCCTCCCGGAGAACTGAAAATCCCATGCCCGAGAATACCTATGTCCACGGCTATTCAGCCCGCGAATCGGAACGACTTGCCGACCAGGCCCAGACACTGACCGAACTCCTCCACCATGACTCGCACTACCCTGCTGGTTCCCGGGTACTCGAAGCCGGCTGCGGGATCGGCGCCCAGACCGTGATCCTTGCAAAGCACAGTCCCGATGCCCTGATCACGTCCATCGATATATCGGAGGATTCCCTGGAGCGGGCACAGGAAAAGATCCGGCAGGAAGGGATCACCAGCGTGACCTTCCGTCAGGGAGATATCTTCCACCTCCCGTTCGAACCGGAGAGCTTCGACCACATTTTTGTCTGTTTTGTGCTCGAGCATCTTGCAGATCCGGTTCATGCACTCGGGCAGCTCCGCCCGCTCCTGAAAAAAGGCGGGACAATCACCGTTATCGAGGGCGATCACGGCTCCGCCTTTTTCCACCCCGAGAATGCTGACGCCCGCCGGGCAATTGACTGTCTCGTGGAACTCCAGCGCCGTGGCGGCGGGAATGCCCTGATCGGCCGGCAACTTTTCCCGCTCCTGACCGGTGCCGGATTTTCGGATGTCCGTGTATCGCCGCGAATGGTCTATGTCGACTCCTCCCGCCCGGCCCTTGTGGAAGGCTTCACGAAACTGACGTTCACGGCCATGGTCGACGGTGTTGCAGAAGAGGTCAGGAAGCAGGGACTGATGACACCCGATGCATGGGATCGGGGAATTGCCGGGCTCTGCCGGACGGCAGAATCAGACGGGGTCTTCTGTTACACGTTTTTCAAGGCTGTTGCCCGGAAATGAGGAGGGAACATGAAGATCTCCGTCATCCTCGCCCATCCCCGCCCGGGCTCCTTCAATCATGCAATAGCGGATGAAGCGACCGCCACGCTTCGCAAATCCGGTCATAGTGTTACCGTCCATGACCTTTACCGGGAACAGTTCGATCCGCTGCTCCCCGGTGACGAGATCCCCCGCGATGCCCCGCTCCCCCCGGTAATTGCCCTGCACTGCCGGGAGATCGCGGAGGCGGATGGGATTATCTTCGTCCATCCCGACTGGTGGGGGATGCCGCCTGCGATCCTCAAAGGCTGGATCGACCGGGTGCTCCGCCCGGGCATTGCCTACCGGTTTGCGGAAACAGACGATGGTGGAGGAATTCCCGTCGGGCTCCTTGTTGCAAAGGCTGTGCTGGTCTTCAACACGTCCAACACACCCGCAGAACGGGAGCAGGACGTCTTCGGAGACCCGCTCGAACGGCTCTGGAAGGATGGGATTGTCTCCTTTTGCGGGGTGCCGGTCTTTCACCGGAGGATGTTTGGCGTGATTGTCACGAGCACGGGGGAGCAGCGGAAGGCATGGCTTGATGAAGTGCGGGAGATGACCGTAAGGATCTTTCCCGCCGGTTGATCCCTATCACGGGCCGGGCCCGGGAACCCCTTACCATTCCCGTTCTGCCAGGGCCACATCAGGTAGTATCGGTATTATCAGGTCACCACTCACCACAAGGCTGGCTCACTGGCCGTCCATGCTTCGACTTTCTTCCGTATCGCATCGTCGGTATAGGATGCCACGGTAATACGATCCCGGGCCAGGCTCAGGAAGAACAATTCCCCTTCCTGATCGTGGCACTTCAGGATCACGGAGAAATGGTCGGCACCGGGCAGGTGCCGTGCCTTCCCTCGGTGGGCTGCAATATTTGCCATATTGGAGAGGACCGCGTGGATCCCCTCCTCGTATCCTTCTGCCGAGTCATACATCTCGGATGAGCTCCCGATCTGTTTCCCCTTCGTGTCCAGGTACACGAATTTCGCAGTATAGCGTTCCCGGACTTTGACGACCGGGAGATGGTTCTTCTTGACGGTATAGTATGACGTGCAGCCGAGCGGGTTCTGCAGGGTAAGCGACTGGACGGTTGCAGTGAACGCGGTGATGTCCGAAAAAGGCTTTTTCAGGATGTGGACTGCACTCTTTGTTCCGGGTTTTGGCTTAAACGGCCTCATGGTATCTTCATCCGGTTACTCCATCGCCCCGCACCCGGTGATCCGGATCTGGAATTCCGTGGCGATCCATCCCGAATAAATGGCGGGTGTAAAAAAAAGAATGCGGACGATACAAGAAAGCCTTGCTGGTCTGCAGGGGGGGTCAGCGGGCGAAAAAGCCGGGATCCGTTTATCGTGTCGTTTGTCCCCCTTACCCGGAATTGAAGAGATATTCCGTCTGAATATTTTTACCAGCGGATCCTGTACGGTTGGATAACCTGGATGGAATCCTGCCGGTTAAAAATAATTCCCCCATTGACCCCCTCAAGCCATGTTCTTTCACAAGCGTGAATCCTTCACCGGGAATTCCCTGTTTTTACGATAGAAAACCGGCCGGGTTCCTGAAGTGTATTTTCCCGGAATGTGAACAGGGGGGTCAGTGGGGGAAAAATATTCCGGAATGAACGCGGCCGGTACCTGGATCTGCATTGTTTATGGGCAGGCAACTCCCCGCGTGAAGTTCTGATCCCTCCATTTTTCCACGCACTTTCGCACCGTGCCCCCCGTCCCTTTTTCTTATGCATTCCCCCATAGTGGATGGAGGATACAAATGGACGCACAAAAAGTGACACGCGAGATCATCAATACAATCCAGGCCATGAACCGGTGCTGGACTGCAGGATGGCATGAAGAAGAGTTCCGTCAGTATATCCACCCGGATGCCGTTGCCATCTTACCGACCACCCCCGGGCGGCTTGAAGGGAAGGATGCCTATGTTGCAGGATGGCGGGGATTTGCCGAAGCGGTGGTCATCCACGAATGGAAGGAGACCGATCACAAGATTCAGATCTATGCCGGCGGCAAATGTGCCGTGGTAACGAACTTCTTCTCGATCACATTTGCCCTCGGTACGGCAAAGCAGACCATGCAGGGCCGGGACATGTATTTCCTTGTCAAAGAAGGCCGGAGATGGCTTGTTGCAGCCGACCAGTTCTCACCGGAACCTGCCGGGGCCGGTCCGTGAATTCCTGACAGGTTAAAATCCTTCAACATCGCATAGGAAAAAGAGAGATCGCATGGACACCATAACTCTCGTCGGGTATATCGCCGGCACGCTTACTACGATATCCTTCGTCCCGCAGGTTGCCCGGGCCTGGAAGCTTAAGGAGACGCGTGACCTCTCGCTTGCCATGCTCCTTTTCTTTGCTGCGGGTGTCCTGCTCTGGACCCTCTACGGGGTCTGGACCGGATCGCTGCCGATCATCGCGGCAAACATCGTCACGTTCTTCCTGATCCTTGTCCTGCTCGGGATGAAAATCAAATACCAGTGAATCTTTTTTTACCTGATTGTCCGGGATCCCTGCCGGGTGACGGATCCGCTGCCGGATCAATTCTAAAAAGAGAAAAATATCTGAGAAAATTCAGTCCTGGAGGAGCACAAGGCAGCCGGCGATGGAGTCGTGGAGTCCCTGGCGTTTCTTCGTGAGGCCGATCATCAGGAAACCGATGAAGATGATGAGGGCAGAAACAAACTTGGTGAAGTGCCGGAGCGTAACGCGGGCAAAGGTGGGCTTGTTGCCGGTCATATCGGTGACCACGATGTGCATCAGCAGTTTACCGGGGGTGGCCTGGCTGCGGGAAGATTCGAACCCGGCGAAGTACAACCACGGTATGATGATAAGGACGATGCCGTACGCTGCAATGATAGACCCGAGAAGGGCAGCCATTGTTCCTTCCGTGGTCAGTTCCCCTACGGCTATATGCTGGACGAAATAAAAATACGAATTCTGGATACCCCGGGTCAGGCCAAGCACGGCCATCGCGACAAGGTCGAAGAGTAAAATGATGATGAAATCGACGATGAACGCGACAAACCTCCTGCCAAGACCTGCATAGACTCCGATATCCGGCCCATCATCCTCTTCCTGAGTGACAACGGGATCTGCCGACATCGGAACAGAACCTATATCGGCTCCGCACCACTGGCAGAACTTTCCGGAAGCATCAGTCTCTTTTCCGCATTTAGGACAGAACATTCCCTTAGACTCCTGATATGTAAATTTAATCCGGGTGTCCTTTTTAATTTAACTGTTCGATCCCGCGTTTTTATGCAGTTTTCGTGCCCGGAATTGGTTCCGGGGGAAATTAACCGGAAAACCGGATTCATATAATGCCCTCAGAATTCGAGCACAAATCAGAAATACACAAAAATGAAAGCACTCAGTATGCAGAAATCTCTCGCCATACTCGCCTTCTCCGGGCTTGTACTTTGTGCGCTCTTTGCCGGTTGTACCAGCCCGACCGGGACCGGGATCACAACCGCCGGAACTACCATCTCCCCTCCTCCGCCGACAAGCCCGACTGCCGAAGTCACTGTCCTGTCCACCCCCGTCCCGGTCGAGACACTTCCCCCGGAGCAGGCCGTGGATCTGGTCCTCTCCAAGCAGCGGCCGGATTCATCCATCCACCTGCTCTACAATGGCGGCAAGGGGGAAGTATTTGTCCAGAATATTATGATGAAGGTTACCCTCAGCGACGGGAGGGTGGTTCAGCAGTACATGAACGACGGCAACCGGAAACCCCGGCGCCTGGATGAGCTTGTCATTGACGGCACCCGGGGATCTGACTTCGTGCAGGTCTACATCACCAGCGCCGGCAGGACCTACAAGATCAAGGAAGAATCCCTGATACTGTCGTACCTGCAATAATCCTTCAGGTCTTTTTTTTATCCGCTGTGATGCGATTTTCCGATGATCTCCGCGTACTTGTGGGTCACATACCCAAGCCCGATGATGATAACAATCGTTCCCCCGAGCACAATCCACTGTTCCACGCCAGCAGTGCCAACCGCGAGCCGTGTGAGGAGGTTGAGCGGGTTATCCGGCAGGGCAAGCGCCAGCAGCATGACAACCACGAGTGCTGTCGAGAAGATGAACTGGGCTGCCGTCCGCTCGCGGTAATGGAGGGCCGTGAGTGTCCCGAGCAGGATCAGGATGAAGGAGCTGACCGAGACCTGGAGCAGGATGAGGCCGGCATTCTCGATCGCGATACCGTTGATCATCAGGAGAAGGAGCCATGCGCCGGCCTGGATGGGCACGAGCAGCTCGCAGGCAAGCACCTTGCCCCAGACCACCTCCGTGAAGGTGACCGGTGTCGAGATGAGGGTCTCAAGGGTGTCGTGCTGGTACTCCTCGGTGAGCAGGTCGATGACAAGCGCTGATGCGATGATAGCCGGCATGAATACGAGGAGCGGGATCAGGAGCCCGTAGACAAACTCGAAAAAGTCCCCGCCGCCGTTCGCCTTGGGTATGTTCATCGGGACGGGTGTATCGTGCAGCCGGTCCTCCCGGATCGCCCGCAGGTCTGTCTCATATTTTAAGAAAACATCCTTGAGCTTCACGTTGACAATCGCGCTCTGGAGATCGTTCTGGAGCGTATACAGGGTTATTTTGATCGGTTCCTGTGCATCCGGCAGCGTATCCGGCACCCAGACCACTGCCGAGAGCTTGCGTTCCTTGAGGGCCGCCACACCGTCCGAGAGGTTCATCTGGTACACGCGGAAGTCCCTGCTCTCTGTGAGGTAATCGAGCACCTGCGAGTCGTTGCCGGCATAGGCTACGTTATACCGGAAATGGGAGTATTTCGAGAGCGAGGATGGGTCGTACATCGAGGTGAGTCCTACCATGAGGAAGGAGGAGAAGAGTGCGACGAAGAGCTGGAGCAGGATGGCGAGCAGGATCGTCCGCTCGTTGAACAGACCGCGGAACTCCTTCTTTGCGATGATGGAGAGGTGCCGTGATTTCATGAGAGCCACCCCAGGATGAAGTAGAGGTTATAGAGACAGTGAACAACCATGGCGAGTACAAGGCCCGGGATAAACCAGCCCCTGCCCCCGAGTTTCAGGCAGCATGCAACGATGAGCACGCCCACGAAATGCAGCAGGAGCGGCATCCAGAGTACCCCGAGCGAGAGGAAGAGGATGCTGCCAAAGACCGACTCCGTGATCTGTGCGAGAGTGACGAACAGGAGCAGTTTCTCCCCCACAAGGAAACCGATCGCGGTGGCAACGCAGGCGAGCACCAGGTTTCTCCACGTAAACCACGAAGCATCGCGGGTAAAGATCGTGTAGATGCCAATCCCCTTTGCAAACTCCTCGATAAGCGCTGCAAACAACAGGAGCAGCACGAGCGAGTAGGGCATGGGCAGGTTGAAGAAGAGCACGAGGCACATCAGCTGCACCATGAAGATGAACGGGATCGTAAATGCGGACAGGACGAAGAGCGAGAGGAATGGCCGTTTCTGTGACAAAACTTCGGAGAGGAACTCCCGCATCCGGGTGACGAGGTTCTTCTCGGAGAAGAGGCGCTCCTCCTTGAAGTTCTTCGCTGCAACGTAGAAGATTACGGCGCTCGTGAGCCAGAAGAGCGACGTGGAGAAGAGATAGTCCGAGGCCGTCCATGCGGTACCCTGCAGTTCGAAGATGATGAGCGTCAGCGGGGAGACGAGGCTGATGATATGGACGTTGGCAAAGATGCTCGGGAAGAAGAGGTACGAGGTGGCGACCGTTGAGAAGAAGATCGAGACGAACGAGAGCTCCTTGAAGCTCCGCGCGAGCATGCCGATGAGGAGCGCGTTTGCAAGGAAGAAGAAGATGACCGGAATGAGCGGGAGGACGATGATGAGCGGGGCGCCGATCCAGAACGTGAGCCCCGTGCAGATGGCGAGCATCCCGAGGAAGTACGGGAGCATCTTGCCAAGGATGATGGATCCGGCCTTCACCGGGGTCGAGAGCAGGATCTCGCCCCGGCGCTCGATCCGTTCGTTCATGATACTCATCATGAAGAACTGGGAGGTGAAGTAGAGCGGGAAGATGAAGACGAAGATGAGGATGATGGAGTCGAAGGGGAGGGGGGGCGAGAGCTGGGACGGGGTCTTGAAGTTCCCCATCGAGTTGTCGGTCTCGAGAACTTCCGTGTAGCGGGAGATCTGCGAGTTTGCTGAACTGCTCTTCACGAGTTCCTGCCGCAGTTCCTCCTGCGTGAACGCAAGCGTGGGTGACGGTGTCGGGATCTGAACAACCGGGCCTGCAGGCACCGGGGCTACCCGGCTCGGTGCCGCGGAGACTGACTGCCCGCTCTGGGTGGCAAGGAAGTCAAGCTCGCTTTTCTGGGGCTGGACATCGATCCAGAGCGGGTACGCGGCGAAGAGATCATCCTCGCTGTTATAGACGCTGTTCACGTACTTCGCATAGTCGCGTTCTACCGTCTTGAGGGCAGCCTTGCTCTTCTCGGTGCCCCGGTAAAAAACGTCTCCGTTGATGATGAGCAGGTCAAAGGAGTTTCCCAGCCAGTGAACATCGGTGGAGGTGATCGGGTAGACCGAGAACCGGGGATCGCCCGCAATGAGGCCCGCGAGCTGCGGGTCGTTCACCCCGACCTCGTACATCCCGTCCTGCAGGTGCATCCCGCTCTGGGTGGCAAAACCGGTAACTGCGATGAGCAGGACGAAGAGGACGATGGCGAGCGGCAGGACGTTCTTTCCCATCAGCGAGAACGATTTTTTTACTTCCCATCGCGCGATGGTGAAAATGTCATGCACGGTACTCATGGATGCTCCGGCCCGGAATGCTGGTGCCTACAGAGTAGTGACGGGTAATGAATAAAATAGTTCGCGATTGTGGCAGATGGATACACATCCGGATGGACCCCAGTCTCCAGTCTTCTTGATACCGTACACATCCGACAGAATCTATATCAGCCTCACCATGAAACCACATTTCGGAGAACTCCGGAATGTGGAAGCCCGTCAAATGGAGAATATCTGGTTATTCCCTCCTTTTTCTTATTGTGCTGATTTCAGAGCTGATATTGGTACCGGTAGTGGGTGCTGAGAATGGATCGGGAATTTCCCAATCTCCCCTGGCCATTCATTCCACTCCTGAACCAATTGTTGTACTTCATACTACACCTGCACGTCCATTGAACTGGACGCCGTCAAGGCAACCGGATCCATTGATGTCTATGAAAAACATAACGGGTCCGCTGGCTTATTGGAATGAAAAGTTGCACTGGGTTTTGTCTGATTCCCAGATCACGGAATATGCCAAAAAACTGGAGAACAGGATGCCGGATAAATATCAGCGTGATGATCATGACTCGTTCCTGATATACAATTATTCAGAGTTGGCGGAAGATATTGGATCAACCATCGGCCTCGATGAAGAACAGAAGCTGGCGTTTGTTTATCAGTCAAAGGATTTGGACAAATACAGGGTGCAATTTATGGAGATCCGCGGGTTCATACCTCCCGAAATTCCTCACTTTTTCGCATCCGGCAAGGTACTTGACAATACCGGCCGGCCCGTCCCGGGAGCCACAGTGCGATTCATATCAGAACTGACTGTTGACGGAACAAATCTTACATCAACAACATTGTCTGACAACAACGGGAACTGGAGAATAAAAATCGCATGGGGAAACCACCAGAATATCAGTATGACCCGGGACGGCTACGACCCGGTGACCCGGGAGATTACGTTTTCCAATGAGACAAATGTCATGGACTTTACGTTAACACCGAAACCAAAACCAATCCCGGTGTTCTTTCCTGTTATCCTGATGGCGATAATTTTCGGATATCTGGTAATCCATTCCCGAAAAAAGAGCTGAAAAACACATCTGGAAGAATTATCAGAACTGCGCCGATCCCAACCTATATCAGCACCAGCAGGAAATATCCAAAAACACGGATTTGTCCCATGATCACTGCCCGCGACCTGACAAAAAACTTTGACGGCTTCATGGCGCTTGACGGCGTCAGTTTCTCGTTTGAAGAC
The DNA here is from genome assembly GCA_041652515.1 of Methanoregula sp. Lineage (GTDB taxonomy): Archaea > Halobacteriota > Methanomicrobia > Methanomicrobiales > Methanospirillaceae > Methanoregula. Next base: position 27,723 of record JBAZHD010000015.1, read on the forward strand.
GGCGAGATCTTCGGGATCATCGGGCACAACGGTGCAGGCAAGACCACGCTCCTCAAGATTGTCTCGGGCCTTATCGCCCCTTCTTCGGGCGAGCTCTTCGTTAACGATATTGACGTGGTGAAAAACCCGATGGCCCTCAAGGAGAACCTCGGCTATCTCCCGGAGGAGTCCCGGCTCTACGAGACCATGACCGCGGAGAACTACCTTGCGTTCTTCGGCGAGATCTACGGGCTCTCCCCGCAGGAGATCCGGCAGCGCTCAACGCAGCTCTTTGCCGCGCTCTCCCTTGAACCGAACGGGAAGAAGATCGGGGAGTTCAGCAAGGGGATGAAACGCAAAGCCGCGATCGCCCGCTCCCTGATCCACAACCCGAAGTTTCTCGTGTACGACGAGGCAACGAGCGGGCTCGACCCCATGACCTCCCGTTTCATCGCCGATTACCTCCGCCGTCTCCGGTCGGACGGCAAGACCATCGTGCTCTCTGCCCACAACCTCTACCAGGTCGAGGCGATCTGCGACAAGGTGATGATCCTGAAACGGGGGAAAATGGTGGCGTTTGGTACGATGAAGGAGCTCCGCGACGAGTTCGGTTCGCTCACATACACCATCTTCTTCTCCATTCCCGACCCGGAAAAACTGCTCGGGCCGTGCAGGACTTACCGGCAGGAAGAGGGCTTCTTCATCTGCGAGGCGGAGGACATGAAGGAGCTCAACGAGATCTCAGCAAGTATCAAGGAATCCGGCGGGAACGTGGAGAAGATCGAGTCACGCTACCCATCGCTGGAAGAGATGCTGGTCAAGATCGGGAAGTAACCAGCCTGCTCCCGCTCTCACTTATTTTAACTTTTGTTCTCACCAGAAGAATCATGGGGATTTCAGACAGGGGAATCGTGGCAGGATGCAGAGATTTATTGTGAAAAAGGACAAAAGGTACATTTAGCCCAAAAGGAGATTATGACAATGGCAAAGAACAGCACGCCTCTTACGGAGAAAGTCCTTGTTTCAACAGACACAAAGCATGTCTTGATGTCCATCAGGGAACCCGGGGAACGGTACGGGGACGTGATCGAACGGGTGCTGCAGGACCGGAAGCGCCAGGATTTCATTGCTCATCTGGATATGATTGCAGCGGAAGGGGAATTCGTACCGATTGAAAATGATCCGGAATATTCAGCGCTGAAAAAAGAGATGCGCCGTGAGAGTAAACATCGAAAAGCGGGCGCTGCAATACATTAACCGCCTGCAGGAAAAGGACCGCAGGATCATCAAGCGGCACCTGCTGGCACTCGAAGATCCGTATACCGCCCCGGATGTTGAGCTGTTGCAGAACGGCCACTGCCGGATGCATATCGCGCATTCGTATACGGCTTTCTTTGATGTGCTGCCCGGGGGAATTGTCAATATTCTTGAGGTGATGACAATCGAGGAAGCACACAAGCGGTATAAGCGGTTTGGAAGATAATCTCCGCGCCCCTTTTTTCCTCCTGCATCAAAATCAAATCTGATACTTATGGGCGTTCTGTTTCATGAACGGTCCCGGAATAATCTGGAGAAATGATCATGACAGGGGAGATGAAAATCAGGGAGATGCAGGAGAGCGACCGCGATGCGGTCATGCGGATATTCAATCACTATGCGGCGACCTCATTTGCAGCATACCCCGACGGCCCGCTACCGCCGCAGTTCTTTATGCCCCTGCGGGAAGGCGCCCTCTCTGCCATTGTGCTGGAAGACGATGGTGGCATTGCCGGGTTCGGGCTCCTCAAGCCATTCCTCCCGTTCCCTGCGTTCCGGAAGACCGGCATGCTCACGTATTTCCTTGCACCGGAAGTGGCAGGAAAAGGGCTTGGCAGCCGGCTGCTGGAGCGGCTTTCTGAGGATGCGAAGAAGAAGGGGATGACCATGCTGGTTGCCAACATGTCATCGAAGAACGAGGCGAGCATCCGCTTCCACAAGCGCCACGGTTTTTCAGAGGCCGGGAACCTTGCCGGTGTGGGGGAGAAGTTCGGGGAAGGGTTCGGGGTGCTCTGGATGCAGAGAGTGGTGGAGTGAACCGGTCCCCGGTGTAATTATCTCACTTTCTCGTGCTCTGGAGAAACAAAGCATGAACCGATAGGGTTCACATTCAAACATGAAAATTTTATAAATACTGGATATTGGGAGGGCTCCCCGCCCCAGGGCCCCTCACGGGGCACGGCGGGGCAAGTTCGGTTTCCGGGAAACCTGGGAGTTGAAGCCGTCGCGAAAGCCCCCTCGGGGGCATCAGCCCCCATCATATATCTTCGAGCGTGATTTCTCCCGGGCACTTTTTTATCACGCCATCCTCACAACCGCCCCGCTGTTCCGGGCAGACGTGATGCGTGTCGTCCCGCCGCCAGACTCCTGCATGAACTTCCGGGCAGCCTGTTCAATCCCCGTCATTCCGGTGTCGCCAACAGCATAGATCGTCGGACCGAACGAGGAGAGTCCCGCCCCGGCAGCACCGGCCTCACGCAGCACATCCAGCAGGCCGGTCACCAGCGGGGGCTGGTGGGAGATCTCGACTCTCTTGAACCCGATCTTCTGGACCGCGTTAACGGATGAACCGAACAGGTCGAGGTCCCTTCCTGCAATCCCCGGCAGCATCCGCATCAGCACCTCGTGGGAGAGCTCCCGCACATCCGAAAGCGGGACCGGGCAGTTGTTCCGGAAAATATCGATCTCCGTCTTTCCGCTCGCGCCGGCAGGAACATCCGGGACAGCAAGCAGGATACGCCAGTCTTGCGGGAAATCGTGACGGGCGATCACGGGCGGCGGGCAGACACCCCGCGATGCGGCGGACGGGCGGAAATCCGTCTTCTCCCCTTCAGCACCAAACCGGTGGCCGCCGTCAACGATGAACCCGCCGTACTCGAACGCTGCGGTACCGATGCCGGAGGTTCCGCCCCGGCCCACGAGCTGTGCGAGTTCCCTGACCGGCAGGTGGCGGCCGTGGAGTTCCGCGATTGCCCGGGCAACGGCAAGGGCGAGCTGCGAGCCGCTCCCGAGTCCAATATGGGACGGGAAGTACCTGCGAACCGTGATCGCGACGCTGCCGTGTGCGCTGAGTTTCTGCAGCACATCGGTTGCGATACCGCGGACCCGTTCCTGTACGGCAGGGTCGCACCCGCTTACGGAAAGAACGGGGGAGAGCTCTGCTTCCAGCAGGATGCCGGGCTCATCAAGGGCGATCCCGATGCCGCCGTCGACCCGGCCTGATCCGCCGTGCATGTCGATGAGCGAGATATGAACCCGCGATGGGGTGTCCACGATCACGCGCCGGGTATCGAGGAAACGGTTGTACGGGAACTGCTCCTCGATGAATATAAGCGGCTTCTCCGCATGGATGATCTGGTACTGCCGGGAAAGGAGCGGCTCGTTTTTACAGATAGAAAATATATTGCCGGCCTCTTCCGTTGCCGGGAGGACCCGGGCATTCAGGATCTCCCGTCGGGCCTCGATATGGTGCTGCCTGATGATCCTCCCGATGGGGATGTCGGCCTTCATGAGATCGTCCCTGAACTCCGGTGAGAGCCGGGCAAGGGGCGTGTCCGATATCGCGTAGATGAGGACTTCGCCGTTCTCCTCGGTTTTTATCTCCACGATCCGGTGGTTGACCGGGTCTCCTTCGGCGATACTCAGGTTGTCGGCAGCAGTCCGGTCAGCGGGAACGACCTCCTGGACAAGGGTCCTGATAACCACTTTTTTCCCGGTGATCGATTCAAGGATCTGGGTGACTGATCCGTCGGTGCCGAGCAGGAATTTCTGGACCGGGGAGATCCGGCCTACCTGCGTCTCCATATCGGCAATTGCCCGTGCAATATCCATCCAACCATCGTTATCGCACCGGAAGATAAGCATACTGATGCACCACGGATGGTGCAAGAGAAAACCGCGGGAAACCCGCCACCTGGAATCAGCGGTGCGGCCGACCGGATTTCTTCAGTTTTGATGGTGAACCGGTCGATAACGCGGCAGGCACCAGCCCGGCAATGTCCGCGAGCGATTCCGGGGTAAGCCGGCCTTTCTTCCCGATCACGTCACTGCTCCGTATGATGAGAACCCGTGATGTCATGACGTAGCTCTCCCCGAAAAGATCGAGCCCGCCGTTCGCAAAATCGTCAATCGAGAGTGGCAGGCTGAACGCATCGGTCGGCGGCCTGCTTGTGACCGGGCAGATGTGAAGCCCGTCTGGCTCTTTTATACGAATTACCACGACCGGTCGGGTCTTTTGCGGGGTCCGCTCATCCAGCGCAACCGAAGCGAGGAGAACATCGCCTTTTACGTACTGCCCCATGCGTTAATTATCGGCGGGGTATGGCATAATGGGTTTGATGGCATGCACAGGATTATTGCCTCCCTGCGTTTATTCACATGCAGGAACAAAAAACGAGGTACGGGAATGGAAGCAGCACAACCGACAGCACGCGAGGCCTCGCTCCTGATGGGAGCGACCATGGCCGCATCGATGATCGGGATCTTTCTGGGTATTTTCTTCCTTTTTGTTAACACGGATCTCACGGTACGGGTAACGGCAGCAATCCTCGTCGGTGTTGTGGGGGTCCTCAGTTGCCTGCGCCATTCTGTGTACTACGAGTCCGACCAGATCCGGATGGGATGGCGGCAGGACCATCCCGAGTTCCAGCTCGAAGTGGGGTATGCGAACCTGACCCTCGGCATCTGGGCACTGGTGGCGGCAGCTTTTGGCTGGGTACTTGTCTGCGGCGTTATGCTTGCCGCCTATGGGACGTATCTCCTCTGCGCCCTCTTGCTCCACCTCTCGCAGGCCCGGGCACCGGACGGCCTGCCCGACCCGGCACTCCGCAAGCGTGCGATCCGGAGCACGATCTCGACCGGGTTTTTCGTGCTGGCCCTGTTTGCGTTTGGCGCCGTAGCCTTTGCACGGGCGGGCGTGCTGCCGTTTATGCAGTTGTGACGGGATTGCCCCCACTTTTTGATCCAGGATTTGTCCTTTTTCCCTGCGCCCCGGTCTGCCCGTAGCAGAATCCTTATTGCATAGGCATCAATCATCTCTGTAATGACACGTTGTGACAAGTGCGGCTGTGAGGTTTTACTCCCGTTCACCTGCCAGCACTGCGGGAGAAAATTCTGTGCCGGTTGCCGGCTGCCGCCCAATCATGACTGTACCGGTATCGGCAGCTGGAATGCAAAACCCCGGCCGGCAATCGGTATGAACTACAGCCGGGGCGGCGGGGTGACGGCAACCGGCGGGATTGCGCCGGAGACCCGGCGCAGGCCGGAAAAGAAAACGGGAGACGGCCTCCCGTACCTGAAGATCATGATCGCGATTATCGTGCTGGTCCTGCTCGGGCTTGCATGGCTCGTGCTGAGCGGGTACCGGGGATAGTGCCAGAACAATTCTTCCGGCAGTGGTGAAAAGTGAACCCGTTTCTCCGTTGTAAAAAACTATATTGGTCATCAGAGGAGACAAAACCATAATGCATACCCTCCTGTATGTTGACGATGAGCCGGAGATGCTGGACCTGGGGAAAATTTTCCTTGAACGGACCGGCGATTTCGCCGTCATAACGGCAGGGTCCACGGATGAAGCGCTCGCCCTCCTTGTCACCCGGCACTTTGATGCAGTTGTATCCGATTACGATATGCCGGTAAAGAACGGGCTGGTTTTCTTAAAGAACGTCAGGGAACAGTTCGGGGACTTACCCTTTATCCTGTTCACCGGGCGGGGTCGCGAGGAAGTTGTTATCGAGGCAATAAACAACCGTGCCGATTTTTATCTTCAGAAAGGCCACGATACCCGGCCGCAGTTCTCGGAACTATCCCACAAGATCAGGCAGGCAATCCGGAGGAAGGAGGCTGAGGATGCCCTCCGCGAGAGCGAGGAACGGTTCCGGGATCTTGCTGAACTCCTTCCGCAGATCATTTTTGAGATGGATCAGGATTTCCGGTTCACGTATGTCAACAGGTACGCTCTTGAGCATACCGGGTATACCCGGGAGGATGTCAGGAGCGGGGTATCTGCCCATGCTGTTATCCCGGCGCAGGAACTGGATACGATGCAGGAGAGTCTCTTACGGATTGCCCGCGGTGAAGAAATCGCAGAGAATGAATACCATATCCTCCGTAAAGACGGGACAACCTTTCCCGGACTGTTTTATATAACCGCTATCACTCATAACGGCAGATTCCTGGGGTACAGGGGCTCGGTTGTCGATATCAGCAGGATCAGGGAGGCCGAAGAAGAACTCAGGGAGTCCCGGGAGTACCTGTACACCATCTTCAATCTGGTCAACGATGCGATTTTTGTCCATGATGCAGAAACCAGCAGGATCATTGATGTCAACGAGACCTGTTCCCGCATGTACGGGTATTCCCGGGATGAGTTCCTGTCCATGGATGTCGGGGATTTCAGTGCCGGAACACCCCCCTACACTCAGGAGGATGCTGTTACCTGGATCCGCAAATGCAAAGCAGAAGGCCCCCAGTTATTCCGCTGGCAGTCGCGCCGTAAAGACGGGACCCTTTTCATAACCGAAGTAAATATGCGGTACGCCCGGATCGGAACCGATGCACGGGTTATTGTAACAGAACGTGATATCACCGGTCGCAAAAAACGCGACGGCTGATCTTCCCTCTTACCCACGCGTGGCTAATGCTGAACGGGCACTAAAAAGGATGGATGATCCGGTTTTCCGCAGGTTAACTGGCGTCTGCTTTCTGGAGCAGGACCCGGCCTTTCGATGTCAGCCTGAGTATAATCTCGCTTGAGGATTTTCCCCCGTCGAGACACCGCTTGGAAAGGAGGACACGGATGGCGGACCTGACCCCGCTCTCCCCGTGAGCGGGGAGAAGCTGCTGGACTACGTGGCCGATGTGACAGCCCTGCTTTTCGGAGACTGCCTCGAGAATATGGAGATGGATGGGATCAGGTACAAAGACCTGCGGGACTTCAAAGGATATAGCTTCCACAGTTTTACCTCGTATCGGGAATACCCTGTCCCGGTTACCTGAGAGGGTATGCCGGAACGGGTTACCATATACCTATAAGCTGTTTGACATGAAGTAACCATTCCTATAAAAACCGGGAAATATTTTTTGCCGGAGTTCTCCGGATATGCCGGTATCCTGAAGGGGACTTCTCTCATACTTTTTCGCAACCCTTGAATACCTGCAGCAGCCAACCGTCAGGTAAGGAACCTGACCATGCGTTCGTTCTGGCTTTTCATTATTGTCGCAATCTTCGGTGCAATCGTTGTCCTCGCAGCGGCCATCGTCTTTACCAGCCCGGTACTGATACCGGATGCCGGCAAAGGTACACCGGCCGGTACCGTGAAGTACGCGCCCGGTGACCCGCTCCTGCCGCCGCCGCAGTACTATACCGGCATCGATTTCGACAGCCTGAAATCCGACAGCAACCTGACGGTAATCCCCCTGAAAAGTTACCGCCAGCAGGTCACGAACTACTCCTGCGGTGCCGTTGCGGCAATGACCGTGATGTCGTACTATGGCAAGCCTGTCAATAACTCCGATACTGATGAGGACCGGGTTGCGCACGAAATATATGGTGACGTCTCAGAAAAGACCGGCCTGAACCCGGAGCAGATCACGCAGTGGTTCCGGCGCAATGGCTGGAATGCCACGTGGGGAACGGGCGGAAACCGGGACATGCTGCGGGAGAACGTAAAAAACGGTGTCCCCACGATGGTGGAATGGATGGACTGGGGCGGCCACTGGGTGGTGGTGACCGGGTACGATACGCGGGGAACGGAAACGGTCTGGGACGATGTGATCATCTTTGCGGATTCTGTGGACTGCCACGATGACCGGGCAGACGGCGTCACGTACTTCAACTACGGGGAATTCGATGCAATGTGGTTCGATGCCCATTATTTCCCGGAGAATATGAAGGACCGGGTATGGGTGGTGGCGGTACCAGGAACAGCTCCGCACCCGGCCTGAGGTAAAAAGGATGAGTTTTTCTCTGTTTGCGGTACACAATCGCATCAGGAGAAGTGCCTGTGAAGATCACGCGCCTCTATACCGGGATGGATGACCGGTCGCATTTTGAAGAGATCGAAGTGCCGTTCGAGCCCCGGGAGGACTTCGGCCAGTTTACGCTGCCCGAGCCGGCCAAGGCGTTCTTCTTCCGGGAGATCCCGCCGGGCTGGGTCTATTCGTGGCATAATGTCGTATGCCGGGAATACGTTATCATGATCGACGGGAAAGCCGAGATCGAAGTCGGGAGCGGCGAGAAGCGGGTGTTTTGCAGGGGGGATGTCCTGCTTGCCGAGGACAGTACCGGGCAGGGACACCGGACCCGGGTGCTCGGGAAGAAGACCTGGCGGCAGATGTTTGTGACACTGCCGTGACCATGCAGGCCGGTAACTCTTCAGGCAGTCTTATGGACTGGCGTATCTGCACGATACCAAGGATTTTAAAGAACCTGTGCTGAAGCATCAGTAAGGAGATTCTATGAGTCGGACAGATACCGGGATCAGTGAAGTTGTGAGCGAGATCCTGATCATTGCGATGATTGTGGTGCTTACCGTTGTTATCGTGATGCTGGTATTTGGGATCATCCCGTTCCCGGAAAAAACTGCCTACCTGGTCCCCCAGTTCAGTATCACCAATGTATCGGATAAATCGGTCATCACACTCTTCGATCGCGGCGGAGACCCGGTCTATTTCAATGGTTCGCCGCTGGCAAAGTACAAGGCCGAGTTGTACGTGGACACGCAGGCCGGGTCGTTCAAAGCGGTCCCGGTGTCCACGCTCACGGTGTTGAAACCCGGTGATACGATCTTTGCGTACTATACCGGCTCGGGTTTTGTCCTGACCAATACGCTGTCCGGTGTCACCTTCCTCCCGCTGCCTGCCGGAAAAATATCCGTCCGGTTCATTGACGTGACCTCGGGAGTGCTGATAAAGGGGGAGGATCTGGTGAAAGGGACATCAACGTTGACGGTAACGGCAACACCAACAGGGACAGCCACCACCGGGACCACGACAACGGCAACGACAACATCAACGACCACAACAACAACCACAACATCCACCGCAACCGCAACATCAACCACAACGCCAACATTAACGACCACAACCCCGCTTCCGACCCTTGCTGCCAACTTCAACGCGGCCCCGGCCGGGGAGAGCCGCACGATGAAGTTTACCGATACATCAACGGGCAGCCCCACCTCATGGTCCTGGAATTTTGGCGATGGTGCTACCGGTTCAGGCAAGACGGTAAACAACCATTATGCAACAGCTGGAACGTATTCTGTCACCCTCATCATATCCCGGAGCGGGGCAACGAGCTCGATCACAAAGTCTGTCACGGTCACCTGAGCAGGGCAGCCCGCCCTTTTTTATTCCCCAACCCCACCGGCGAATCCCATCAGATTCCATCCAATAAAATACCGGATTACCGGCAGGGAATAGAGCAGCCACTGCTCTTTGCTCTTCTGATCATCATACCTGTCGTATGGTACCGGAGGGAGCGCCGGAAAACCGACCACAAACCATTCAACAGTGTCCGGGTTATCCGGAACACTGCATGACTGCTCACAAAAAACCGTGTGAGGCGGGCCTGGATTGACCCGCGGGAAAAAACCGGAGGCCCTGATCGATGAGGCCAGGTCCTTTGCGGAGAGGATGGGCTACCGGTGGATCGATAATCCGCACCCGGATCTCGCGTTCGATTTCCAGATCTTCAAACCGCAGTCCGCCCGGCTCGTAAGAGTCCGGCAGACCAGGTACCGGATCAATCCCGAATCGTTTTACGAAGATCTTTTTCCGGACGAGATTTCCGATCTCCGCGGGCTGCCGTTCCCGCCATTTATCCTCCGCGAGCTCTGGCTCCGCACCCGCAACGAGCGGGCCTGGCGCCGGCTGGTTGTCTACGATTTTGCTGTCACCGAAATTGAATGGTGGAAGCCGGACGATTACAAGAATCCCTATGCCCGGTGAAAGACCCCCCTCCGACGGAGATACTCCCCGGGCAGGATGTCTTTTGGGACATACCCTTTCTTTGATCGTTTATCCGACGGAGAGTCCCGGCACCATCCCGGTCCAGGGCACATTTCAGGGGCCCTGGTGTCAACGCATGGAAATATCCCCGTTTAAAATTCGTATTTCCTTGAAATATCCATTTTAACCGGAAAAAAACCTGTTAAAATAGCGGCCGCCGGCTGGTCGCGGAAAATGGCACAACCTGCAGCATGTTTGAGGGATTTTCGGCCAGCCGGCGCCCGCTATGACCGGAATCGCAGATCTCCGACGGAGGAACATCCCGGGCAGGATCTCTTTTGGGACATACTCTTTCTTCGATCGTTTCTCCGACGGAGAGTCCCGGCACCATCCCGGTCCAGGGCACATTCCGGGGGCCCTGGTGTCAACGCATGGAAATATCCCCGTTTAAAATTCGTATTTCCTTGAAATATCCATTTTAACCGGGAAAAAACCTGTTAAAATAGCGGCCGCCGGCCGGTCGCGGAAAATGGCACAACCTGCAGCATGTTTGAGGGATTTTCGGCCAGCCGGCGCCCGCTATGACCGGAATCGCAGATCTCCGATGGAGGAACATCCCGGGCAGGATCTCTTTTGGGACATACTCTTTCTTCGATCGTTTATCCGACGGAGAGTCCCGGCACCATCCCGGTCCAGGGCACATTTCAGGGGCCCTGGTGTCAACGCATGGAAATATCCCCGTTTAAAATTCGTATTTCCTTGAAATATCCATTTTAACCGGGAAAAAACCTGTTAAAATAGCGGCCGCCGGCTGGTCGCGGAAAATGGCACAACCTGCAGCATGTTTGAGGGATTTTCGGCCAGCCGGCGCCCGCTATGACCGGAATCGCAGATCTCCGACGGAAAACCGGCTATCCGACCTGGAAGGGAAGGAGGTTCATTTGGAGATTTTCGATATCCGACAGGTTGTAATACCTTGTGCGGGAGTGTCCGAAGGATTCTTCGACCGGGAACCATCCGGGAAAGGAGCGGGCCGTCAGGGATATGAAGGAGCCGGGTTCCCCGGAATTATCTCTTTATTCCCGGTGCGCTTTTTTAAAAAAAAGGCTCTTCGCTGATCTGTGAGGGTATCTTGGATCCCGGTAAACAAGTTGATGGGGGCTAACGACCTAAAAACCCCCATTACGATGGGCCCGCCGCCCCCGAAGGGACGCCCCCGCGGCGGCTCACGCAATGCAATGGCAGATGAATTCATCGTTTATCTTACCCACTTGAAATCGCGAAGAGGCCAAAAAAAAAAGCATGAAGTCAAAGACTTCACACCAAAGCATTGAGAATTTTGTTCTCCAGGCTCAATCTCCTTTTGTCTGCGCGATCGTCAGAATATTTCAAAATTTTCATGACAAAATTTAAAAAAAATCCCGGAACATTTTCCCGGATCTCTCCGGAAACCTTTTTGCAGAAGGGGGGGCAATATTGCCTTAACTGAGAGAATAGACATGTTGTTTGAACTACTGAATCTGGTCCTGGGTATCGCCTTTGGATTTTTCCATAAGGGAAAGGAAGACTATTATGCCCTCCTTAAAAACGGTGTCATTGTCGGCCTTGTCCTGGGGATCATCTTCGTGCTCGCTGCGAAGTACGTTATCTCAGGGGGTACGAGCATCGACTTCGGGTCCCTGGGAACGCCAGGCTTCTTCATCGAGATATTTCTCTTCCTTGTCATCTTCATCCTGGGTTCTTTTATTGGTGACAAGATCGAGCAAATCGTCAGAAAATAATACTTTTTGCTTGGTAAAATCCTCTTTTCACAATGATGATAACCTCCCTTGCGCCAGCCCTGCCCCCATTGGGGGCAGGGGCGGAGCCCCCGCGGCGGATCAAGACGGTTGAAATAATTATTTGCCGCTCTTCATGGTTGGGGTGTGAACCGGACCGGTTCATGTGCGTTTCTCCAGAGCAAATTTTTTTCATGTACGACTCAGTTCTCTTCCTGTGTTTTTTCAGAAATTTCCGGGCCAGCCTTCATGATAATATCCTTCGCCACCCTATCTCATGAGCAGGAGAAAAAGCAGCCATGAAAATTATCGCCATCAACGGAAGCCCCCGGACGATCCGGAGCACCACGCGAAGACTCGCACAGTTCGTACTTGACGGGGCCGCAGAAACTGGTGCAGAGACCGAGATGATCGACCTCTGCGACCTCCGCGTCACGCCCTGCACGGCCTGCGAGGGCTGCTCGTTCAACGGCATCTGCGTGTTTGATGATGATATTCCCGTTCTTGTTGAGCGGATGAAGGACGCGGACGGGATCGTGTTCGCATCGCCGGTCTATATCGACAATGTCTCCGGCCAGATGAAGATCTTCTTCGACCGGCTTGCTGATGTAATCCACTACCAGGTCCTTTTTGGGAAATACGGTTGTGCGGTTGCAACCACGCATACCTCCGGCGGCGATGAGGCTGTCGCGTACCAGAACCATGTCCTGAATTATCTCGCGGTAACTTCCGTGGGAGGGCTCAGTGTTGCAACGGGCGGGGAAGCGGAAGCGGTGGATGCCCGCGAAGCAGACGCCCGGGCACTTGGCCGGAACCTTACTGATGCGATCACGAAGGGATTTTCAGATCCGGAACAGGAGGCAGAGATCACGGGCAACCGGGAATTTTTCCAAGACCTCGTGATCGAGAACCGGGATCTCCGCACCGAAGAGTACGAGCGGTGGGTGAAGCTGGGCTGGATCCCATGAACGGGGCAGATCCCCATCCCCTCACGTTCCTTGCAGCCAGCCGGATCATCGATCACGACCATCCTGCTGTGTATCGGAAAGCGGTGGAGCTCGCGGCCGGAGCCGTGAATGACGAGGAAGTTGCCGAACGCTGTTTCCTTTTTGTCCGGGATGAAATCCGGCACAGTGCGGATTTTTTGCAAAACCCGGTCACCCTGAAAGCATCCGAGGTACTCGGGCACCGTACCGGTTTTTGCTATGCCAAAAGCCACCTTCTTGCCGCACTTCTCCGGGCCAACGGGATCCCTGCCAGCCTCAGTTACCAGCGTCTCACCTTTGACTCGATCGGCCGGCCGTTTGCCCTCCATGGACTCAATGCAGTCTACCTGCCGGAGCATGGCTGGTACCGCATCGATGCGAGAGGAAACAAGCCCGGTATCGATGCCCGCTTTACACCCCCCGTTGAACGCCTCGCGTATGTTCCCCGGGAACCGGGCGAGGCGGATCTGCCGGGGATCTTTACCGAACCATTCCCCGAAGTGATCGAAGTCCTCACGCGGTGCCGTGATTACCGGGAGGTCCTGGAAAATCCGCCGGATCGCCCTCTTCCCTGAATTAGTAAAAACCATTCTCAAAAATTTTCTGCTCTGTGGAAAACTATTCTCTCGTGATATGATACCCCCCCTCTTGCGATAGTCCGTTTTCGGTTGCAGGTACTATGTCGTTATCGCAACTGAGGGCTGCCCCGGCGGCGGGGGCGAAGCCCCCGGGAGCGTCAGATTGTTCTGCATGATTTAATATGAAAATGGGCCTCTTCAGGAATTACTGATGGGATTTGAGACCCCCATACCCCCAATTACGATATATGCCACCGCCCCCTACGGGGCGCCCCCGCGGCGGATCAAGGCGGTTGAAATAATTATTTGCCGATTCTCTAGGTTTGGGTGCGAACCTGATCGGTTTATGTATGTTTCTCCAGAGCAAATTTTTCTGAAACGAGTTTGAAGGATACCAGCGACCGGTCGCAGGCCGGGGAAAGCCAGTGTGCCGGAACCCGGGAAATGTGTCCCCTTCCGGAATTTTCACAGCATAAAACGGTACATGCCTTTTGGCACGATGATCTCGAACTGCGCCCCTTTACCCGGTGTCCCCGTCTCGAGGATGATGATACCGGTGATCGCAAGGATCTCGCGGGCAAGGAAGAGCCCGAAACCCGTGTGCTTCCCGTAGCCTTTCTCGAAAATCTTCTCCTTGAGGGTATTGGGCACACCGAGACCATCGTCCCTGACAACAATAACGAGGCCGTCCGGATCAGGCCGGCAGCTGACCGTGATCGTCGTTACTTTCTCCCCGTGCCGGGCTGCATTGTCTATCAGGTTGAAGAAGACCCGCTCGAGCATCGGGTCCGCATAGATTTCCGCATCGCAGGTGCATGACAGGGATATTCCCTCTTCTTTCTGTTGTGCAACGATATCACGGATCCTCTGCCAGTCCGGTGCATGCATCCCGAGTTCCTGGTACGCCCGCGTGAACTCGATCTGTCGTGCGATTGCCAAGACCGCTGCATCGATCTTTTCAAGAAGGCCGGTTATTTCAGGATTGGGTTTCTTCATCAGCGCAATATTGGCAAATCCGCGGATGATGGAGACCTGGTTAGCCACGTCGTGGCGGGTGATGCTGGTCAGCAGGTTGATCTTCCGGTTTGCTTCCCTGATGACCTGCTCTGCCCGCTTGCGTTCGGTAATATCCAGGAAACTGACGAGGCTTGCGGTTACACGGCCCTGGCTGTCAACAACCGGGGTCCCGAAAATTTCGAGCTGGACCATTGTACCATCAGGACGGACGACAACCATGTCATCGATATGCCGGCTCTCCCCGTACATGCCACGGATAACCGGCATCTCCTCCGCCGGGTATCGCTGGGATGTGCTCGCTTTATATGCCTCATAAACCTCGGAAAGGTTCTCTTCCGTTGCATCCGGCAGGATCCCCCGGCCAAGGAGCCGGGTGGCTTCCCGGTTCGCGATGATCGGTTTTCCTGACGGGGCTTCTACCATGAAAATCGCGATCGGGACCGTGTCGAGTATCGTGCTGATCAGTCTGTTCCGGGAATCGAGATCTTCGGTTTTCTGGCGCAATGCATCCTCGGTTCTTTTCTGGTGCGTGATATCCCGGCCTTCGGGTATCAGGTACAGGATCCTTCCGGTCGGATCTGTCACCGGCTTAATCGAGAAATCAATAATTGCAGGTTCCCCGTTCTTCCCCGTGTGGGTTGTTTCGAACCTGACCGTCTCGCCGGACGCAGCACGCTGAATTGCCTCCTTCAGCTGTTTCTGGAGTTCCGTGGAATGCGACCACCATGGGGTCTCCCAGAACGGCCGGTTAATGATGGCAGCTTCAGAAATACCGGCAAATTCCAGTGCGGTCTTGTTGGCTTCGATTATTGTGCCATCGGGTGTTAACAGGCCGGTGAACTGGAATGACTGGTCGATGATAGCCCGGAATTTTGCCTCGCTGTCCCGGATCCGCTGCTCAATCAGTGCAAGCTCCTCGTATTGCACCTGCAGTTCCTCCCCGGATGCTGTGAGCTGTTCATAAGCTGCCTGGAGCGTTAACTCCGCCTGCTTCCTGTCCGTGATGTCCCGGCCTACCGACTGGTATTCGGTTATGGTTCCTGCGGGGTCGAAGATCGCCCGGTCGCTCCAGCGCTGCCAGCAGATCCGGCCATCCGGCATAATAATCTCGTGTTCGATGGTATCGACCGGATGGTCAGGAGTCAGTGAGGCAAAGAACCGTTTCATTGTCTCCTGGTCTCCGGGCGGGATCTTTGGCCGGAAACGATGCCCGACAATCTCCTCCCGCTTAAGACTGAAGTACCGACAGTATGCGTCATTGACAAAGACATGGGTCCCGTCCGGCCTGAACCGGCAGATGAATTCTGTCTGGTCCTCAACAATGTTCCGGTACCTTTGTTCGCTCTCTGCGAGCGCTTTAATTGCCCGGATCTGTTCAACAGCAGTCCCGATCTGGGTAGCAATCGTTTCAAGCGCTATCCGGGTGTTTACCGGTATTTCGTCAAGCGTGTGTGAGGCGATATTCAGGCAGGCTGTTATCCTGTTCTTGAATGCGATGGGGATGATCGCACTTGCCCGCAACCCTTCCTGTTCCTGGATGGCATTATGGGCAAGTCCCGTCATGCTGAACCGGGTATAGATAGGTTTTCCTGCCCTGGCGATCTGCCCGTTGGCCGAACCGGCAGGATAGTGGGAGACCTCCCTGATAAAATCTGTCCCCAGATTTTTTGTAACCGCGAGATCAAGAGCGCCGGATCCTTCGTCAACAAGGTAAATGCCGCCACAGTCGAGTTCCGATATCTCTATCGCCGCATCGAGGCAGAAACCCAGCGTCTCTCTCATACCGTGCGTGGTCTGCAATGCAAGACCGAGATCGCGCTGGATCCGGATGATACTTTCCTGCCGTTTGCGTTCGGTGATATCCCGGAACGTGCCCTCAACCCCGAGCATCCTGCCCTTTTCATCAACGTTCACATGGCTGCTCGTTGAGACAAGCACTGACGTCCCGTCTTTCTTCTTTAAGAGCACTTCAAAGTCCGTTACGCTCCCGTCACGGGTGATTGCCTCAAGGAACCGTTTCCGGTCAGTGGGATTCATGTAGAAATTGTCTGCAATGCTCCGTCCGATGCATTCGGAGAGATCATCATACCCGAGCAGCGTTGCCAGTGACCGGCTGGCCCTGATGAGCCTGCCCTCCGAATCGCTCCGGTAGTAGGTATCCTGGATCTGGTCGAGCAGGTTTGCGTATTCCCTGCCCGCGGCAACAAGGCTGGATTCGACCTTCTTCCGCTCCGTAATATCCAGCAGGGATGCAACACTCTTTACCGTACCCGGGATAACGTCGATTGTCAGGAAGATGTCCCGGATTTCCCCGGAACGTGTCAGGAAACGGAACTCGTAATGGGTGAGAGCATCCTGCTGGTTCTGCCGTCGCAGGTTATGCTGGGAAAGCATCCGGTCAAGGTCTTCCTTTACGACAAACTCCGTCCACTTCTTCCTGTTCTCGATCTCGTCCTTCCGGTATCCGCTCAGCCGTGCGAATTCTGAATTCACCAGGCTTATCGTCGCGTCGTTTTCAATGAGAATAGTTGCGGTCCCCGTGGTCTCAAAGACGGTGCGGTACTTCTGCTCGCTCTCGTTCAGCGCCTCCTCGGTCCGTTTCCATTCCGTGATCTCGCGGATCGACTCGATGGCGCCGACGATTTTGCCCCCGGTATCGTACAGCAGAGAAGAGGTGAACCAGAGCGCTGCACCCCGGCCCTCGTTAAAGTGCGGGATCGTGATCTCTGAGACGAGGATCTTCCCGTCGCGTTTCACGTACGGGTACCGGGCATCGATGGCAGGGTCATCAGAGAGGACAAGGTCGATGAGGATCGGGCGGCGTTCGTGATAAAACGGGATCGCGTATTCGTAATTACCCTTCCCGAGAACCTGTTCTGCAGGTACCCCGGTCATCTTCTCCATTGCCCGGTTCCACGCGATCACCACGCCCCGCGTATCGATGGCAAACGTGGCATCGGGCAGGAAGTTGATGATATCCGCTTCCCGGCGCTCGTGGTCCCGGATGCTCGCCTCCGCCTTTCTCTGCAGGATTGCCTTCTGGACTTTATGCCCGAGCTCGGCAAACTGCGAGAGCGGTTCCCCGCCTTTCTGGAGATAGAAATCGGCCCCTTCGTTAAAGGCCTGGATCACGATCTCTTCGCGGCCGCGGCCGGTGAAGATGATGAACGGCAGGGTACTGCCCGAAGCCCTGACCCGTTTCAAAAA
>JBAZHD010000016.1:0-42921 GCA_041652515.1 Methanoregula sp.
TTCATGGAGGGAACATAAAAGGCATTCCATGCGGTAAAAAACGTCACCATTATTGCAAGAAGGAGCATCGCGGCAACGACCGGGGACACAGCATCCTCGCTCACAGGCTTACCCTCCCGGTAAAAATCACTGTGCGGGATGTAACCAGTTTGACGGTCTCGTTTCCTTTGAGATCTGCCGGCATCCGTACCGTGATATTGCTGCCGAGATCGAATACGGTTTTATCCGGAACAAGGATGATACTCCCTTTGCCCGGGGAAAATGATGTGCGGGTTGTTTCATCCCCGACAATAATCGTCAGGTCTTCGAACTTCACCCAGTCCCCCCCTTTGTGCCAGAGGGTGATATTCTGGTGGTCGTTGCTCATCATGATGGTAATGCTCGGATCACGATCGGTTGGAAGGAAATTAGAGAGGGCCGCAGAAAAAACCGAGAGGAGTACGATAACAAGGGCGATCATGAGCATCTCCCCGACCACTTCCGATACCCCGGAATTAGTATCTTTTCGGCAACTCATCCAGCACACTCATGTATTTTTTTGTGAATTTTGTCTCAAATAATTGACAATTTTGTTGGGTGTTTGTTAAACCAAAATGTTAAATTTATATGTAATGTTAATCATACTTGTTAAATAAATTTTCTTTCAGGAGATCGCGAGGGAATATCCTGTCCCCCTCAAATACTGAATGCGATATACAGGAGAGCAACTCGAACAAGAAGGATGTGTCCGGATGAGAAAAACAGAAGAGGGGGTTTCCCCGGTAGTTGGTGTTATGCTTATGCTCTCGGTGACGGTTATCATCGCTGCTATCGTCAGTGCAGCAGCCGGCGGACTTTCCGGCACCGAGAAAAAAGCCCCGTCTGCGATCCTTGAAGTTCATTTCTACGATAACCGGTCTTATGGTAGTTTTTCTGCCCCCGCAATGACGATCGAGCACCTCAGCGGGAAACCCCTCCAGACAAAGGACCTGAGCATTACCACCTATTTCCGGAACGAGTCGGGACAGCTGATCAAGGGCTATCTGCTCGGTGAGGAAGCAGTAACGGGAAATGATGTGTGGGGGAATTTTCATTCCGGTACGTACTGCGGAGTCCTGTTCATCAATGACATTGACCGTTTCGGTTCACCGCTCCGGAGTTCGGATACCGGGCATAAAAGCTGGTTTGGCAATGCATCAGCGGTCCTGATGGCTGGAGATCTCCTTGTGACTCCTGCCCAGTTCTGCGGGCCCTCAGAGCCCCATACGAATCCTGGCCTGAATTATATCCTTAATCTTGATACAACGGATCCTGACAATGGATACCGGGCCGGCGCCGTCATTACCACGAAGATTGTCCACCTCCCCAGCGGGCAGGTCATCTTTGACAAAGATGTGGTGGTTGTATGAATCAGGGAAGGAAAAACGCTGATGCGGTTTCACCGGTTGTCGGTGTTATGCTGATGCTTGCAGTGACGGTCATGATCGCGGCGGTTGTCAGTACGTATGCCGGGGGATATTCCGATGGTGCCGAGAAGACCCCGCAGAGTACGATACGGGTAACCCCGAACATCGACCTGCACCGGATCTATTTTGAACATAATGGAGGAGATACATTCCTGCTCAGTTCCGTTAATGTGGTTTTCCGATCCGGTGATAACAAGACCTCCCTGTCTGTAAACGATATCGGAAGCAGCAAACTCAGTGCCTTTGAAGAAGTGGGGAGCAGCGGGGGCAGTTCCGATACAGCAGTCAAAGCCGGGGATACCTTCTATATCGAAGGCGATGGGATTGGCAGTGATACCGGGATAAAATTCGGGAGCCTGATCCTGACGAATAATACTCAGATCACCTGGTTTGTTGTGGACAAGGAGACAAGTAAAACCATCTCTATGGGTTCGTTCTACCTTTGAAAAGAAGTGCGCGCCGGGTGGATCGAGATCTGATCGTCCTGTTCAAGGTCTTTCTCATCATCCCGGGTTACTTCTCAAGTCTGCTTCTGGAGCGGTTTTATTCCAGACTGTCAGGTATATTCAGAGGAGCATCAATCCGGGACGGCCAGGCGCAATAAGCAGGGGGATTCGCTATCAGCCATGTTATAACAAGCACCAGAGGGAATTTCGTTTTATAGAGCCTGCTAACAGGTAGTTCCGAAAAACTGCAGTATGCTACAGTGTAACGATTCGACAAGGCTGCGGTGGATTGGCGAAGAAATGTTCTCTTTTATTGATATTGTCGTTGCCGGAGATAATTCCGTTAAGGGTGTCGCAGTTGTACCAGGCGCAGGGAAGACCGTGGTTTGCACCGGTTCACCGCTCCCGGCAGGGATTGTCACCCGCAGCTCACACACATCGGCTGCAAGATATTCGTTGTCCCAGTATCCGGATGTGACGCGCTCCTCTGGAACCATGAGATCCGGATGTGGCTGGATCAGGAACGTGTCGCAGGGATCTTTTCGCGGGGAAGGTGTTTCGGAGAACGGGCGGAGACCCGGTATTTTTTTCGCCGGTGTCCCATCAATGGTCCAACCCCCGCACGATGAGTCCGATACAGGATTGCAGGAATCAAGGTACTTCAGCAGATCACGATCGTTCATCCGGGCCCAGGACGGATCGGCAACTTGTGAGCGGTAGAAAAAGATCTCCCTCACCGGCTGGCTATGGGGGAAGAGCGAAGCGCACCCGGGTTCCGAATCTGGATCGCAGGTCACAAAAACCCGGCGTTCGATCGTCCAGTTGCGGCTGGTGTGATCAGAATAATAATGGAATGCATGGCAGTTCATGTATTCCGGTGTGAGATAGAATACGCCCCCGGTACGGTTGGGGAAAAGGACTTCCGGAGTGGGCAGATGTGTACAATGCGTGTAAGGTAGTGTTGAGAAATTAAGAATCGTATGGACCGACGACCCCGTGGTGACATTCAGGTCGCACCGGTCGATAATATTGGGCTCGTAGTAGTACGGTTCGAAAACCGTACAGCCATAATCCGGGCATGATGCGGAGTACCGGTAAACTTCGGAGGGTTCGTATGAACCGGGGGCCAACGTTGTATACCCATAAGGCCAGCCAGGATTACTGTATCCCTAGCACGTCACGGTATAATCCACTTTTTCAAGGTAAGGCCCGCCATCTTTCTCAAAATACACATGAGAGATTGTCGGGATCATTAGATCGGCGGAGGCGGGAACAAATACAAAAAAAAGGGCAACCAGGCTGATAAAAAAATCCAATCTTTTTTTCCGGCTGAACTGCATACAATTATACCCCATTCACATCACAACCACGAACAGGGCGATGGTAGCTGCGAGGAGCGCGATGCTGTGCTTAAACCCGGCGAGGATACTGTTCGAGCTGAACTGCCCGGCCATAATCCCCGAGAATGTTGCGAGGATGATCCCGATGCGGAACATCTCGGTAAGGTTGCCGGCAGTGTCGACATTTACGCTCATTCCTTTAAATGCGGAAAGGAACGGCACATTCAGCTGGTACGCCGTATACAGGTAGATACCGAACGAGAGGTAGATGATCATCACGTAGATGATTGTCGTATTCGACCGCTCGCGCTTCAGTCTCAGGTAATATTCAAAATCCGTGATGGCGATGATAAAGATCTGGCGGAGGTTTGTTGTGATCTCGCTGGCCCGTACGAGCAGCGAGATTGCGCGTTTCACGGACACAAGACCGATCCGTTCCTCCATCTTCACCAGTGCGGAATTGACGTAGGCGCCGGACTCGATATCCCGGGAGGCAACCGAGAGCTCGGAACTGAGGACGCCAAGTTTCGCACCGGAGATCCGCTGGATTGCCTCGTGCAGGGTAATCCCGATGTCTTTCATATCCGAGAGTTCCCTGAGGAAATCCGGCAGGTGGGCTTCAATATTCTGCACGTACCATCGCCTCCCTTCATAGGAAAGGGCGATCGGTGCCATGAAGGCAATGATCATCAGGCAGAGGACGGTCTCCGGTATGTCGTGCGGGATAACCGTATCAAAACCTCCGGAAAGCCAGACTACGGCAACAATTCCGGCAAAAAAGATCCCGAAACCAATGCCGTAATAATAACTCCGGATGTAGGTCCTGAACGGGTGACGCAGCAGGCCAAGATAGTAATTCCGCCGCTTGTTCGCTTCAATCCGCTGGTAGAACTCCTTGTTTTTCGGATCCTTTTCTGAGAGGGCCTTCTCGTCAGATCCCGGAACATCCGATCCAAAATCATGTTCTATGGTCTCCTTACGCGAGATCTCCAGGTTCTCCGGGGCCATCATCATGGAGAGGATCCAGATGAGGACAATTGCACCGGCCGGGATACAGATGTACATCACCGGAAGGATCCATGCCATCTCAGTGGAGTTGGTCATACCCTGCGCCACGACCATGATGATCAGCGCAATCGGCCCTGCAACAAATGCCGTTACATAGACCTCGGCCATGATCTCGATGGTCTTTAAGACCAGTTCGAGTTCCTGCTTAGCCTGGTCCCGGTAGTATTCGGTCTTTGCACCGAGATACGTGGCAACATTCCCCCCACTGTCGAAGACAATAGCGAGATCGTTGAGGAAATCACGGAGATTTGTGGAAGGAGTGGTGCGCTGCAGGTTTTTCATGGCCGTATCAAGGTCATCGCCGAAGAGCTCGACATCCCGGACGATCATGCCGAACTCCTTTGAGATCTCCCCGAACATGTCATGCTCTTCGTATACCCTGCGGATGATCTCGTATGGGGGCATAGTGGTGGACAGCGCCTGCATATAGGAGATGGCATAGGGCATGTCGAGGTCAATCCGGCTTTTCCGGCCATGGGCGATGATTTCCGGGTAGTACATCTGCATCGCGTACTGCCCGGGCACGACCAGGACGAAAAGCAGGATCCAGAGCAGCGTCCCGGATGTCTTCAGGCCGAAGATCTCCAGTTCGAACCCGCTGATCAGGAAGAAAAACCAGAGGGTAAAGAACATCACGAGCGTGCCGGCGAGATTGACCCGGACCGTCCTCAGGTAATCCTCTGCGGTCATCGGGAGGTGAGCCGACCGGAGCACCTTGCGCAGGTTGCTGCCGTGGAGCATCATCTCAAAATCGGTCAGTTTCTTCTCGGCCCGTATCAGCACTGGCGGCAGGAACACGTGTCAGTCACCCAGATCCTGAATGGCATTTGCAAGGTCCCTGAGGGTTGGCGGTTCCACCTCAAGGGCCCAGGAGAAAAATTCCTCGCGTTTTTTTAACTGGTGTTCCAGTTCTGATTCATCCCAGCCGCAGTGGAATGCGATCTCATCCAGGACCTTGGATTTCTGGAAAAGCCGCCGGAACGTATCATGCTGGATATCCCATTCGAACAAGGGAATGGGGTTGATCTCCCCGGTTTTCTCGACCACAATTTCGTGAATGGAGAGACAGCGGCGGATCCTCGTTTTCCCGAGCGTATAGATTGACTGGACAACCACAAGGTCGAGTGCCTGGAACATCACGGGCGGAACATTGATCGGATCGTGGGTCAGGCGGTTGATGGCTTCGTGCACACTGCCCGCGTGGATAGTCGAGAGGGTGGCATGGCCCGAGTTCATGGCCTGGAAGAGGGTCTGGGCCTCTACGCCACGGACCTCGCCAACGATGATGTATTCCGGGCGCTGGCGCATGCAGGCTTTTAAGAGAGAGAAGAGATCGATGTCGCCTTTGATCCCTTCCGCATTGAGTTCCCGGGTCTGGGTAGGAAGCCAGTTCTTGTGCGGCAGCTGGATCTCACGGGTATCCTCGAGCGACACTACCTTCGCGTTCTGCGGGATGAAGAGCGAGACCGCGTTCATCATTGATGTCTTGCCACTTGCCGTGCCCCCGACAACAAGAAGGCTTTTCCTGTGTTCGATAGCGAGCCAGAGGAAGGCGAGGGTACGGGCATCGTATGTACCGAACCGGATCAGGTCGAGCGGAGTCATGGGTTCGGCCCGGAATTTTCTGATGGTAAATGAGCTGCCCTTTGTTGAGACAACCTCGCTGTAGGTGATCTGGATACGTGCACCGTCCGGCAGGGTGGCATCGACCATGGGATTTGATAACGACATCTGTTTGTTGGCTTTCTGGGCGAGTTTTAAAACGAACTGGTTCAGTTCGCTTTCGGTAAACGTGATGCTGGTTGGCAGGCTGCCATAGGTCCGGTGGAAGATGAAGACCGGGAGATCGTGGCCATTGCAGCTGAGATCCTCAAGGGCCGGGTCCTTCATGAGAACTTCGAGCGGACCGTAGCCGGAGAGGTCCCGTTTGATATAATAATTCAGGATCGCGACCCGGTCCTCGGTAATGTCCGGATCGAACTGCCGGATAATCTTTGCCACTTCAGTCAGGTTGATACGATCGTCCCGGCCTTTCTCCGTGTTGTCATAGATGATGATATCCCGGAGGTGCGCGTAGGTCTCCATCAGAATCGTTTTCTCTTTCTGGGAGATTGCAGGTTCAGTGACAACGTAGGTGAATCCCACGTTTCCGACCCGCTCGATCTTGACGTATGAATAGGGTTCGACAACCCAGTACTGCTCCAGTGCTGCAAGGGAAATTTCGCCCGGAATTTCGGCTGCGTGCAGGGATTCAGCGGGATTTTCAACGGCAGGGCAATCCGGTTTCTGGTCAGGAACGGGAACTACACTATCCATTTTCCCGGCTATCCCGGTGGGGAGCCAGGATCCGGTGGCATACCTCCTGCTGATGATTTTTACCGAGAGACCGGCTGCTGCAAGGGCAACAAAACTGAGACCAAACATTGCCGGAAGGGGGAGATCGATGAACAACACGATGAACGCGGATATCAGCGTCGCTGCAATAACCGCTGCAAGGGATAGAACTCCTTCCCACGAGGGTTCGGCAAGAATCGTAAGAAAACGCTCATATGCTGCACGGGCTGTTATCATGTCGATTGCCGGTAATTCTTTATGAGATGGGACAGGACAGGAAAGTGGATCTGTTACGGGTGGGAGCGGATCTTCAGGGACGCGGATATAATTTTTTATTGTTGTGAATATACCGTTCAGTCCGATGAGAGTGAACGTGCATGACAGGATTATAAAAAAATGTGGAATCATAATACCTTCCAGTTACCAGTCTTCTTCCCATTCATCTTCGGATATTGTATTTGAGGGTGTGACGATGGTTGTCCGTACCACTGCGGAACCGGTGGTAATTTTCAGATCTGAATCGATAAAGTCACCTTTGAGTGTCACGATATAGGAACCAGCGTGATAGAGCATGATCTTCTTCTTTTTATCCGAACTGTAGATCCCCCCATATCCCTCTCTTGCCACGGTCTCGTTTGTAGTAGCATCAATTATGGAAATTTCTGCCTGCGGGTATACAAAGGCATAAGCGCCGGATAACTCCCGGTGCTCCTCGTCCTCATCCTCGTCCTCAGATCCACCCTCCCCCTTATGAGGGGGGTATTTTCTGCTGGTATCCACTGTCAGGTCAGGTCCTGTCAGGTCAGGACTTTCAAATAAGGGACTGAATGTAAGATCGATGATAAGAGGCGCCTGTGGCACAGTGACCGAGAATGCAGTGGAGTTCGATCTCAGAACAATTTTTTTCATGAACTGGGGAATTCTGACAACTCGTTGTGGTTCGCCAGACGACAGGTTCCTGAGATCGCGATAGGGAAGCTTGTAAGGATCGGAAGTAACATAGGGCTCCGGGTTGATCTCATTCACTTCGATATATCCGGGAGGTGTTGTTACTGCAACCGATGATGAACCCCCCATTGAATTGCCGGGTGGATCCCCCGCCTGGGATGAAACGGGATCGATTACCGTGAATTCTGAAGATTCGGATTGTGTCCCGTTAATCCCGCCAGTATAGTTCTGGATTTGTTTGATGCAACCCGCTGAGCAGACGAGTACCAGAAGTAAAAGGATAATTCCGATACTCACCGGAGCTGTATTCATGTATTTTCTCATTTTTGCATTACCGGATATAATCCCAAGCCGGATTTTTACACATAATTTCTGAATATTTTTAATTGGTGACCCTGGTATGATCCCTCTTTTGCATGGTGTGGCAGGTATTGTTTTTTTTACGCAGGTTTTGCCAGCACAAGCATTTTCACGTGGGTAAAGAGTACGTTGATCGTTTCCGATTATAATGTTTTGTATTTAACTTTTAAATTTTGTTAACATAAACTGTTAAATTAACGCCATCAAAAAGGATACGTTCCGGATTCTCAATCCGGAATGAAATGTCTCCACGGAACCAGTAATCGATCTCACGAACAGAATGATTGACAATCAGGAGGTGTTCTGCCCCTGTGGCTATGGATTGTATTATCGTATGGTGCTCTCCAATATTATCCATCTATGACATCCCCGTTCGAGAACCCGGTCCCCCCCTTCCCCGGCTGGGAGCGTCGCATGTACCGGCTCTCCCGCCCGGTTATGGATGAGGACGTTGCGGCGTTCCTGGGGAATGAGGAACTCTATGTGCGGGACACGGCGGCAGGCCCGGTAAAAATCATTCATAAATACGGGCTTGTAGAACTCCATTGTCTCATCGGAGAACCGGTGATGGAGATCTGGTTCAACCCGGAGAGCGGGGCATACCCGGCAGAATATCTGGATGCTCTTCTCGCTACCCGGTTTTGATCAGGTTATTCCTTCGGAAATAAAAAGGGTTAATCGATCGCTACCATCACTTCAGAGGCCTTGACAACCGCGTAGACCTTCGATCCTTCTTTCAGTTTCAGGTGTTCTGCAGATGTTGTCGTGATGGATGAGACAATCTCATTGCCCCCGGTAATGGAAATAGTGACTTCGGTACTGACCGGGCCCTTCTTGATCATTTTCACGGTTCCCGGGATCTGGTTTCGTGCACTGATTTTCATGGTTTTCACCTGATTGACCATATGTGCAGGAGGATCCGATAATAGTATCTGATCTGGTAAGCTGGGGCTTCCCCCCGTTATTTGCAGAACCGCTCGTCCGCTCTTTCGCTGCGGACTCTCTCCCCGCAGCCTGCAAACCACCCGGGTTTCTCACCCGGGTGACAGTCGAACTCCGGCACATACGGCTTGATGTCGAGGAGAGGCGTCCCGTCCACGACATCGACACCTTCGATGACCAGTTCGCTGTCATTTACTGAGATGAGCTGGACGATCGAGATACCGATAGCATTCGGGCGGCGGGGGGCCCGTGTTGCAAAGATGCCATGCGGAACCGTGTCAAGGAACGGGATCACTTCAAGCTCGTAGCCCTGCGAACGGTGGAAGGCATAGATCAGGATGATCCGGGAGAATCCGTCAAGGTCGCGCAGCCCCGCACGGAATTTCTCATCAATGACGATCGTTCCCCGGACTCCTGCAGCACCCGCGGGCTGGATCGGCATTCCGGCAGGTTCGGTAAACGGTGAGTGTATCGTTCCGATGGGAGTATAAGAGAAAACAGGTCCGGCAGATTGAGTCATCGCAGGTCTCCATTAATCTGATATCCGGATGAGTTCAAAACCGGATTTCTATTCATCTTTAACTCTCATTGCTCGTTTTTATTAAAATAGTAGACGCCCATCATGAGTCCTTGGGACAGATGACCGGCTTTCCATTGGGCGATGAAAGGATCCGACAGGACCGGGGTACGTTGTTCATTTACCAGATTCCCGATAGCATCATAAGAGATGCTTACATCCGACGACCAGATCATCATTCCCAGGCACGAGCCCAGTCCGAACAGGCAGAGTGGCACTGATGCGATACCCTGCCAGCTCCCGAGGTACTGGAAGCCGAGGATGATGCCTGTAACTGAACAATGATAGAAATGGAACTGTGCAATCCGCCGATCTGTTGTATTGCAGGGCCGGATCGAACCGGATACCCTCGTAGTGCTGAACGGGAAGAGGGGTGTGATCCCCTTCCGTGTGCACATATCCTCAATTAAGTGCAGGACAAGGCCGAGCATCACTCCGCAGAGGAATGCCGCGGAAAGGCCCAAGGCAGCGCTGGTTATGAGGAATGCGGGAACAACCAGGAGGGTTGCCATGACCGCCCACAGGAACAGGATACCGGGGACCGAGTGGGTCAATCGCTTCTCTTCCGGATCACAGGTGCGCTCCCCCAGGGCATGATAGAGCCGGCAGATAAGAGGTGTGAAGACGATACGGGTGAGCCGGCTGACCAGCCATGCAACTGTCCTGATCTGAGTGCCTTTCGGTTTTTTCATCTGGATGTCTGGCAGGAGGGTACCAATACAGGCACCCGCACAGATCACAGTCATGAGAACCAGATCAGATGGCACCAGTGCACTGCAGAGTATGAGCGCACAGAGAATGGTGAGTGCAATATGGTGCCGTGTGATCATGGCGTTGTCCTCCAGAAAATTTTCCGGGGATTCCAGAAAGAATCCCTTGTATCCTTAGCGTTTGTGTGTGTGCATGTGTCCAGGGTGTGAACGTGGACAGTGCATATGTTGGGCCTGGTTAATTATAATGGTTTGCATTTAACTTACTTAGTTTGTTAACAAAAAATAGTTAATAAAATAGCCGAAAAAGTAGCGGGTCTGGACTTGCAGTTCGGTAAATGTGATTGCGATAGAACCGGATCGATACAGAGAACCTCCAAACAGAAATAATCTCATTATAGTAAACAAAAAATACTTAATTTTATGGAAAAATAACGGAAGATATTTTACACATCTCCCGAAAATGATTATGCAATGGAACGAGTTACCATGAAAACATCTATCAAAACCCGCCAGATTATCCTTATTGGTATCGTATGCGGACTGTTGCTGCTCACGGCATTCTTTGCCGGGTGCACGGGAAGTTCCCCGCAACAGGCAACATCGGCAGCAACTGCTGCCCCGACAACACCCGCAGCCCAGCCGGTTGTAACAACAGCTGCTCCGGTTTCAACACCGGCCATAGTAGCAACCACCAGCACACCCGCGCCAGTCTACACATACTCAGAAGGCAATGTCGTTGCTTATACCGCAGCATCCCTCAAGGGCGTGTCCCCGAAACTGGCCGAAGGTTTTGTCAGGATGTACCCCGGTCATACGGTCGTCTTCAACCTTGACGGCACGCAGGCGCTGACAACCCAGATCGAGAACGGCGCATATGCGGATGTTTTCATCTCTGCAAGCCCCAAGTACACCACGCAACTCACCAAAGGCGGTTTTTTCAGTGACGGGTCGGTAAAAACCCTCACGACCAACTATGTAATTGTCATCCTGCCAAAAGACAATCCGGCAAATATCCAGTCGCTTGCGGATCTGGCCAAACCGGGCCTGAAGATTGCACGCGCTGCAAAGACCGTCCCGGTCGGTATTGCAACGGATGCCGCACTGGCAAACCTTGCCAAATCCACGTATGGTACAGACTGGAACAATTCCGTATACACTAATACCGTCACGTTTGAGACCTCTGAGCCAGCGGTTGCAACGAAGGTAGCACTAGGTGAGGTTGACGCAGGGTTCGTGTACGAATCGACTGCAACTGCAGCAAAGTCCGGAACCTACCAGTCAGTTACCATACCGAAGAGTGACAACTACCTTCAGGTCTATTCGATCGCTGTCCTGAAGGGCTCGACCAGCAAGGGTGCGGCAGGGGACTTCGAGAACTTCATGATGTCCGATGCGGGCCAGCAGATCCTTACGGAGTATGGGTTCCGGTCAGCCTGATCCACGGGTGTTTATCTCATCACCAGTCCCATTCTTTTTTTACAGTTGAACCGGACAATCAGGGCAGGCCATGACCTATTCTTCCCTATCACGAACTACAAAAAGGACACTCACGCTGGCCGGCGCAGCGATAGTTGTCGCAGTTGTCACGCTCTACCTTGTCCTGCCCATCGTTGCTCTCTTCCTGCGGATAACGCCGGAACTTTTCATCGCATCGCTTGCGGACCCGGAAGTGATCAGTGCCCTGACACTCAGCCTGACAACTTCGGTCATCTCCCTCATCATTATCATCCTTGTCGGCACCCCGTTTGCGTATATCCATTGCCGGCACCAGTACCCGGGAAAAGTCCTTGTCGATACGATCATCGACCTCCCGCTTGTCCTGCCGCCGGCTGTCGCAGGTCTTGCCCTCCTGGTGTTATACGGCAGGGTCGGGTTGATCGGGAAGTATGCAACCCTGTTTGGCGTATCTATCGCGTTCACAACACTCGCCGTCATCATGGCCCAGATCTTTGTTGCCTCCCCGTTCTACCTCAGGCAGGCCAAGTCCCTCTTCGACCAGTTAGACCCGGCCTATGAGCTGACCGCCCGGACCCTGGGAGCGTCACCGGGCCGGGTCTTTGCGAGGGTCGTTGTTCCCCTGACTGCGGGCGGTCTCATATCCGGGGCTGTGATGACCTTTGGCCGGGCGCTCGGCGAGTTCGGGGCAACGATCATGTTTGCCGGCAATCTCCCCGGGGTCACCCAGACCATGCCGCTTGCCGTGTATGTCAGCATGGCCGGAGACTTTAATGTCGGGCTCACCATCTCCATCCTCCTCGTCCTGATCTCGTTTGCGATCATGATCGCGGTCCGGCTCCTTGCCCATCCGGAGGTGCCGCATGCTTGAGGCAACCATCAAAAAACAGCTCCGCGACTTTTCGCTAGACCTCTCTATCAGCGTGGATGACGGCAACATCCTTGTCCTGATGGGGGATAATGGCGCGGGAAAATCAACAACCCTCAATATCATTGCCGGGCTTGTTGCACCGGATACCGGGAATATCCGGATCAACGGGTCGTTTGTCTTTGATGCTGAAACGGGAGCCGATGTTCCGGTGGAGCACCGGCAGATCGGGTATGTCTTCCAGCGCTCGGCTGTTTTTCCCCATATGACGGTTGCGGAGAACATCGCGTTCGGTCTTCGTGCCCGGCACCGCGATCCTGTATTCATCACTAGGCAGGTTTCACGCTGGCTCGACCGGATGGATATACAGGACCTTGCCGGTGTCGGGGCAGCCCGGCTCTCTGGAGGGCAGAAGCAGCGGGTCGCCCTGGCCCGGGCATTCGCAACGGAACCGTCCCTTCTCATGCTTGACGAGCCGTTCTCCGGGCTGGATACCGAGAGCCGCCGGTCGGTGAAAGACGTGGTGCGGCAGTGTGTTGCCGATCTTAAAATCCCGTGCATCTTTGTGACGCACCGGAAGGAGGATGCAAAGGTGACCGGGGACCGAATCTGTCATATTGAACGTGGGCGGATCGTCCGGGAAGGTACGGCATCCGGATTTTTCGGGTAAGTGGTTTATGTAATGTCGGGTGAGAACTACCCGGTTTCCATAACACCAGTAAGGCCGGCTGACCTGGTTGATATCCGGCAGGAGGCCCTGATATTTCTGCTGATGGCAGTTTTTTGCAGAAATGAGCAGGGGGGGCCGCTCAATAAACCCTCACCATGTGAATCTCTCAATACAATGCCCTAAGCAGCCCCCAAGCAGCAGGGTCATTATCCCTATCGGCACAATACTCGCGGGTTCTTTTGCCATGATGAGTATTGCGGAGGGAGTAAGTACCAGGGCAGATATCAGCAGTCCCTTCAGCCATCCTGTAATCTGCAAATCCGATGTCGAAATCAGGAACCCGGATACAACCCATAACGCGAACGCGGAGATATTGGCATCCCAGGAAAGACTCTGGATAACCATGGGGATTACATCAATAATTCCTGCAACGGCCCCAAACAATGTGCCTGCCAGCACTTTGTTTCTCCCGCCGGTTATCGTCATAAGAACCCGGTTGCTCGCCAAACTATTTAACTGGTTTCCGGTTTGCCTGGGGGTTCATTATCCCAGGAAAATCCAGCATTGTCAGCACGCCGTCCTGATTCTCCAGACATCTGGTAAATGATCAACCAGGAATCTTCCTTTTTAAAAACCGGGAATTCTTTGAACCCGATCCCGTTATGGGTTGGCGAGATCTGCCCGCTCCGGCACACGATACAATGTCTTTGGGATCTGGATAACAAAGCGGGCGCCGCGGCCGGGTATCCCGTTCTCTAAAATGGTGAACCCGGTAATTGCAAGGATCTCCCGAATGAGGAAGAGGCCGTAGCCGGTATTTTTCCCGAATCCCCGGGTGAATATGTTTTCTTTGTCCTCCTCCGGAATTCCTGCACCATCATCTCCATACACAAGGATCAGGTGATTATCCATCTCCTCATAGGATAATTTTATTCGGGTAACATGGTCGCCATGACGCAGGGAATTGTCGATCAGGTTAAAAAAGACCTTCTCGATGAGTGGGTCGGCATAGATTTCAAGGTCCCCGGTATCGATGGTTATCTCAACCGCTTCCATGTCGATGGTACGGAGGAGTGAATTGAGTTTTTCCCTGACCGGGATCCATCGCGGGGGCTCGGCACCAACGTTCTGGTAATCGCGGGTGAAAACAATCTGCCGGAGGATCATGTCGGCAATCTCTTTTACCTTTGTCAGCACATCGGCATTCTTCGGATCCGTATTCCGCTTCTTTAAGATGCTGATGTATCCCTGGAGTGAATTGATCTGGTTGATAATATCGTGCCGGGTAATGCTGGTTAAGAGTGCAACCTGCTTGTTTGCTTTCTTGATGATCTCCTCTGCATTTTTCCGGTCCGTGATATCGGTGATGAATCCCTCGATAGCCAGCAGGTTCCCTTTTGGCGAGAAGACGCCAAGGCCCTGCTCAGAGACCCATCTCTCCGCGCCGGTTATTGTATGGATCCGGTATATTACCTGGAATTTCTCGTGCTCATCCATGGCCTTCAGGATCTGATCCCAGACAACCTTCCGGTCCTGCGGATGAATGAGGCTGGTATAGGTAACCGTACCATCACCGGTCAGATCGGTGGGCTGGTAGCCAGTCAGGTCGGCACATCCTTCACTGACAAACTCCATGGTCCACCGGGAATCATTCCTGCACCGGTAGGCCATGCCGGGAAGGTTCCCCATGAGGGTGGTAAGTGCCCGCTGGCTCTCCCTTAACTCGGCGGTCCTTTCCTGCACCCGGTGCTCCAGCTCGTGCTGGTATGTTTTCATCTCCGTGATATCCTCAAGGATGATCCCTACCGCCCGTGCTCCGCTGTCAAAGGTCAGCGGGATGCATTTCATCTTGAAAAACCGGCCATCGCAAAGAAGGTCAAACTGTACCTCGACAGACCCGCCATCCCCTTCAAGCGCCCGTTCAATGGATGATAATTCGCGGCCGGAAAAATATGGTGCAAGGGGGGACTGGGCGATCTGTTTTTCCTTCAGATCCTCCTTGTCCATTTTGAAATAGGCAAGGAATGCAGCATTGATCTCCTGGATGAACAGGTCCTTATCGAGGAGAAGGATAAGGTCAGATGATAAGCTGAGCACATTGGTAAGCGGAACCCGCTGGGTGAGATAAAACAGTTTTGCCGACCCGAGTGTCCGCATATCTGCCTGGCCGGTCAGGACAAAAGCGTTGAGATACTTGGCAGCGGTTGTCCGGTTGAGGGAGAGCTTTTTTGAAACTTCTTCAATTGTAAGCCCTTTGGGGAATTTCCTCAGCAGTTCCCTGATAATATCTTCTTCCTGTTCCCGTGCCAAAAACCTCACCTCCTGAGTACCTTTCTGATTATTAACTATATAAATCAACGGTAATCATCACATATAATAATTAGTGGCAATCATCAGAACACTAAATGTTTAAATACTTTGAAAGAAAAGAGAGATCGTTGCAACCAAAACCGCCCAACCCGGTTTCATGGTCGCAAGTTCACCTTATTGAAAAAGTGCATGAGGAAATGTAAGAAAAAACGGGGTGTAGTAAAATGAGTTTCATTGATGACATGAAAATTGGCAAAAAACTGATCGGCGGTTTTATGATCGTCCTGATCATTATGGGAATCATTGCAGTGTATGGATATACAAGCGCACAGGATGCGGCTGCACGATCCAAGGACATGTATGAGAACAAACTGGCCGCTGTAAATCAGATGGGTCTGGTCAGTGCAGATTTCCAGCAGATGCGTGCAGAAATTTACCGGTACATCTATGTCCCTTCAGGGCGCACTGCGGCAACTACCACGATTGCGGATCTAAAATCCAATATCAAGGCCAATGTTGATGATTACCGCCAACTCGATTTGAATGCGAATGAAAAGACATCTCTTCAGACGTTTGATACCAATTATGCCACGTTCATTGCGGAATATGATAAAACAATAAAAGCTGCAGATGTCGATGACATGAAATCAGTTGATGCAGCACTCACCGCGGGATCTCCGTTGATTACTTCCCGTACAAATGCTGTTGCAGCTTACAAGGAAATTATCAAGCTCAATCAGGATGGCGCAGCCAAACTGAATGCCGATTCCAACGCAGCCGCAGCGGCAGCAGGACTGTACATGGCGATCCTGTCAATTGCCGGTATCCTCATCGGCATTGGTGTCGCGCTCTACATGTCAAAGAGCATCACCGCACCGATCGACCAGGTTGCAACCAACTTAAAGGAGCTGAGCCTGGGACACCTTGGCAACCGTATGAAGATGAACCGGAAAGACGAGATCGGTGATATGGCAGGGGTCATGGACCAGTTCTCGGATGACCTCCAGATCGGTGTGATCGGGGCCATGAAGAAGATCGCAGATGGGGACCTCACCACGGAAATGAAAGCCAAAGATGCCCAGGATGAGATTACCCCCGCACTCATGACCACAATCACTTCACTCCGCGCCCTTGTCAGTGAAGCCAACATGCTCTCGAAAGCAGCTGTTGCCGGGCAGCTTGCCACCCGCGGCAATGCGGACAAGTTCAAGGGTGGGTATCGCGACATCGTGGCCGGTGTCAACCAGACCCTGGATTCCGTTGTCGGACCGGTCAACGAGGCCATGAAAGTCTCCAATGAATATGCACAGGGCAACTTTACCGCACGGGTTGACGAGAAGCTGAATGTGCAGGGAGACTTTATAAAATTCAAGGAAGCGCTCAACAACATCGGTATCCAGGTCTCGAAAGTAGTCGGTGTCATCAGCCAGCAGGTCGGCGACCTCGCGGCAAGTGCCGAAGAGGCGAATGCAAGTGTTGAGGAAGTCTCTGCCGGTTCAGCGCAGGTTGCGAAGAACGCAAGCGGCGTTTCCGTGAATGCCGAGAAGGCAACGCAGGGCATCGATCAGGTCCAGAAGGCCATGGAAGACCTCTCGCGTACCATCCAGGATGTTGCAACCAAGTCTGAAGCCGTAGCAAAGATCGTGCAGGACACGACCACCTTCAGTAAGGAAGGCATGGAACTTGCCCAGAAGACCGAGCAGGGTATGCAGGGTATCACCAAATCCTCCAATGACGTGAACCAGATTATCGGGGAGATCAAGGACCAGATGGATAAGATTTCCGAGATTGTCAACCTGATCACCGACCTTGCAAACCAGACAAACCTCCTGGCGCTCAACGCAGCGATCGAAGCAGCACGGGCTGGGGACGCAGGCCGCGGGTTTGCCGTTGTCGCAACTGAAGTCAAGTCGCTCGCAGTCGAGTCCCGGACATCTGCAGAACGGATCTCGGAGATGATTGCCAACCTCCAGAAACAGACCCTGAATGCAGTGGATGCAGTTTCAGCATCAAATGCCGGCGTCAAGGATGGCAGTGCAGCGCTGCAGGAAACTCTCTCGAGTTTCAACAAGATCGTATCAGCAATCGACAAGATCAGCCAGAACGTAAGCGACGTAGCAGCCGCTGCAGAGGAGCAGGCAGCATCTGTCGAAGAAGTTACTGCCAGCGTCAATGAAGTCGGTGGCCTCATGCAGGCCACGACAAGGGAATCTACCGACGCAGCCGCTGCAAGCGAAGAGTCCAGCGCGGCCATCGACCAGATCTCCAAAGTAGTGGCAAATGTCAACACTATCGTTGACAAGGTGACAAAGGAAGTCTCCCGGTTCCGGGTATGAGGAGGTTGTTGCCATGACAAAAGCAGCAACGGAAAATGATGGCCAGGCATCAGCAGCAGGAGTGCCTGACGCAATCTCAAAGCGGAAGGATCAGCACCAGGCAGGCAAGCTCCAGGTCGTGGAGTTCCTGCTGGGAAAGGAGCATTACGCGGTGGACCTGTTCGATGTGCGGGAAGTGGTGGAGTATACTTCCATCACCCAGCTCCCGAACACACCCTCGTACATGAAAGGGATCATCGATCTCCGGGGCGAGATCACGACCATCATCGACTTAAAGGAACGCCTCAACATCATGGAGAAATCCGATCAGCCGATCGAGAACAGCCGGATCATCGTCCTTGACGAGAAGATAACCAAGGCCAAGACCGGCATTCTCGTGGACGATGTGCTCGCGGTCTCAACGGTCGAGCGCACTGATATCGACTCGACATCGGCATCGGGAGGGCGCGAGGATGCAGCCATCCTTGGGATCATCAAGAAGAAGATCAAGGAAAAGGAACAGGAACGGCACGAACTGATCATCTGGATCGATATCCGGCACCTGCTTTCCGATATCGGGGAAGGATAACTATTCCCCTGGTTCCCCGATTGACAAGAGAAGACAGGACAAGAGAAGACAGACAATGAAGCGGATAAGGAGAAGAGGAGTATGTCAGCAGCTGATGTAAAAGAAATCTTATACCACTGCGAGTGTCGGCGGTTCGTTTTAGGGGCCCCGGTATCTCCATGTCACTGCCCCGAGTGCGGCAGGGTGCATTCACCAACAGGAGGAAACGGACACGCTTGAGTGAACTCTCCGTTCATAAGAACGGTTGAGGACATTATCGCTCACAGGCATCAGGATGTGGTATCAGGATGGTTGACATTGCATATTATAAAAAAATCTTCGAGCAGACACCCCTGGCGCTGTTACTCGTTGACAAGCAGCTCAATAATATCGAGACAAATGCGGAGTTCTGCCGGATGACGGGGATTTCACGGGAAAAGATCCTCTCCATGAAAATCACCGATTTCAAGGACCGGGGAGTAATCAAATACCTCCGGGATTCGGGAGAAACATTTGCCGACGCCATGGCACAAAAACGGATTGTGCATGGCCGATCCACGCTTGAAACATTGGCCGGAAGAATTGAGGTATTACGGACTATCGATCCCCTTCTGGATGAGAAGGGTGAACTGCAGTACGTATACATATCGTACAATGATATCACGAAGATATCGAAGAACCAGGAATACATGGTCCATGAGATTGATGAACTCAGCAAAATCTATGGGGTGATGGCACAGGGTGACCTGACCCCCCGTTACACGCTGACAAGTCCGGATGCTGATACCAAAGAGACCTTCGATCAGATCTCCCAGTTACAGGTTGCAGTCCGCGGCATTATCACCAGCCTCCAGACGAATATCCGGGCTGTCAATAAACAGATGCTGGACCTCACCACGACTGCAAATACTGCAGCAAGCAGCACGAAAGATGCCTCAGGCGGTATTGCCCAGATCGCAAAAAATGCCGGCAGGGTCTCTGAAAATGCAGAGAAAGCTGCTGAAGGTGTGGAACAGATTGCCAAGGCAATGCAGGACATGAGTGCCGCTGTCGAGGAGATCACGTCCAGTATGGAGCAGGTATCCACACTATCCCGGGAAACGAATGAGATCTCAAAAAAAGGTGCCGTGCTTGCAGGAAATGCGGAAAAAAGTATGGTTGAGATCTCGAAATCCTCCGGATCAGCCTATGAGATTATCATGGATGTCGACAGCCAGATGGGGGAGATCGCAAAGATCGTCCTCCTTATCCGCGAGATAGCAAACCAGACGAACCTGCTTGCCCTGAATGCTGCAATTGAAGCGGCTCGTGCAGGGGATGCCGGGCGCGGGTTTGCCGTTGTTGCGTCTGAAGTGAAATCCCTGGCACAGGAATCACGGAAATCCGCGGAACGGATAGAGGACATGATAGAGACGTTAAAGACGAGCACCGATAAAGCTGCGACGGTGATGAAGGTCTCAAAGGGTACCGTGGAAACCGGTGCAAAGATGGTTACCGAGACACTCAAGGTATTCGAAACAATCGTTATATCCGTCGATAAAGTGACCAGTGCCGCAACAGAAGTTGCCGCTGCAACAGAAGAACAGGCTGCTACAACCGAAGAGATTACCGCAAGTATTCATGAAGTGGCAGATCTTGTGGATCACACCGCAAAAGAGGCGGGTGATGCTGCCGCCGCTACTGAAGAATCTTCAGCTGCACTTGATGAAATTTCACGGATGGTTGCGTTTGTGGATACCACTGCTCTCGCGGCAATGGAAGCAAACCGGAAATTCAAGGTTGACTGACTGGGAGTCCGTAATGGAGAACATGACATACCAGGAAGATATCACTATTGCAGTCCAGGCGCTATGGCTCCAGTACCTGGGGCTGAAGATCGAGGCAGTCCGTACACGGCACCCGATACATAATGCAGCCTGGAAAACCTCGCCCCCGCCGCCGCTCGAGGATGTGCCCGTGATTGGCGGGCTCATGGTCGCGACTTAGGCCGGGTCGGGAAAACCGTCCGGTGCAGGGAACAGTTCCTGCCGGGAGAAACCGGTAAGCCCCTGCGAGGGATTTCTGGAGATGAGATCATTGACACAACCAGTACCCGATAATAATATCCTCCCCCTTTTTACCCCGGGTCAGGAATCGGGGAACACAATGTCCACCCTCCTCTCAGTGTTGTGCGTGTCTGAAGACCCGCTCTTTCTTGACCGGATCCGCCGGAACCTTGAACAAAGCCGCGATATCCTTGTCGAGATCAGTGTCTCGGTCGAAGATGCTCTCCACCTGATAGACTACATTTTTTTTGATGCGATTGTAACGGACTGCACCTCCTGGCTCGGTGAGCAGAACGGCTTTTTGAAAGAATTGCGCAAACAGGGGAAGGAGGTCCCGATCATCTATTTTATCCAGGAACCTGATGTCAGGATCACCCAGGAAGCCCGCAAGTACGGCCGTGTCCAGTATCTTGCATGGGAGGAACGGTGCTCATCTCCGCCATTTGAAGAACTGGCGCGCTGTGTCCGCGAAGTGGCGGCACTGGATGCGGTCACCAAGTCTGGTTCCGGGACCGGGTGGCCGCGTCTGACCTGGGAAAAGATGGTCTAGAACACCAGCACCCGCTGGTGATCCGCCTGCACGTTGCCCGGCGGGTAGAAGAGGATCTTGCCGAGGCCCGGGTACCCGAGCTCAAGCACCGCGTTGAGCGACTTGTCTTTGGAGATCCCCCGTTTCTGGAATGAAGGTGTAAAAGCAAAGAAATGAAGGTTCTCACTGCCGGCAACCGCATTGATCACGTCCTGCAGGTTGTAAGGTGAGAAGTCTGCCGGAGCCCGGTGCGTGCCCGTGAGTGCGTAGATCCCCTCTTCCATGAATATCACCCGGGTCAGGATACCCGCGTGGGCGCAGGCAACTGCAAACGAGATGGCACCAAAAACAGTCTCGGTGCTGTACGGGGTCTTTGTAACCAGGATCGTCACGGGCGGGGCAGTACTGCTTTTCTCTGCCCGGTCAAAAGAGAGAGTGCCGCCCTTCCTGAACCTGAGGGAACCGGAGGCTGCCGAGAGGATGACGTGGTTCTGACGGAAGCGGTCGATCATGACGTTCAGGTCCCGGATCTTCACGTGTTTTATCGCGCAGGTCGAGATCACGACACCCTGGCCGTCGTCCCACGTGCTGTAACCCCGGGCTGTGGCATTCCGGTTGCAGGCAATGACCTGGCACGGGAGGTTGTGCCGTGCAGCCCGTTCGCACAGTTTGTCGATCCCCGCCCCGATATTCTCCGCTTCCGCAGGAGCCTGCCCTGTGTGGCCGATGTGGACCCCGTCAAGATAGGCATACAGGTCGGTTGCCAGCCGGTCCGCGAGGGCTGCCGAAAGGAACTGGATGCCATACCATGCCGAACGGTGCATGTAGGGGGACTCGCACTGGAGCCAGCCGACCGTTCCCGGCAGGGGCGGTTTTGTCTGGCGGGCGAGCGAAACCACGTCGTTCCAGAACGAAGGCCGGCCATCGGCACCGAGGCTGTTGGTCGTGATCACCTGGTCCGGGAATTTCATCTTCAGGTGGCCAGCCGAGACACCGCGGAGGTCCAGTTCCTGCCGGTCGCAGATGAGCCTGACCGTTGAGAGCGAGAGGATGACATTCCATGCCTGCTGTGTCTCGGGATCATCAAGACTGTAGAGAGCGTCGCCGGTCAGGAGGAACGAAAAGACCGGGGTCTCCCCTTTTGACTGGTGCATCAGGGTCTCGGGGTAGAGCTGGATGAAGAAGAACTTGAGGCACTCCTCGATCCACGAGAGCCGTTCCATGGTAACGGGTGTTGAGAGAAGGAAGATATTTGCAGTCATGGCAGCCCGGTATCCGTGGTGGTGGATCGTGTCCGTCCCTGGCCGGTGTTCCATGCGAACGGCCGGAACAGGGAATTATTTCCTGCAAAACGGGATGTCCGGTGCAGGGATTTCTACGGTAGTGATAATTTCTCCGGACGGGATGATAGCCTTTACTGAATCGTCCGCGGGTTCCGGAAAGCTACATTCAGCCACCATCTGCGGTGAACGATCCATAAGAGGTATACCCGATAAGAAAGTACACAGAATACGAATTACCCTAGGTGAAGTGATGACAGCACAGGTATTTTTGGACCCCGGGATTTTCTCCGCAATCACGTGCCCGCCGGCACTCACGATGGCTGGAACCGCACAGGTCTGCGCAGCGGAGCCCGGTGGGGATTACTCTTCGCACGCGATCACGACCAGCGGGTGTCGTATGGGCGGTTTCCCATGAGCCGGTTCTTTAACGTTGTTCCTAAGGCAGATGCGGTGAGGGCTGCAGAAAAGATAGCGCCGGCAACCGTGCCGGAATCCGTTCCGGCCGCACAGTCCGTGGGCCGGGTATTGGCCGCTCCTGTTGCCGCCGATACGGATATCCCGGGGTTCGACCGCTCGGTGGTTGACGGGTATGCGGTCCGCTCATCGGATACAACCGGGGCAGGCAATGCAGCCCCCGCCCTGCTGCGGTGCATCGGGCGGGTGGCGATGGGGAAGAACAATACCTCTCTTGTTGTCAGGGCTGGCGAGTGTGCGTATATCCCGACCGGGGGCATCCTCCCGGAAGGTGCAGATGCAGCCGTAATGGTGGAATATACTGATGAGACCGGAGATACCGTATTAATCAGGAAACCCGCTTCCCATGGAGAGAACGTCCTCCTGCGGGACGAGGATTTTAAGAAAGGTGAGATTGTATTTCAGCCGGGCCGGCGGCTTACCCCGCAGGATGCCGGGGTGCTCGCGGCATGCGGCTGTGCAATGGTTACCGTTGCGAAAAAACCCGTTGTGGGGATCATCTCGACCGGTAACGAGCTGGTGCCGGTGAACGTCATACCCGCGCCGGGGCAGGTACGGGATGCCAACGCACCGATGCTCGCCGCGTGGCTTATGGAATATGGGTGCCTTCCACGACACTACGGGATTGTAAAAGACGAACGCGAAGCTTTCGAGGCGATAATCGAAAAAGCACTTCGCGAGTGCGATGTCGTTCTCCTCTCGGGGGGCAGTTCCAAGGATGACCGGGATATGACTGCGGGAGTTATTGCAGGCAGGGGAGAGGTCATCATCCACGGGATCGCGATCGCACCGGGCAAACCGACGATCATCGGCAGGATCGCGACAAAACCGGTTTTCGGATTACCCGGCCACCCGGCTGCAGCATTTGTTGTCCTCATCACGATTGTCCGCCCGCTTCTCGATAAGATGCTCGGCCAGAATAAGCCTTCACTCCGTATGATAAAAGCGGTTCTTGCAGAAAATATCCCCTCCCAGCGGGGACGGGAGGAATATGTCCGCGTACGGGTGGATAATGGCAGTGCAATTCCGATCTTTGGCAAGTCCGGCCTCATGCATACCCTGGTAACAAGCGACGGGCTTGTCTGTATCCCGGCAGGGTATGAAGGGCTTGAGAAAGGAAGCGAAGTCGAAGTAATCCTGTGGTAAAAAATATACCGGGCGGACAAAAAATCTTAAAGAAAGGAAACCTGGTTTCCCCCCTATTCACCGGGCTATCCCGATCAGGAATCTGCGATCCTGGCCGGTTTTGCACCGTGTCCGGGCAGCCGGGGTTGTCTTCAGCACTTCAGGAAGTCCTTAACCCACTTTGTCAGCTTATTGTTGTAAGTCCGGGAGCACTGGCGGTCCGGGGATCGATAAGCAGGTCAACAGAGCCCATCGGGGAAGTGACAGAGCGGGTGCTAATCGCGGTCCCGTCCCGGTAGATTGTAGCCGTGAGCATCGCACCCGAGTTATCGTTTTTCTGGACAGTGACCTGTACGACCTGGTCCCTCCGGAAAACCGGGTAGAAATTATCCCCTGTCCCGAAAACCTGTCGCATCATTCCCGTGTTGCCGAGCGTTCCAAAATAATCTGCCGTTGAATTTACCCGGATCCAGACCCCATCCTGCGGGACCGGGGATGAGGGGAGGGACGGGGCAGGTGGTACAATCAGAGTAGTACTCGGAGGTATGGCCGTCGGTTGAACTGTTTCAGGGGCGAAGGTATCTGCCTGAAAAATTGTCGGGGTGGGTGTAACCGTGGTAGGGGGTAATCCCGGTCCCTGCGGCGGGAGCAGCAGTACGATACCGGCTCCGACAAGTACAATGACGAACAGAAGCACCGCAACGTATGCGAGCGTTCTTCTGACCGGGCGGATCTCACGTGCCGGTGGGATCGGGTGCCGTACCGGGGGGGCTTCAGCAGGTACGTGTTCCCGTGAGAAGACTTCTTCCCTGGCCGGATTGCTGACCGGTTCCTGCACGTTAATCTCCGGGATGGCTGAGGTTACGGGCGATTCTGAAACTTCGTAACTGGCGATCTTCGACCAGTCATATGCTGACTCCGGAATGGTATCGGGGATGTCTTCATCCTGAGTTACCGGATTGTCGTAAGCTGCCTCCGGAATTGTGTTGGGGATGTCTTCATCCTGAGTTACCGGCCTGTCGTAAGCTGCCTCTGGAATTGTGTCGGGGATGTCTTCATCCTGAGTTACCGGATTGTCGTAAGCTGCCTCCGGAATTGTGTTGGGTATGTCTTCATCCTGAGTTACCGGATTGTCGTAAGCTGCCTCCGGAATTGTGTTGGGTATGTCTTCATCCTGAGTTACCGGATTGTCGTAAGCTGCCTCTGGAATTGTGTTGGGTATGTCTTCATCCTGAGTTACCGGCCTGTCGTAAGCTGCCTCTGGAATTGTGTCGGGTATGTCTTCATCCTGAGTTACCGGCCTATCGTAAGCTGCCTCTGGAATGGTATCAGGGATGTCTTTATCCTGAGCCTCTGGATTGTCGTAAACTGACTCCGGAATGGTATCGGGTTTTACTATTCCGGATGTTTCCTTTGCAACAGGTTCTATTGCGCCGGTATGCAGGGCCCGGATGATCTCCGGCACTTCCTTTTGTTCAACGGTTTCAGGATCCGGGATGGTTGCTGCCTGTTCTGGCTCGTCATTACCGGGGGGGAACACCGGAGTCGCGACCGTTTCCTGGACATGCCTGTGTTCCGGTGTCCGCTCTTCCGTAACCGTCATGAACCGTACAGCGGTGGGAATTGTACGGAACAGGGCTTCCTGATCAATAACTGCTGCTGGTGCCGGCTCCTGACCGCCCGGCAGGGGATGGGTTATCTTCTCCGGCAGCAGCTCTTCGATAATCTGCGGGATGATAACCCGTGACGGGGGGGCCGGTCGGGCGGGCGGTGTTCTGCGCACGGGCATGTGGTCAGCGACCGGTTCTTCCCATAACGGTTCCAGGCTGTCCTCACTTAACGGTGTTTTTACCGCTTCACTGGGTGTTATCTCCACAGCAACCGCAATTTCATCGGGAATAACTGACATGGTGGCGGATACCTTCTCCCGGTTAACCATATTCGACAGCGGGCGGACCTTTTCGGGAGCAGTGCCGTGCCGGATCGCGGGTCGCAACCCGGTTGTCTCCCGTACAACCGGGGCATCATGGGCCCGCTCCTTTTCGTGCAGGCTTATACTCAGCTGGATCAGGCTTCTCACCCAGTCGTCCCGCTCATCTTTCCGGTTCTCCCCCGGACTCTGGGAGAATATCAGGTTGAGCGGTTGCCGGGCATCATCCGGTTCTCCCGGGCGGAACAGGAGGGTGATGACAGGGTCTTCTGCGGGGGTTTTTCCTCCCTGTATGGACATGATGATGGAGAGGGGGATTATCTGCGGCTCAAACCGTGTATTCATATTATCGATAAAAAAGAGCCGTTCGGTGGTCAGCATAACCTCATACAGTACAGCATCCGCGATCACACGGTTTGTTGTCAGGATAATGGCCTCGCCACTATTCAGGTACGGGCTTCCCATGCTGTTACCAACTCGTAATCATTTTTGTTGTTTGACGTGATATGCTTTTTAGGTACGGCACTCTGTCTTACGGCGTCGTATCCCGGCAGGCCGGGCAATTCAGTCCGTAGTCATGCCAGAGTGCGGCCCATGGGGCAAACCCCACACAGACGGCAGGTTTGGTATCATGGATCCTGCAGTAAACCTTCCCATCCTCCCGACGATCGAAGAACGGGCATGAGTGCCGTGTTTTCCCGTCGGGATCAACCCAGTA
Source organism: Methanoregula sp. (assembly GCA_041652515.1). Classification (GTDB taxonomy): domain Archaea; phylum Halobacteriota; class Methanomicrobia; order Methanomicrobiales; family Methanospirillaceae; genus Methanoregula. Next base: position 26,464 of record JBAZHD010000016.1, read on the forward strand.
GTAAATCCGGTTAACCCGGGACAGATCCCGGTGCGCCAGGTCTGCGGCTGTGCGATATCCGCCGTCAGAAGAACGTATGAGGACATGCATGAGGATGTCCCGACGGCCACCTGCGATCCACGGAATAAGATCTTCCGGGATCCCTAACTGGTCCCATCCCCATTTCTCGCAGCACTTCCCGCACTGCAGGCAGTCCTGGGTCACCATGGGATCTTCTCCCGTGAGAAGTGTGCGGGACACCGGTTACCGGTTGTTATCCCTCTTGCGGATGCGTGGCTGAAAACAGTCATTCTCCTGGATATCAGAGTAATACCGGGATACCACATCAGCCAGCCCGGTCCTTCCGTGACACCGGCAGCAATGGCAGGGCACTGACCGATCCTTGCTGACAATGGTGTTCCTCCGTTTTTCATGAAAAAGGGGTTTGGTTATTTATGGGGTTTTGAGGTCCGCGTTAATATTCACGGTTCCTTTCGGGGCACTGACAGAGCCGCTCTTAACCAATATTCCCTCGCTGTAAATTTCGACAATCAGCTTATTTCCGGAGTTGTCCAGTTTCTGTACTGTTGCATATACGACTTCATTTCTGGCCGGAAGCTGACGGACCGTGTTGCCAGTACTGGAGATATCGAGCATCCGCTGTGGGGCACCAGCGGAACCACTGTAGGATCCTTCGTACTTCACGAGCACATACACTCCCTTCTGCGGGACAATTATTTCAGGAGCCGCTGTGGGTGCAACCGTCGCGGGAACAGTGACCGGTGCGGTCGTGGCAACGGTTGTTGGTACGGGAGTCGGAACGGTAGTCTGGGCTGCCGTGGAAGCAGGGGTTACGGGAGGGATGGGTGTCCCGCCCATACCGATGAGCGACGGGGCGAAAAAATACACCCCGGCCGCCAGCGCGATCACGACGATTACGAGCGCGACTGCAGCGATCGTCGTGCGGTTCGTTGACTGGGCAGGCTCCCGTATCTTACGTGGTGTAAGGGGCGGGTTGCGGAACTGCGACTGGGTGTCAGGTTTTACACCAGAATCATCCCCGCCTTTTCCGTCATCAGGGAGCGGCCCGGGAACCCAGGGTGGCAGAACCTCTGTTGCTTTGGTGCCGCTTTCCTGTACTGAGATGATACTCAGTTCCTTGAGCCTGTTCGCCCATTCATCCCGCTCGGCAACCCGCCGCATCCTGGGCTGCTGGGGAAAAACGATGCCCATAGCCTGCGTCACGCCGGGCCCGGTAACGAGTGAGAGAGAAAGCATCGGGTCCTGGTCGGAGTTCTCGCCGATCGTCACCGTCTCGATCGCGTGAAACGGGATGTCCTGGGGCGGATGTTCCGCATGCCTCGTGTCAACGAGCATGAGGCGCTCGTTCGTCAGGATCGCCTCTGCCGGCACCGTATTGACGACGACATTATTCGTTGAGAGGATGATTGATTCGTTGCTGCTCAAGTAGGGACTGCCCATGGTACCATCTTCTGTTGTTTCATGGTTGCGTTTTTAATAGCAATATCCCTTATGGCGCTCCAATGACTTCCGGAATAAGTAAAAACCGGGTGGAACTGCCCTTTTTTAGATCTGAAATTTTTTAATCCCAAAAACCCTTGCAAGTCGAAGAGCCGTTGGCACTTCTCCTCCTCATGGATCTGATGAACCATCCGGAAGTAGAAACCTTAACAATCTTTCCTATCGAAGATATTCGCACTATGTGGAAGGAAGTCGGGATCGATGCGTGGCTCGGGGCCCGGAAGACGAGCATCGAGGACGCACGTACAACCGTCACGGAGATTATTGCGCGGGTGCAGAACGAGGGGGATGCTGCACTTCGGGACATGGCAAAAAAGTACTGTGAACTCGACAGTATCTCGGTGTCCGATGAGGAACGCGAGGCAGCCTACGAACAGGTTGACGTTGAGGTTGTCGAAAGCCTGGTCGAAGCGCATGCCCGCATCGAACGCTTCCACGAGCTCCAGAAGCCGCGTGACCTCTGGCTGCAGGAGATGGAACCCGGTATTGTGCTGGGCATCAAGACGACAGCCCTCAACCGCGTGGGTATCTATGTCCCCGGGGGCCGTGCGGCCTACCCGTCATCCGCTCTTATGTGTGCGGTTCCTGCATGGGTCGCCGGTGTAAAAGAGGTCTGCGCCTGCTCCCCGCCGCCGATAAAACCCCTGACACTTGTTGCTCTTGACATTGCGGGGGTCTCCGAAATCTATAATGCCGGTGGTGCACAGGCAATCGCAGCAATGGCACTCGGTACGGAATCCATCCGCCCGGTACAGAAGATCGTGGGTCCCGGCAACGTGTACGTGACGCTTGCAAAGATGATGCTCCGGGAAAAAGCCGAGATCGACTTTCCTGCAGGGCCAAGCGAGATCGGGATCATCGCAGACAGCACAGCAGATCCCCGTATCGTTGCAGCCGATATCCTTGCACAGGCAGAGCACGATCCCAATGCTGCCTGTATCCTGATTACGACCGATAAAACCCTCCCGGCAAAAGTGGGGAAGGAGATCGAGCGCGAGCTTGCGTCCGCCCCCAGGAAGGAGATCATCGAACTGGCGCTGAAGAACTCCGGCTATGCAGTCGTTGCCACCATTGACGAGGCGATTGCCGCATCGGATGTTGTTGCTCCCGAGCATCTCTCCATCCAGGTTGCTGACCCGCTCACGGTCGTCACGAAAGTAAAGAACGCCGGTGCAATCTTCGTTGGCAAGTACTCCGCGGTTGCCTGCGGGGACTACGCGGTCGGCACCAATCACTGCCTCCCGACCGCAGGATATTCAAAGATGTATTCCGGTCTCGATGTCCAGCACTTCTGTAAGACGGCATCGGTCGAGATACTCGACCGGGATGGCCTTGAAGCAATCGGGGACATTGTCGAGACGATCGCAACCGCCGAGGGATTGCATGCCCACGCCCGTTCGGTGCGGGTCAGAAGGGAACTTTAATTCTTTTTTTCGAACTCCTGGTTGTCTTTTATCTGTTACCGCAGGTTCCCTCAAACCTTCCCGATCCCCGGTTGCGGTAAGGAACCCGGTTACCTCCCGTGTTTGAAATGGGATGTCACACCCTGCTAAAGTACACCGCCCGACCCCCCCGCGCCCAGGACCCCAACTCCCAGGGACTTTACCCCGTAAAATCTGTGGACTTTTACCTGGATCGTATGGGTGGATTGGGGGGGTCGTGCGGTGTACTTTGTAATGGAGCAGTATTGTTGTTCGCAGAAAAACTGGTTTTTTCCGGTGGTTGTTCCTGGTTCCGGATGCACCGGAAAGAAGGCCCAGGTACACCGCCCGACCCCCCGACCACGGATCTTCATGGCCAGAACGATCTTCATGACTCGCCGGAATGATGGTACGCGGGATCGTGACTACGAAAAAAGCAATGCTGGTTTTTAAGAATTCAATATAAGAAAAAAACGGACTCTACCACTCTTTTTCATTAAAGATCCGCTCCAGGATCTTCGGCATGAAATAGTCATAGCCTTTTTCGACATAGACTATCGCAAAGGTAAGCGCCAGGAATACGATCAGGAAGAGGACTGCCAGGTTCAGAATGCCGAGTTGTACCTGCGTACCCAGTACGTTCTGGACTGTCCACGGGAATAAAAAGAAGACGATCAAACCGAGCAGCATCGATGCAATGGCAGGAACAATGAGGATCTGCCTGAGCCCCCTCTTCCAGTGGGATTTTTCCCGGATTTTCGCCCCGCCGATGATCGTCCCGCGGATCTCGAGAGCGTTTCCTGACTTTCCCGAATGGAATACCTGAATCTTTACGCCATCCGTAGGATTGAGGAACGCAAAGCCGATATCAATATATTTCGAATGCTGGGGTATGACTAAAAAATTATTTGCCGTACCCCGTGTGTCCAGGATCTTGGTCTGGTAGATCTTCGCATCATCCCTGGCATGGATCCTGATCGGATCGTCGGGTGAGATATTGGCGTTTTCTATGACCGTGTAACCGTTATTCTGGATCTTGATGACCGATGAGGTCAGTACCTGGACATCCTCAGACTCACGTTCTGTCCCGAACTGGATTTTCAATGAAGGTGCCGGCGCGAGATTCTCGGAGATTTTTTCAGTGATCACGCTGGAGCTTTCCATCTCGTATTCGATCTTCCGCTCTGTATTCTCTGAGATAAAGAAGTGGTCAATGAGAATGGAGATCACGCCACCGAGGAATGCACCAACTGCCAGTTCGATCCAGTCCATATATGTAAAGATATTATCCTATCTTATCAAATTATGCAAATTAAAAATTACATCCGGAACTACTGTTTTTCCGAGTTCCGGTGCCCGTCAACCTGCAGGAGATGCCGTCGGTTCTGCACTTACCCCCCTCATGAGTAAAATGGTGATTCCAAAAAAATTTGTGCGAACCGGTCTTTCTGCTCATTACTTTCTGTCAGTGTTCAAAAAAGATCTACTTCCGTCTCAGCCCGGCCCCTGAAAAAAGGATCACGCAAATCCCGCAGGCAGCCATTGGCAGCACGGGGTCAAGCGGTGTCTCGGCCGGGATTTCCTGTGCCGGAAGGAACGTGACCCCGACCGAAGCGGACTCCCCTTCATTGAACCGCATGCGTTCAACAGGAGAGGCGACCACGTGCACGGTATAGTTCCCTTGCTTCAGCGTACCAAGAATGACCGATGTGTCCCATTTGTAGGACCAGGTACCGTTCTTCATGTTCACCGGTGCGGTGGTGATAAGCCCGCGGTCGGCCGGGATGTTCAGGTTGTCGAGCGAAACACCCCGTGGATCGAGACCGGGACCGGTAACAAACAGGTAGACGGCAATGGTATTGATACCGGTCACCGTGCCGGAGAGCATTACCGTATCCCCGACATGGAGGTCTGCCGGCGTGGCATCGATGGTCAGTCCTATCGCCCCGGCAACCGGGACTGTAAGAACGAACACGGCTGCTGCAAGGAGAAGAGGCCACACCCTGTGCATACCGGTACGTTGTCCGCCTTTTAAAAAAAAGGTTGTGAAACCCCCATCAGAACCTGACAACCATCACCGCCTCCTCCTCTTTCTTCAGTTCGCCCTGAAGGTGTTCCGCATCGAAGTCATAGCCCTCAGCCGGGTTATAATCTTCATACAGTTCGCACTTGTCGAGAATATCGACAAATTCCTTAAGAAATATCCGTGGGATGATATCGATCCGGCCGCCAAAGCGGGTCGTGATCTTCTTAATCATCGCACGGATGAACCGGTGGGAGACCCGCTCGCGGTCCGGCTCGGAATATGCCTTTGCGTACACATCCAGAACTTTTAATGCGACCTGTTCGAGCTTGGCTGTGTTAAATTTCGAGAGGATGATCTGAGGCTGGCGGGGATTTTTGAACTCGTCGTCCTGTACTACGCAGATACGGTCATGGAGCGGCGGAAGCGAACGGATACCGCGTGACCCGTCGTACAGCGCCGGTGTGCCGGTGAAGAGGAAGTAGCAGCGGGGCATCTCACCCCGGTCAAGGGCATCGATGATCTGGACGAGCGTCTGGTAACCCTTCTCGCGCTGGCTGCGCTGGAGCCCCTGCGTGGTCTCCATCTCGTCCACGGCAATGGCGAGGCCCTGGTAACCGGCCCCGTGGATGATGGCAATAAGCCCCCGGAGGAACGTGAACGCGATCGCATCGTCGACATCGCCACGGAGCCCGGCTTTTTGCTTGAAGTCCCGCCCGATATTGGGCTCCGCGGCTATCCACCCGAGAGCAGCCTGTGCCAGTGCAAAGTCCCCTTCATTGTTTGCCCGGTAATATGTCCGCAGCGCTGCCGCGAGCGCAGTGTTAACCTCGCTGATGCCGGCAAGGGAGGTCTCGATCTCCCGCTCGGTAGCAGACTGGAGTTTTGCATCTTCCGTCCCGTCTCCCCCGACTGAAAGCAGACGCTCCTCAATGGCAAAAAGCCAGTTGTCGGTGATCGTCTTGAGAGCGTGATCCTCCTCCTTTGTCCGGAGGTTGGCTGCGATCTGCTGGTAAATCCCGCGCAGCTTATGGAGCGGCGCCTGCGATGAGATCACGACCTGCGAGGTGACAAAACCCTTGCTGCGGGCGATCTCAAGGGCACGGGCCACGAGGAATGTCTTCCCGCTCCCGTATTCCCCCCGGATGAATTTGGTATCCCCTCCGCCCTGTGCCACGTAATCCAGCTGCCTGCCCATGACATCCTCTTCTATGTCAAGGCCAACGGCTATCCGTTCAAGCCCGCTTGCGGGAACAGTCCCGCGCCGCAGGGCGTTGATGATATTAATACTCTCGAGCCGCTCCCGGTTTATCGGTTCAGGTTCCGGTGTATTCATAGATCTCCCCATTCTCCCCAACGCCTTTCTTTTCGATCAGGTGAACACCTTTTTTTGCCGCTTTCTGCACCAGCCGGTTCACGATCCCCACGACCCTGCGGGTTGAGAGCAGGGTGCGGAGTTCCATCTCGGTTGCTTTCCGGTGCGAGCGGAGGAACTCGACGATCTTCTGCTCCTGCTCGTCAAGGCCGAGCTGGTCGGACACAGATGGTACCGGTGCAGCAGGTTTCCTGTGTGCCCGCGGGGCGTTCATGATCGGGCGGTCGGCGACCGATTTTTCCTTGCACGTGCGGATGAGCCGGAGGAAGTCCTCGGGCTGGATCACCGTAGTATAAGCCGGCATTACATCCAGTCCGCAGAGGCAGTAATACTTGCAGCCCGGGTAGTCCGTCTCATCCAGTGCATTGGATGCGGTGATGAAAAAAGCCATTGCCAGAAGCTCGAGGCCCCTGCTGTCCAGGGTAGCCCGCCGTTCCTCCAGCCGTTTTACGAGCATGTTCATGAGGCGTTTTAACCGGAACATCCCCCCCAGTTCGTCAAGGATTACCGAAGCCACGTGGACGAGGTCTTCCCCTTTCTTTACATTGGAGAGGATATAGAGCATCACTTTCTCGCATTCACGGTCCTCGCTGTGTGCCGACAGGAACCGTGCATATGCCAGGCCGCCGCCAAGGTAGTCGGTGCGGTATGCCCGGTAATACCATGCCCGCGCCTCGGTTTCATTGTTCTGGTCCTCGAAGAGGCGGGCAGTCTCGAGGAGGCTTGCAACGTTGACGTCGCTGGATACGAGGGAAATGAACCGTTCGGTCGCTGCAGCGGCGGGCAGCTGTTTCATGAGATACCCGCGATATTTTCCGATGATGAGGCCAAGCGTTTCCAGGTCGTTTTTCGATCCCAGTTCATCATGGATAAGCTGTTCGTATGAAGCGAGCGCTTCGTCATGCCTGCCCAGTGCTGCGAGCAGACCTGCCCGGACCATGCGGTAGACCGGGTCAGCAGATCGGGAGAGGAGGATATCAGTCTCATCCAGTGCACGCGCATAATCCCCGGTGGATTTCAGGAGCAGGACATAATCAACCAGGATGTCGCAGTCAGATCCGCTGTGGGCGTGAATGGCATAGGCAGCAAGCGAGGCCGGCTTGTCATAAAACGAAAGGAATCCGAGGTACTTACGGAGCACTGCCGTATCGTTTGTCTCCCGGTAGGTCTTTAAAGCCGATTCAGCAGCATGCTGGTAGTTGCGGGTTTTTGAGAGCGCATCGATGTATTCATGGACCCGGTCACTATCCCCGCCGGATGAAGCATGGAGGGCAAGGGCTTCCTCTGCATCCCCGATCTCGATGAAGGCCCTCATCAGGTGCTTCACATCGCCGGGTTTTTTTGCAAGCTGGACCAGGTGACGCAGTACCGGCAGCGCCCCGCGATAGTCCTGCCGGGAAAGGAGGTATTCTGCATAGCTCCGCAGGGCATCCTGGTTCGTGGGATCGAGATGGACCGCTGTTGCGTACTCGGCGACCGCTCCCTCGTCCCCGCGCTCTTCAAGAATTTTCCCCAGGTAACTGTGGACATACGAGGAGTCCGGCATTTTCTGCAACAGGTCGCGGAAACAGACCTCGGCATCCTCGGGTTTCTTTGTATAATACAGGTTGGTTGCCGTGAGGACCTCGACGGCAGCGTCGCGGTCCGCGGCAGGGAGTCCGGTGCAGATTTGCAGGGACTCATGGTACCTGCCTTCTTCAAAGAGCCGGAATGCCTCCTTTTTCTGATCCTCACCGGCTTGTGCGGTCATACCCGTCACGATCCCAGCCGGGCCCGGAACAGGCCGGCAACCATGCGCATCATATCCCTCTTCCTGACCCGTGAATCAGTCTTATTCTGCCACTCGATCGGGACTTCGATGACCCGGCAGCCGGCCATGCGCAGGCGCCAGAGAAGTTCGACATCGAACTCAAATCCCCGCGATATCATCGCCGGCAGTACCCTGTCGATGGCAGTTTTCCTGAACACCTTTGCTCCGCACTGCGTATCGTGAAATTCCAGCCCGAACAGGCACCGGATTAAAAGGTTGAAGCTCCGGCTCTCAAGCCTCCTCATGAGCCCCTGCCTGACGGTGAGGGTCGATCCGTCCACCCAGCGGGAGCCGATGGCGCCATCGTTACTTCCAATGCAGGAAAAAAGCCGCAGCATTTCGGACATGGTTGTCGACCCGTCGGCATCGCAGAACCCGACAAGAGGTGCCCGTGCCGCTGAAAGCCCGGCGAAAACACCCCCGCCTTTCCCGAGACGGTGGTCAAAGGTCAGGCAGTGGATGGTAAGGTCCGTCCGTGTCCGGGTTATCTCTTCAATGACACGCGCCGTCCCGTCCGTCCCGTCGCAGACAACGATCAGTTCCCCGTCGAAACGGCCGATGGTGTCAAAAAGGTTACGGATGCGGTTTTCCTCGTTGTACGCGGGAATGACGAGGCTGTACGGAATGTCGGGCGCGGTGTTCATGGTATGGGGTATCAGGGAATATTCCGGGTTATACGGGACCGGGGCGTCCTTACGGGGATCCGGACGTTCAGCTCACGCTCTTAGCTCATGTCCCTCAATACGGGCACAGGCTTGTTCAGTATGGTTAGGCTAAATGTCCCAATAACGTTACTGGTGTTGGCCGAGATGCTGTGCAAGCATGGTACCAGGCCGGTATTTTTCCGCCATGGCAAGTGCTGTGCTGCGGAGCGCATGGTGTTCGGCAAGACAGCTTGCGGGAGGCTGGCTTTTCCTCAGGATCGCGGAGGTGTTCTCGGTTACCTGGATGAGCTCGGTCGCGATGAGGGCGTTGAGCCAGATGAGGTCGGCAAGCATCTCTTTTGTCTCTGTATCCTGCATGCAGATGAGGTCATCTCAGGGTGCTTATTAATGGTGCGAAAGCGGGGAGGACATGTAGCGGGTAATCCTCTCGAAAGTCGAAGAACCTGCGTTTCTTCTCCTTCCTGATGACCTCCCGGACCCGGAATCTTAATCCTTTTGCACCGGAAATCTTCTGAGAGACATGTCATATCTTGAAAAGATCAAAAAAGACGGGCGGCTGGCCAATCCTTTTTTCTGCCTGACCGGGATCGATATTGTGAAAGCTGAACCTGGTAATGCCGTACTGACGATGGCCGTCCGGCCGGATATGTACAATGGTGTCGGCTGGCTGCAGGGCGGGATGCTCGTGGCAATCGCAGACGAGGCGATGGCGCTGGCTCTCTATCCGCTCCTTGAACCGGGCGAAGGAATTGCCACGATTGCCGAATCGACCAGTTTCATCAGGGGTGTCCGGGAGGGCACAATCCTTGCAGAAGCACGGGTCATCAGGAAGGGGCGCCGTGTCGCGTTCATGGAAGCAGAGGTGTGGGCGGATAACGGGGAAAAGACCCTGCTCTCGCGGACCTCCGCATCGTTTGCGATCACTGCAATGAAGTAAAAAAGGATGAATTATTTCTTTCTGGATCTCTTTTTCTTCTCTTCCGGTGCAGGTTCGGACGGTTTACGGAATTTTACATACCAGACAACAATACCGGCAGCGGCAATGAGAACGACGACCAGGATGATGGTTGTGGTCTGGCTGGATGCGCCCTCGTTTTTCCTTGCTGCCTCGAGTCCGTCATAAGCCGCGATGTTGAAGGGATCGGTCTCGTTTGCCTGTTTGTAGGCAGCAACAGCCTCAGAGTACTTTCCCATGTCACTGAGGACATTTCCCTTGTTGATATAGGCATTCGTATAGTTCCCGTCATGGGAGATCGCTGAATTATACGACACGAGTGCCTCCTGTGTCTTGCCGAGACGATAGAGTGAATAGCCCCTGTTGTTCCAGAGCATGGCGTCCTTTGGATACAATGCAAGGCCTTCGTCTGCTGTTGTGATGGCATCATTGTATTTCTCCAGCTGAATCAGGGAGTACGCTTTGCCCTGGTAAAGGTACAGGATGGCATCGGTTTTTATCAGCATCGTCCGGTTCTCTGCAAGGGCCTGATCGTAATAGGAGATTGCGTTGGTAAAATCCCCCAGGATGACAGATTGCTGCCCGTAATTGAATAATTTCGTTGCGGCATCTTTCTCAAGATCGGCCGTATAATTAACCACGGTCTTGGTTACATTTCCCGTTGCAGGACCCGCCACGACATCCGTCAGGTTATCCACGGCCAGAGCCGGCTGAACAGCCAGCACCGCTACGAGGAAAATGGCCAGAATGGTAAGATATCTCCCGGAATTCATGGTACCTGTTTTTTCATTTCAGCCAGATTAAGATTGCTTTGTTCTCAGTTCCGGGGCCGGTAACAACCCCCCGTTGTATGCCGGCCGGAATCCCGTCCGGATGAGCTGGTTCTTCCCCGTGCTCACCGATAAGATACAACTAATACGGATTGTGAGCAAAATATAGAACATTCGGGGAGATCGTAAGTGAAGTACATCATTGTTACCGGGGGCGTGATGAGTGGTCTTGGGAAAGGCATCACCGCCGCATCAGTAGGACGGATCCTGAAAAACCGTGGTTACCGGGTAACAGCTGTCAAGATCGACCCCTACCTGAATATCGATGCAGGTACCATGAACCCGGCCCAGCACGGGGAAGTGTTTGTCTTAAAAGACGGCAGCGAGGTCGACCTTGACCTTGGCAACTACGAGCGTTTCCTTGATATCGAGCTGACGGCCTCCCACAACATCACGACCGGCAAGGTGTACCGTACGGTCATCCAGAAGGAACGCCGCGGCGATTTCCTTGGCGAGACTGTCCAGATCATCCCCCATATCACTGACCAGATAAAGACCTGCATCCGCCAGGCAGCAGAAGAGGAGTTACCGGATGGGACAACGGCAGATATCTGTCTTGTCGAAGTTGGCGGCACGGTGGGCGACATCGAGAGCATGCCGTTCCTGGAGGCAATCCGCCAGATGCGGGGCGAGCTTCCCCCGCATGACTATGTCCTGATCCACGTGACCCTGATCCCCGCGGATACGATGGGCGACATGAAGACCAAGCCGACCCAGCACTCGGTCAAGGCCCTGCGGGAACTGGGTCTCCACGCGGATATCATCGTCGGTCGCAGTGAAAACCCCATCGGGGCCGGCACCAAACGGAAGATCTCGGCGTTCTGCGATCTCCCGCAGAGTGCGGTCATCTCCGCGGCAACCGCACCGGATACGTATGCCGTCCCCATGGAGATGGAGAAGGAGGGAATTGCGGACGTTCTCTCCGCCCATCTCGGGCTGGACAAGAAAGAAGCGGATACCACATGGTACCGGATTGTGAACAAGGAGTACACGAACCGGGTAACCGTTGCCATTGTCAGCAAATACGGAATTGAGGATGTATATATCAGTATCAAGGAATCCCTCAAGCACGCAGGCCGGTCTCTCTCAACTGAAGTGAAGATCGCGTGGCTGGATGCCGAGCGCTACGAACGGGAATCTCTCAAGGACTACGACGGCATCCTGATACCCGGTGGTTTCGGGAAGCGGGGCATCGAGGGGAAGATCGAGGCGATCCAGTTTGCCCGCGAGAACAACATCCCCTTCCTCGGCCTCTGCCTCGGCTTCCAGCTGGCGACGGTGGAGTTCGCCCGGCACAAGGCAGGTATTGCCGATGCCACGAGCGAAGAGTTTGGCGAAGGGACGCACGTGATTGCGCTGCTTCCCGAGCAGGAAGGGCTCAACCAGCTCGGCGGCACGATGCGGCTCGGGGACTACACGGCAGACCTCCGCGAGGGCACGCTGGCAAACCGGCTCTATGGCCAGAAACAGATCGTTGAACGCCACCGTCACCGGTATGAAGTGAACCCGCAGCATATCAACACCCTTGAGAAGGCAGGGCTGGTATTCTCTGCAACGAATAAGAACCGGATGGAAATCCTCGAACTCCCCGGCCACCCGTTCTTCTTTGCCACCCAGTTCCACCCGGAGTTCAAGTCACGGCCGACGAGACCCTCGCCACCCTATCTCGGTTTTGTCGAGGCATGCAGGGCAAACAAGCGGACAAAATAACGGACACGATACCTGAAACGGAGAATAACATGGTTAATGCGGAAAAATTCATCCCAAAAGCAATAGAGGAGATCAAGACCGCTGCCGGCGGCAACAAGGTAGTCATGGCTCTCTCGGGGGGTGTCGACAGTTCGGTCTGTGCAGCGATCGCTGCCCGTGCCATTGGCGACAACCTGATCCCGATTTACATTGATACCGGCCTGATGAGGAAAGGAGAGACCGATCGCATCCGGACAATCTTCAGCACTATCCATCTCGACATCGTGCATGCTGAAGATGAGTTCCTCGATGCGCTTAAGGGAATAACGGACCCGGAAGCGAAAAGGAAGGCAATCGGAGAACGGTTCATCCGGGTCTTCGAGCGTGAGGCAAAGAAGCATGGGGCAAAATGCCTGCTGCAGGGCACCATCTACCCGGACCGGATCGAGAGCGAGGGCGGGATAAAAAGCCATCACAATGTCGGGGGGATGCCGCTCCACATGGAGTTCACCAGCGTGATCGAGCCGATCCGCGACCTGTACAAGGATGAGGTACGGGAGGTTGCAGGGGCACTGGGGCTCCCAACGGAGATCCAGCACCGGATGCCGTTTCCCGGCCCCGGGCTTGCCGTGAGAGTACTTGGCGAGGTAACGAGAGAGAAGGTCGCCGTGATCCGCGAAGCCAACTGGATCGTGGAGGACGAGCTGGTGGAGACATACCATCCCTGGCAGTGTTTTGCAGCCCTCCTCGGTCTCGGCACCGGGGTCAAGGGAGACAACCGGATCCACGGGTGGATCGTGGCGGTCAGGGCCGTAAACTCGAGAGACGGGATGACTGCCGACCCGGTCAACATCCCCTTCGACGACCTGGTAAGAATCGGGTCGAGAATAACCGCGGACATCCCGAGCGTGGCACGGGTTGTCTACGATATCACGGCAAAACCGCCGGCAACGATCGAATACGAATAATAAAAAAAGACCAGAACAACCAGCAAATGTGATACCCATGGAAAAAACAAGCCAGTACAAAAAACTCGATGAACAATATTTCATGCCCGCTTTCTCCCGCGACATGGCCATTGTCAAAGGCAGCGGGTCGAAGGTCTGGGACGCGGAAGGAAAGGAATACATCGACTGCGTAGCAGGGATTGCCGTCTGCAGCACCGGCCACTGCCACCCGGCTGTAGTGAAGGCAATCTGCGACCAGGCGCACGAGCTCATTCACTGCTCGAACCTGTATTATGTCCCGCACCAGGGGGAGCTTGCAAAGAAACTCGTGGAGATCACCGGCCAGCACAAGGCCTTCTTCTCCAACTCCGGCGCGGAAGCAACCGACGGGGCGCTCAAGCTTGCCCGGGTCAGGACCGGCAGGAAGAAGTTCGTTGCGTTCACCCACGGGTTCCACGGGCGTACCGTAGGTTCGCTTTCCGTTACGCACAAGCCGGCCATCCGGGAACCGTTCGAACCACTCGGGATGGTCAGGACCTTTGTCGAGTGGGGGGACGTTGACGCACTCCGGAAGGTTGTCGATAACGATACCGCCGGGGTTATTGTCGAGCCCATCCAGGGCGAAGCCGGGGTCATTATTCCCCCCGACAGTTTCCTTGAAGGGATACGCGAGGTCTGCGACAAGAACGGCGCCCTCATGATTGTCGACGAGGTGCAGACCGGCATGGGCCGGACCGGCAAGTGGCTCGCCATGCAGCACACGAAGGTGAAGCCCGATATCGTCACGCTTGCAAAGGGGATCGCGAGCGGCTTTCCCATGGGTGCCCTTGTTGCCCGGGAGGATCTCGAGTTCAAAAAGAGCGAGCACGGCAGCACGTTTGCCGGTGGCCCGCTTGCCTGTGCAGCAGCCCTTGCAACCATCGGCGTGATCGAGAAGATCCTGCCCGACGTGAGCCGGAAAGGCGAGCGCTTCCGCGAGGGCTTAAAGAAGTACAACCCGCGTGTCCGCGGGCTGATGATAGGAATGACCATCGGCGACAAATGCCCGGAGATCCAGAAGGAGTGTGCGGAACAGGGAGTCCTTGTCAACTGCGCAGCGGACGGGAACCTGCGTCTTGTGCCCCCGCTCACAATCTCCGATGCCGAGATCGACCAGGTGGTCAGGGTAATCAATGGAACGCTTGGTTAGATCCTGCTACAAGAAGAAGAGCGGTTACACCTTTGCAAAGAAGGCCGGGGATATTGCCCGCGAGTACGGTATCGACCGTATCGCCCGGCTCGCGAGTAACGAGAACCCTGAGCCGCTCTCCCCTCAGGCACTCGCTGCAGCGGAAGAAGCGCTCCGGACGGTCAACCGCTACCCGGACGAGCGGGTGAACGTGCTGATGGCGGCGCTCCGCTCGCACTATGCCCACGAACACTTCGTTACTGGTGTCGGTATGGACGGGGTCATCGAGACGATCATCCGCACGCTGGTGGAGCCGGGCGAGAAGGTGGCGATCTCAACGCCTACCTTTTCGTTCTATGCTCTTGCTGCCATGGGGCAGGGAGCAGAGGTAGTCACCGTCCCCCGAGAAGCGGACTTCTCGGCCGACCCGAAGAAGCTGATCCGGGCCGCAAAGGAAGCGAAGGTCACCGTCCTCTGCTCACCCAACAATCCCACGGGAAACGCCACGGGCATCGATGTCGTCCGGGAGATCCTCGAAGGGATCGAAGGCCTGCTCTTCCTTGACAATGCGTACGTGGAGTTCTCGGGTATCGATTATCTCCCGCTGATGAAGAAGCACGAGAACCTTGTCCTGGGCCGGACCTTCTCGAAGGTCCACTCCCTTGCCGGGCTCCGGATCGGTTACGCGTTCACCCCCCGGTGGCTGCCGCCCTGGTACCAGCGGGCCGGCACCCCGTTCACCGTCAATTCGGTTTCCATGGCCGCCGCCGCCGCCGCCCTGTCGGACACGGCCCACGCGGAGCGGTACATCGCCCAGGTGAAACGGTGGCGGAAACGCTTTGTGGATGAGATCCGGTACCCGGTTCTCCCGTCCGACGCGAACTTCGTGATGGTCGACGTAGCCCCGCACAAGAGCGATGCAATGGTGGAGGAGCTTGCCCGCAAGGGTGTTGTCGTCCGTTCCTGCCGGAGTTTTGCCGGGCTTGAGGATCACTATATCCGTGCCAGTGTTGGCGAAGACTGGGAGAACGAGCGGTTCGTCAAGGAGATAAACGCGCTATGATGTGCGGTATCACGGGAACGCCCGGGACCGGAAAATCCCTGATCGGCGAGGAACTCTCCCGCCGGGGGCATGAGGTTATCCACCTCACTGCAACGGTCGGACCGTATGTCACCGGCGACGATGAGGACCGGGACGCACAGATCATCGATGTTGACCGGTGGGCAGCGGAGTTCGTTCCCGTGGACGGGTTCGTGGAAGGCCATATCGCCCACCTGCTCCCGTGCGACAAAATTGTTGTGTTGCGCTGCCGCCCGGACGAGCTCAGGAAGCGCCTTGCCCTGAGGAAATATCACGAAAAGAAGATCCGGGAGAATGCCGAAGCAGAAGCCCTTGATGTCTGCCTTATCGAGACGGTCGAGGAGTTCGATCCCTCGCAGATCTTCGAGCTGGACACGACCGGTCGCGACGCCGGGTATTGTGCCGACCGGATCGAGGGCTTTGTGAAAGGACAGATCCCATCTGACTTCGGCCATATCGACTGGTCGCGTTATCTTGAGGTAACACCTTGACCCTTGACCAGTACCGTTCCCATGCCAAAGTGTATTTTGATCCGCTGGTCGCCATCGCGATCCGGTGCCGGCTTACGCCGAACTTCTTCACTATCGCGGCGCTGGTGGCATCGGCAGCAGCCGGTGTCCTGTTCTTCCTCCGCATGGAACTCTGGGGTATCGTTGCCGTTGCCCTGAATGCGTTCTGCGATGCCATGGACGGGGCCGTTGCCCGCGAGATGAAGACCCAGAGCAAGCGCGGGGATTTCCTCGACCATGCTGTAGACCGCTACGCGGATATCTTCATCATCACCGGTATCTTTGCCGGGGGCATGGTCCCGTGGCAGATCGGCGTCTTTGCCCTTACCGGCGTCCTGATGTCCTCATATCTCGGTACGCAGGCCCAGGCAGTCGGGGTGGGGCGGTATTACGGCGGGATCCTTGGCAGGGCAGACCGGCTCGTGCTCATCCTGGTGGTCGGTGTCATTGAGCTGTTCGTCCCG
>JBAZHD010000017.1:0-39030 GCA_041652515.1 Methanoregula sp.
CAACATCAACGGTCAAAAACCCGGTCCATACCTTTGAAGCAACTGGTAATTACACGGTCATCCTCACGGCGACCAATGATCTCGGATCGGATACGAAAACAGCAACTGAATATATTATCGTCAGCGGTTCCGCGGCCCCAGTAGCGGCGATATCGGCGAACAAGACATCCTGGTCAGCACCGGCATCAATACAGTTCTATGACCGGTCAACCGGTTTCCCGACTTCGTGGGCGTGGGACTTCGGCGACGGTGCAACATCAACGGTCAAAAACCCGGTCCATACCTTTGAAGCAACCGGTAATTACACGGTCATCCTTACGGCGACCAATGATCTCGGATCGGATACGAAAACAGCAACCGATTATATTATCGTGAGCGGTTCCGCGGCCCCGGTAGCGGCGATATCGGCGAACAAGACCTCTTGGTCATCACCGGCAGCAATACAGTTCTATGATCGTTCGACCGGCTTCCCAACATCGTGGATCTGGGACTTCGGCGATGGAGCAACATCAACGCTCAAGAATCCTGTCCACACGTATACCGCGACCGGGAACTATACCGTCAACCTTACCGTGACCAACGAAGTGGGATCGGACACGAAGGTTGCAGCCGATTACATTAAGGTCAGCGGTTCAGCAGCCCCGGTAGCGGCGATATCGGCGAACAAGACTTCATGGTCATCGCCGGCCGCAATACAGTTCTATGACCGGTCGGCCGGTTTCCCGACCGCGTGGGCGTGGGACTTCGGTGACGGTACAACAGCGAATGTAAAGAACCCGGTTCACACGTATACCGGCATCGGGAACTTCACGGTCAACCTTACCGTAACGAACGAAGTGGGATCGGACACGAAGGTCGTGCCGGATTATATCCGGGTAAGCGTTCCGGAGATCCCGGTTGCGAAAATATCCGCGAACAGGACCGCCGGGTCCGCCCCTATCGTGATCCAGTTCTATGACCGGTCAATCGGCTTCCCTACGGAATGGCTCTGGGACTTTGGCGACGGCAATATGTCGGCGCTGAAGAACCCGGTCCACACATATGCCTATGGCGGTAACTACACCATCACGCTCAGGGCAACCAATGCTCTTGGTAACACGTCAGTCACGGCACTGAATTACATCAAGGCCAGCGGTTCCGGTCCCGTAGTTCCGGTTGCCGCGGACTTCACGGCAAACGCCACCTCCGGCCCGGTGCCGCTTGCGGTTGCGTTCACCGATATCTCGACCGGTTCCCCAACCAGCTGGAACTGGAGTTTCGGTGACGGCACGTTTGCGGAGGTGCAGAACCCGGTTCACACGTACGCTGCTGCCGGGAATTATTCCGTGTCGCTGGCTGCATCGAACGCGGAGTCGTCGGACAGCCGGACCAGGGCGGATTATATTGTTGTCCAGTCGGCTACATCGGCATTCGATGCGAGCGTGGAATCATCAACCGTATCCTCTGACATGTTCCAGGGTGAGCACTATCTTGTTGATATCCGGATGAACAACACTGGTACCCGGGCTTGGTCCGGCAATCCAGCAAGCCCCGATTATGTTTATCTCGAAGTTGTTGGCGGATCCACGGGCGATGGAGCGAAGTTCAATTTGACACAAATACCGATGCTGTTTGTGAACGAGACCGTGGCACCCGGAGAGGGCTATGACTTCTTCTTCTTCATGGAAGCACCGGAAATCATTGGCAATTATTCGCCGGCATTCCAGATGACCTCCGCCAGTCAGGGATCGTTTGGGGAAATCCCGAACAGTTCCGTAAGCGTCATTGAGAACCCGTTCAACCCGGTGGTCCAGCCCGATGGATCAAAACTCTACACAACAACCTTTGGCAATCTGAGCTCGGGTATGACTGTGAGCATTGTCGGGCCTAAGGTATATCTCGACAAACTCCAGACCTCCAGTTACCAGGACCCCCGGTTCCTGATCAATCCCGCCCTGAAGAGCGGGGTCTTTGATTTCAAATTAAATGATACCTTCAATTATGCGGATATCACGGTCAAATACGATCCGGCAAAAGTAACAACCCCGGCAAACCTCTCAATAAGTTACTTCAACACAACAACCGGTAACTTTACCTTTGTTCCCTCATCGGTTGATACCGTCAACCACACAGTCACTGCACGGGTAACCCATTTCTCGATATACGAGATCCTGGATCAGATCAAGTATATGGCCCTGCCTTTCCTTGCCCAGAACGAGATGGGGTATATGGACATGGGCTCCAACGACAACTGGACGATCAATCCCCCCCTGGGATCAATATCCGGGGCCTCATTTAAAAATGGTGAGAATTTTCCGCCGGGCAATTACACAATCTACACAAGTGGTACGTACAGCAATAATTACCTGGATTTCGCTGGGACTTGTTACGGCGGATGGGCATCAGCCGATTCCAACTTTGACAGCTGGTCCGGGATGTACATCGTGTACAACAATCCAAACGGGCTCTCAGAACGACAGGTACAGACGGTCCGGAATTCCACCGGAATACTGAAGATCACCCACGGAGGCGGCCCCATCAGGATGTATAACCGCCCCGTAACCGGCCGCTCCTGTGGAGCTGTATCGTATAAGATGTATTATACTCAAGGACCGGTTTTACGGGATCCGCTGATGGATTATTCCGTCACGCTCCTCAATAATGCAGTTTTCCTGAAACAGGCCGGGTTCGAGGGTGCGTATCATGCATTCCTGCAGGGAATCGGGTGTCTTATCGGGAGAATGGATAAACGGGGAAATTCAATTGTCCAGTCACTTCCGTCAATGGTGAACAACGGCCCCTTCCTTGGATTAGATATTATTCCCCTGATATCAGGTAACGATGTTCAAAGTCCAACAGACTTCTTAATCGGGTATGCCACCTGTGGGCTTGCGCCGTTGAGTGATTTCAGCGGCGACCCGACTTCCGGTGCCGCACCCTTGACAGTCCAGTTTACAGATAATTCAATCGGTGTCCGGACATCCTGGCTGTGGGACTTTGGTGACGGGACCACGTCGGCTGAGCAGAATCCATCTCACACGTATAATTCCGCAAGAACATATACTGTGAAACTTACTGTATCCAATCTTGGTGGAAGCAACACCAGGAGCCGGGACGGGTATATCACAGTGACCGCAACACCGGGCCCTGTTGCGGATTTCAGAGGCACCCCGGTTTCCGGTACCGAACCTCTTATGGTTCAATTCACGGACGAGTCCACCGGTTCCCCGACCAGCTGGGCATGGGACTTCAACAACGATGGCACTACGGACAGTACAGTCCAAAACCCGGCCTACACCTATACCACGGCGGGAAGTTATACGATCAAGCTGACAGCGACAAACGCGGCTGGGAGCACTTCCAAGGTCAAACTGGATTATGTCACCGTGTTGTCATCCGGAGCAATGCCTCAAGCCAGTGATTATGATTTCGATAATTTCGGTCTTACAAATACTGCTCCTAGTGCTTCCGATGCTGCGTCGATCCAGAATTCGGCAGGGTACCAGTCGTCAGCCCTAACAGATTCCAATTCACAAACAGCCTATAATCGGCTTCAGGACGACGCCATTTTCATGTTTATAGGGCATGGTGTAGCAGATATTACGGGGGATACAGGGGGAGGATTGAAGTTTAAGGATAAAAACCAACAATTTTCATATATCACGGCCTACCCATCATCATATCCAGGACCTTATATCGCGAATTTACAAGAAAACCAATTATCAAAAGCCCGGCTTGTCGTACTTCTTGGCTGTTTTACCGGTGATACATCGCGAACAAGAGGTAACCTAGTCACTGCATTCTCCCAGAAAGGGGCAAAAAATGTTATCGGGTGGAATGGTGATCAAGAAACTCCCCAACTGAAATCATGGTCCACGCATTTCTGGGCTCGGGCAAACAATGGCGAATCATTCTATTCAGCTGCACATAATGCCGCAGCTGATGCTGTTCAGGATTTCCCGCTGGGGGGTTGGATGATCAATAATTACGTATATGAATCCTCTGGCGGGGACAGTTACCTGAAACCAGCAGGATATGGGAATTAAGGGAGTGAGAAAAATGAGATATACATTAATCATTGCAACAGTTTTTATCCTGATGAACATTGCCGTTGTCAGCGGCGCACCATCAGAAAAGATCAGCCTTCTGGCTGCGAAGAACAATGCAATACAGTTTTCAGATATCCATTCTGCCCGTATGGAATACCAAAATAATTTTTCCACACGGAGTGGGGATTACTACGTTTTTGTCTCGGACAGGAATCGCCAGTACGTCAACATGAGGACTGGACATGTCGAACGTGCAGACTATCCCGATTCGTTCATTGCACGATCACCCCTCATGAGTATTTCCCAAGAAAATGCGATGGGTATCGCTACAGCATATGCCATAGCTCATTACCCAAATTTCACAGCTAAACGGATGCAATTGGCCGATGCATCCTTACTTGACCATGGTATTACCAAAGAATTCCAGTTTGTCTGGAGAGAGGTCATTGGAGATGTCATCTCCCCGAATTTTATTTTAATTCAGGTAAATCCTGAAACCGGGAATATCAATTCTTATATCGGGATCAGCCGGGAGATTGAAGTTCCTTTAACTCCAGTGGTTTCCAAAGAAAACGCCATTGCCATTGCTTCGAAAAAATTTTCTTCCCAAAATTTTAGTAAAATAGATGTAGATCTCGGTATCGGTTATCCTGAAAAAGATACGCAGAAATTACTCTGGGTAGTAAAGTTCTTGGGAAACACCGGTGATACTGTTGTTCAGGACAGGATGATTGTCATCGATGCCCAGACGGAGCAGATATATAGTCAGATAATATAATTTTTTTATCACTAATAATCTAAAGAAAAGAGAATGAACGTATAAAATTTTATCCGGAGGAGCCATGAAACTCATCAGAAACATACTCATTCCCATCGGTGTTGCAATCCTTGGATTCATTGCGTTGTGTTCTATCCTTCTTGTAAAAGGAATAATTATTAAAAAATTTTTTTTGTATGAATGCGGTGTCTTCATGTCCCTGATATTACTGGGATATTTCCTTGCCCTTCTCCTGATTCTCTTCCTGACAGGATATATATCTGCATACCTCACCCGTTACCAACGCCTCAAGGGGCCGGATAGAGATGTTATCCGCGCAGGTATATATTCTGCAATACTTGCGGGATTATCGTTATCCGTGATCACGAGAACAACTCATATAATCGATATTCAATTGAGATCCTTGCCTGAACTGATACAAGTTTATACCATTCCAAATCCGTTATCCATCTTCCCACTAATTTTGTTAATATTATTCCTTGGATTCCCGATGATTATACTCTCTGCCGGTCTCGGGTGGGTGGGAGCAAACCGCTTTTTACGTGTAGATAATCCCCAGAGTGACATATCAAAAGAAATGCCAGAAGAACAACCTAATAAAAAAAGCAATAGTCAAAAAACAATGCTATTGTGCTGCCTCGGCATCCTGCTCTGCATAGGTGTCCCGCAATGCCTCAATCTTCTCGCCATAGTAGCTGGATTCGATGATGGTTATTGCGATTATTTTATCCCAGGTCCACATTCCACTATTGTTACAAGCAGGCCTGATGTGTCATCGATAAATCTCATGTTGATTGAAAATTATTCTGGCGATGAATCCCAAGCGTTCAGGGCCCGGCTCGCCCCGCCCCAGATCCCCATGCAGATTTCCATTGATGGGAAGGATCTTTCGAACCAGTCGGTAATCCGGCAACAGGGCTTATCGGATACGATTACTCCCCCGGAAGGAATCATCCGGTACATGAATGAAACAACAGTTCTTTTGACCGGCCCGGATATCGCGCAGAACGGATCTGCCGGCCGCCATGTCATCGTGACGAGTCATTATTATCCATTCTTTCCGGTAATTATCCTCGATACCTATGTATGAGACGAATGTTGAACCATTTTTGGAGAATCTCATAAAATCCCAGGACGGTTATGACGGATATTGAGATTTTTCTTTACATAAAATCGATTCGTGTCGGATTGATCATTATAACTCCAGTCCTCTGAATCAATCACCTTTTTTTCAAAATTTCTTTCCGAGTGTATGCGGATCAGCGATGTTCGCAATTGTAACAGGTGCTTATATAGAAATTGCACTGGGACTGATTATTGCTGGTTACGTAACAGCGTTACTTTTTAGGGACACTGCAGGATCACTTAAACAAAATCCGGATTTTCATTGCAGCACACCGGCTGCGGGTGATATGCCGGCCGAACCGTGACTGCGGATACGGTCGTTTCGGCTGGAACTGAAAATGGGGGGATCGAGTTCGCGGATTTATCCCACGTTTCTTATATTTAATTTTTCAGGCAATCATGATGCGAATTAACAGGGTATTCACATTTTACCCGGCATAAAAAACAACGTTTATATAAAATAAATTTGAGATCCTCTGGAATCGATCCGAACCGTTACCTGCAAGGCTTGATTTGGATTTCCTGTCCGTAACAGGCAGGAACCCGGCAGGCGGGATGTCGCGGAGCGGTAGCTCTGGATGATCCGTCAGGCCCCGGCAACAAACGATTCCCCCGAGGTACCCATGAAGAGAATACAGCCACAGTTCTCCATTCTTATCGCACTGATCATCGGACTCCTTCTCATTGGATCTGCTTCCGGAGCCACGGAGGAGACGATATTACCGAATGTAACCCTTGAGGTTACACCGGATTTTACACTGGAGATGACACCGGATATCTCCCTGGACAGTATACCGGAGATAACTCCGGAAATTACCCTTGAAGGTACACCGGAAGACACACCGGTTCTCCACTCAACTGAATTTTTATCAGCCGATGAACTGCCGGCCCTGGATGCCGAAGGCGATCCCCTTGTGGCAAACTACTCCCAGAACCGGACGTATGGGCCGGCACCGCTTGCCATCCAGTTCTATGACCGGTCCAGCGGTACCGTGACAAACCGGAGCTGGGACTTTGGCGACGGCGAATCTTCGGAATTGAAAAATCCTGTCCACATGTTTGCATCTGCCGGAACCTACACGGTACGACTCACGGTGAGCGACGGGACCGGTTCCGATACGTACGAAGTTGCCGACCGGATCCGCGTGGATACACCGGAAGCGCCAGGGGCGGCATTGTCAGCGAACAAGACTTCGTGGTCAGCACCCGCGGTGGTGCAGTTCTACGACCGGTCAACCGGGTACCCGACGACATGGGCATGGGATTTCGGCGATGGTGCAACCGCGAACGTGAAGAACCCGGTCCACACGTATGCGGCAACCGGTAACTATACGGTTACGCTCACGGTTACCAACGATCTCGGCACGGATACGGTGACAAAGACTGAGTATTTCCATGCGTATGATCCGGCAGCCCCTGCGGCCACTCTGTCAGCGAACAAGACCTCATGGTCTTCACCAGCGGCTGTGCAGTTCTACGACCGGTCAACCGGCTTCCCGACATCATGGCAGTGGGACTTTGGCGATGGTGCAACCGCGACCGTGAAGAATCCGGTCCACAGGTATGCAGCAACCGGTAATTACACGATCACGCTGACCGTGAGCAATGATCTCGGCACAAATTCGATAACCCAGACTGATTATTTCCATGCGTATGATCCGGTTGCCCCGACAGCTGCTCTGTCAGCGAACAAGACCTCATGGTCTTCACCAGCGGCTGTGCAGTTCTACGACCGGTCAACCGGTTTCCCGACCTCATGGCAGTGGGATTTCGGCGATGGCGCAACAGCGACTGTAAAGAACCCGGTTCATACATACGGAGCAACCGGCAATTACACGATCACGCTGACCGTGAACAACGATCTCGGTACAGACACGGTAACAAAGACCGAGTATTTCCATGCGTATGATCCGGTTGCCCCGACAGCTGCTCTGTCAGCGAACAAGACATCGTGGTCTTCACCAGCGGTTGTACAATTCTATGACCGGTCGGCTGGCTTCCCGACCTCATGGCAGTGGGACTTCGGCGATGGCACGACAGCGAACGTGAAGAATCCCGTTCATACCTACGAAGCAACCGGTAACTATACGGTCACGCTGACCGTGAGCAATGATCTCGGTACGGATTCGATAACCCAGGCCGAGTATTTCCATGCGTATGATCCAATTGCCCCGACAGCCGCTCTATCAGCAAACAAGACCTCCTGGTCTTCACCAGCGGTTGTACAATTCTACGACCGGTCAGCTGGTTTCCCGACCTCATGGCAGTGGGATTTCGGCGATGGTGCGACCGCGACGGTAAAGAACCCGGTCCATACCTATGAAGCAACCGGTAACTATACGGTCACGCTGGTAGTGACCAACGATCTCGGTACGGACACGGTGACAAAGACTGAGTATTTCCATGCGTATGATCCGGCAGCCCCTACTGCGGCCCTTTCAGCGAACAAAACCTCCTGGTCGGCCCCGGCAGCAATCCAGTTCTATGACCGGTCGGCAGGTTTCCCGACTTCCTGGCAGTGGGACTTTGGCGACGGGACAACTGCGACCGTAAAGAACCCGGTCCATACCTATGAAGCAACCGGCAATTACACGATCACGCTGACCGCTACCAACGAACTGGGATCCGATACGAAGACTGCAACCGATTACATTATTGTGAGTGGTTCATCTGCCCCTGTTGCAGCGATCTCGGCGAACAAGACCTCGTGGTCGGCCCCGGCTGTCATCCAGTTCTACGACCGCTCGACCGGTTTCCCAACCGCATGGTCATGGGACTTCGGCGACGGCACAACTGCGAATGTGAAGAACCCGGTCCACACATATACCGCCACCGGGAACTACACGGTAAACCTCACCATAACGAACGAGATTGGATCGGACACGAAGACTGTTGTTGATTATATCCGGGTGAGCGACTCAGCAGCCCCCGCGGCAGCGATCTCTGCGAACAAGACCTCGTGGTCAACCCCGGCAGTAATACAGTTTTACGACCGGTCGACCGGTTTCCCGACCGCGTGGGCGTGGGACTTCGGCGACGGCACGACTGCGACGGTGAAGAACCCGGTCCACACGTATACTGCCACCGGGAACTACACAGTCAACCTCACGATTACGAATGAAGTCGGGTCGGACACGAAAGTCATGCCGGATTACATCAAGGTAAGCGTCCCGGAGATCCCGACAGCAAAAATTTCTGCAAACCGTACTGCCGGCCCAGCGCCGATGGTTATCCAGTTCTATGACCGGTCGACCGGCTTCCCGACCGAATGGCTCTGGGACTTTGGCGATGGAACTAATTCAACGGTGAAGAATCCCGTCCACTCATATGCTTATGGCGGCAACTACACCATCACGCTCAGGGCAGCCAATGCTCTTGGTAACACATCGGTCACGGCACTGAATTACATCAAGGCCAGTGGTTCCGGCCCCGTAGTCCCGGTTGTTGCGGACTTTACCGCTAACGCCACCTCCGGCCCGGTGCCGCTTGCGATTGCGTTCACGGACATTTCCACCGGATCGCCGACAAGCTGGAACTGGAGTTTCGGCGACGGCACGTTTGCAGAGGTGCAGAACCCGGTGCACACCTATGCTGCTGCCGGTAATTATTCCATCTCGCTCGCTGCATCGAACGTCGGGTCGTCGGATAGCCGGACGGTGCCGGATTATATTATCGTGCAGTCGTCCGGACCGGCGTTTGATGCGCGGGTGGAACTCACCTCCATGCCCCCGACAATGTTCCAGGGAGAGCATTACCTTGCCGATGTCAAGGTGAACAACACCGGGTCCCGGACCTGGTCCGGTGACCCGGCCAGCCCGGATTACGTCTATCTCGAAGGTATCGGAGGAACCACCGGTGACGCGGCGAAATTCAACCTGACGCACATCCCAATGATCTTTGAGAACGAGACGGTCGCGCCCGGCGAGAGCTATGATTTCCTCTTCTTTACAGAGGCAATGGGTGTCGGAAATTTCTCGCCGTCCTACCAGCTGAAATCAGCGCAGGGGGAATTCGGGCCAGTCTCGACAATGTCGGTCGAAGTCATCGAGAACCCGTTCCACCCGGTTGTTCAGCCAAACGGATCGAAGCTCTACGCGACAACTATTGGGAACCTGAGTTCGGGTATGAGCGTGACGGTTTACGGACCCAAGGTCTATATCGATAAGGCTGAAGCGTACCAGTTCGAAGACCCGCGCTTCCTTATCAATCCCTCCCTTAAGAGCGGGATTTTTGACCTTGACCTGAACGACTCGTTTACGTATGCCGATGTCACTATCAAGTACGATCCGGCGAAAGTCCCAAGCCTGGCAAACCTTTCGATGAGTTATTTCAATGAAACGGCCGGGAATTATACCGTTGTCCCGTCGACCATTGATACCGTCAACCACACGGTAACTGCACGGGTGACCCATTTCTCAAAATACACGATTCTCGATCCGATCCAGTATTTCAACCTGGCGGTACCCTTCCAGAACGCGATGGGTTATCTTGACGTCGACGGCAGCGAGAACTGGACGGCCAATCCACCTCTCGAATCTTTAACCGGAGCCTCCTTTAACAACGGTGTGCGTATGCCGCCGGGCAATTACACAATCTACACGAGCGGATCGTACAGCAACAACTACCTGGATTTCGCAGGGACCTGTTACGGCGGATGGGCAACCGCAGATACCAACTTTGACACCTGGTCCGGGATGCACATCGCGTACAATAACCCATACGGGCTGTCGGACCGGCAGGTGACAACCGTCCGGTATACCACCGGGATCCTGAAGATTGTCCATGGCGGCGGTCCCATCCGGATGTATAACCGGCCCGTAACCGGCCGCGCCTGCGGTGCCGTATCATACAAGATGGTATATACTGACGGCCCGCTGTTTGGCGATCCCAACATGGATTATTACCGGAAGCTGAACAACGACGCGTACGCCCTGGCCAATCCCCTCGACCAGATGGAACGCTACCGTGCAGCTGCCGGGTGTGTCCTTGGTCAGGCCGGAAAGAAGGGGAATTTTGTCGAGCAAAACCTTGGGTCTATTCCGGGTTATGATTTTTTCCTCGGTGAGGATACAACAGAATCAGCAGCATATTTCATCGGGCATGTGGCTTGTTCCATTCCGTTTGTCGAAGTAACCTCTGTCAGGGATGTAGCAGCATGTCTTTACGTGGGGGATGATCTCGGAGCTTTACTGAATTCTTTGGGAGGCCTTGGTAAATTCAAGAATGTTCTCACGGAGTCCGGGGTCCTTGCATCGTTCATGGAGAAAAATGTCGGCAAGACCGAAATTGCAAAGGATATCTTTACAAACTTGGAACGGAACGGGCTTACGAACCGTTTCACGGATAATGAACTGTATTATTTCATGAAAGAGACCCTATCTCCCGGCGAAATAGGTTTTGTGGATAAAATGCTGGGAGAGGGGAAGATATCCGTCCCGCGATTTATTCAATATATCAATTCAGACAAAGGTTTGATAGAGGGTTGGGTCAGGGCTGAAGCGGGACGTTTTAATGCCCTTCCCGGAAATTCACATGGATTCAGTCCGAAAGTTGACACATTAATAATTGGGAAGTATATCAAAGATAGCAAATATTCATACGAGAAGATCGGGGATGCTAAAAAGGCAAATTTCTTTATGTTTAGTTCAGACCCTGGCTGGGAAACAAATGAGCAAATCCTCGATCTTGCGATTTTTGGCAAGAATAAGATCCACTGTACAACAGATCCAGATCTCGCCACTGGGAATTTCCTCAATGAAATAGACTACCTTAAAGCTAATGGTTACATAAAAGGGAGTCACTGGACTGAAACAATTGGTGAAACAACATATGACTTCTGGAGTATGGTGAAGGTATAAGATAAAAACCATCATATTTATTTAAAGGATATCGCAGATGATGCAGGTTGAAAAACTCGGATTATTGGAACAGATACAGATTGCCGTGCAACCGTTAATTAAAAATGGAGATTTTCATCTCGAACCAGTAACCTTGGCATATTATGATGGAGAAGTTACCGTCAGGTTTACCTCCTCTATGCTGGATATTATATTTCAGAGCAGGCTGAAACAGCAGGCGGGCATTGATTGTTACTTTAAAGTCCATTCCGTAAAGAAACTATTTTTTTCTGAATATGTATTTCCCGCATTAACCATCAATCTCCTGGAAAATGCGGACGTACCTGTCATAGATTTTTCCAGCAAGATTACCTGGGATACTCCGGGGATTTCTCAAGACCAGGGAAAATATCAGGTCGAATTTGAGTACCTTTTGGCAGGATCAGGATTTATCAGGGAGTTATACCAGCACTGTATCGCGATTCATGAAAAAAAATTGGAAATTCAAACGATTTTCGACACCGATCATATAGATGAAACAATCCGGCTGTATATTACAGAATTAAAAAAACACGGACGCTCCGAAGCTCTGCTTGAATTAAAAATTTAGAATGAATGAATGGGAAATTTCTGAAGGAGATGTAATCTGTTATGGGGAAAATGGAAGATCTTTTAGCAGCAATCGATCCACTTGTTTTGACCACGTTTGACATATCCGGAGATCGATACTATTTCCGACCATTTATCAGATATGATATAAACCAGAACATGGCCGATGTGTATATATCTCCTGTTGGGGGTGGAAGAGGGAGTATTTTGCTTCGTTCTGATATGAACAAAACCCATGATATCTATTTTATTTTATTTGGCTGGAAATCTTTCAAGTTTATCAGACATCCGCAAAAGCATCATACGATAGATGGAAGATTTGTTTTTTCAGCCCGGAATGTTTTTCAATCGCTGAACCTGTCTGCCCTTTATGATAACCTGCCTCCTGAACCTCTTGAAGATCTCCATACACTCTGCATGAGAATTAAGGAAAACTTGCCAAAAATCCATGAAGCATTCTCAGATGAACGCGTGAGCGCGACCTATGATGCATTGAAGTGTTCGGAAGGAAATGATGAAGAAGAGATAAATCATGTTTTTATGACGTTATTTCCTAATTGGCCCCATTAATTTTCGAAATTGTGGATTTTACAACGCTAGAGGAAAACCCGGTAGATTTGGTATCCGTCAGGATTCTATATTACCGGCAATCCCCCGGATATACTCCAGCGCCGCAACCGCATCCTTCCGCTTCTGGTCAACCGCATGCAGTTTCACCCACGAAAGAAACCGTTCCCGGGTTTCCGGAGTGACAGCATCACCAGCCAATGAAACGATCCGGCCGTATGTCCGCTGTGGGTAGAAGACCGACCGGGCCGCAGTGAACAGGGCGGCATGGTCCTGCGCTGAGATGATGCCCTGCTGTTCCGCTTCCCGGAGCGTGAACCGGATATTCACCAGCGGTTCGGAGAGTGAGAGCCCCGTTTCCGGATCAAAGACAAGGGCAACCTCGT
The DNA here is from genome assembly GCA_041652515.1 of Methanoregula sp. Classification (GTDB taxonomy): domain Archaea; phylum Halobacteriota; class Methanomicrobia; order Methanomicrobiales; family Methanospirillaceae; genus Methanoregula. The sequence goes on from JBAZHD010000017.1 coordinate 13,331, forward strand.
CATCGGAGATCAGCTCCCCGCTCTTATACATCCGGTAGACTTCGCCGATGCCGGTCATCCCGAGCGTGTCCATCTCGGCTGCCCGGAGGGCTCCCATGCTCGAAGCCCCCACGACCCGGACTCCTTTCTTTATTGCAGCAAGGATCTCGCGGTGCGCAACTGCTGATTCCTGGTGGAAAACCCCGTCTATCAGGCCGATGATCTCTGCCCCGTCCTGTGCTGCCCGGAGGAGATCGCCCCGTTTGGCCGGCGGAAGATACTCTGCGGGAAGGATTTTTTCTGCTGCTTCCCGCTCAAGACTGGGCCCGAGAAAGACGATGATCCGCGGCATTGTTCACCCGTTCGCCCCTGCGTTCCTGGTCCATGGCAAAGACTTCGAGACCCGGCACGATCACCCGCACGACCGGGACCCCGATCTCTTCCCGGGTCAGGTCAACGATGATGACCCGGTCCATGCCCTGTTTTTCCAGGGCAGCGATGACATTCTCAATATCCTTTTTGAAGTCGTCGGTATCGGAGGATTTGACGCTGCTGTAATCAACGGTCCCGTTGTCCCTGAACCAGTACCCGTTGATCCGCTTTGCCCGGTCATACCCCATCTTCTTCCGCATTTCCGCGAGGGTCGTATCCTCCCGTGCGCCGTGGATCTGGGTGAGCCGGCTCTGTGCCACTTCGGTGAGTGCCCGCATCACCGCGATCCGGGCGCTGGTGTGCGTCCCGATCCCGATGGTGAGGAGCATCGGGTCTTTCAACAGCGTGTCATCGGCTACCGCCGCCATCGTGGGGATCCCGATATCGCTCGTGATGTCCCGGACTTTCACCTCAACCTGTGCCTTTGTAAACTTCTCCTGCATCTGGAGGATTGCCGGGTCGGTCATGCCCGTGACGCACGGCCCGGTGTCCCGGCAGGCCTCGACCAGCGACCAGGCGTCCCGCTCGATCACTTCCGAGAGGGCGTGGAATACCGCTTCCTCGAAGGTGTTCCCCGAGGCAAGACCGTTGGTATTGGTACGGAACGGCCCGCGATAATTGGGCGGGAGCGGGTGGAAGACCGCGTGGGCGGGTACGAAGACCGGTTCGTTGTTGACGATATCGAACCCCTCGTACCAGGGAAGGGGCCGTTCAAGGTCAACCCCCTCGGGGAGGATCAGGTCCCGGGGATCGACCGTTCGTCCCTGTGCAAACATCTCATGGTAGTTTGCCATAGGGAGCCTCCGGTCGTGCATCTCGGAGGAGTACCGCTCGATACCTTCCATGATCGCAGAGATCCGTGATTCCTCCACCGTCGCTCCCTTGCCGTTGTAGACGGTGATGGCCCCGTCCATGGCGGTAGGCCGGATGCAGGAGAAGACCGGGATGCCGATCCGGTCAAGACTCGTGATATCGGCGACCCGGGTGATCCCGGCAGCCGGAACGAGGGGCTCGATCCTGGCAAGGGTTTTGTCAAGCGGTACTGCCCGCTGCGTCTCGTTATTGTAGGTCTTCTTGCAGGAATTGAGCTGCATGGCGTCACCGGAAGTGTTGCCGGCCGTGCCGGCTCGTTACAGATTATGTGAACACTGCCGGGGTTTATACATGCCCATTCTGCAGGACAGATCGGGGATATTTTCGGTTACAGCAACTCCTCTCCACGGGTATATTATCCACGCGGGACAACATGGGTTTAGTGCATATGGATTATTCCTACCTTGCCCTCAAGTTCCTCATCGGTGGCGGGATTATTGTCGGTGTCACCATCCTCGCCCAGCAGGTGGACCCGAAGTACGGCGGTATGCTTGTTGCCGCGGCAGTCCTGACAACGCTGGCGTGTCTCTTCACGTATTCAGAATCGGGGTAGGCAACCGCCCAGGCACTGGTGATATCTGCGTTCTGGTTTGCAATCCCGTCTCTCATCTTCCTCCTTGCACTCTGGGTCCTCCTGGCACGCTACCCGTTCGTCCCGAGCCTTGGCGGGGCGTTCGGGATCTGGCTTGTCGCACTCGTGGTGATGAACCGGGTGCTGGCCGGGTTCTGACGAAGACCGTTGAACGGGGGGCAGGTACCTGCTTCGGGATTACGGCTCCGGTGGGGGGCTGGCGTTGTGCAGGATTACCCTGAATACCGATCAGGTAACCGTGAGAATCCCCCAAATGAACTTCCCCGGAAAACCCTGGCATGTCCTGCTTGTCGGAGATAACGGGGCCTATGCAGAACTGGTGATGCAGGGGATTGCGTGACGGGCAGGTAGTCACCACAATCCGCTGTGTGCCGGATGGCAGGCAGGCCCTTGACTACCTTTTTTTTGCGGACGGCATACACGGATCCTGAATCCCCTTTCCATATTCCGGAGATAATTTCTCCTGTTTTTTCCAGTAAGTTATATTAAGCCGCCGGCATAAGTTCACCGTATGCCGCCTGCGGGTAAACCCCCGGATGTCTCATCCCGTGGCCTGATTGCTGCCATCATTCTTGTCCTGTTGGTGATTACCGCAGCAGGAACGCTCCTTTACCAGTCGCAGGAAGTGCAGATCACGCAGCAGGTAACCGGGGATCTCACCTCAATTGGCATCCTGAAAGCCGGCCAGATCGCAACCTGGCGGGAGGACCGCCTGGTTGATGCACGGGTGATATCGTCCAGTGCCTTTTTTACCGATGGAGCCGCTCATTACCTGACCTATGGCGACGATGAGAGCCGGGAAAAGATAATCAACCGCTTCCGCGAGATAAATGAATCGTACCATTACGATAATGTTCTGCTGCTCGATCCCCGGGGGGAAGTGCGCCTCAGTCTCGATCCCGCGATTACCTCAATCCAGCCATCACTGAAAGCGAAGGTTAACGAATCATTGGAAAGCGGCACTGCCGCGTTCGTTGATTTCTACCGTCTTCCAGCTTCGCGGGGGATCCGCCTTGGGGTGATCGCCCCGCTCATTATGAAGACGGACGATCATGGCAAACCGGCTGGTGCCGTCCTGCTCTCGGTAAACCCGGATGAATTCCTGTACCCGCTCCTCCAGTCATGGCCGGTATCCCGCGAAAGCGCGGAAACCCTGCTCATTGAACGCGAGGAGGATCACGTCCTTTTCTTAAACGATCTCCGCTACGAGAACAACACAGCGCTGAACCTGACAATTCCCCTCACCCGGACGGATGTTCCCGCGGTTATGGCGGTGCTGGGAACGACCGGGGCATTTACTGGCAGGGACTACCGCAATGTTGACGTGATCTCGGTGCTGGAACCGGTACCCGGCTCGCCGTGGTACATGATCTCGAAAGTCGATTCGGCAGAGGCGTATTCGGCGTGGCGAAGCAATGCAGCGCTCATCATCGTGCTGACCGTGGTAAGCCTTTTCGGAGCGATCATCATCATCGGGCTGGTCTGGCAGCGCAGGCAGAAATATTATTACAAGTCCCTGTATGCAACCGAGTCGGAACGGGGCCGGGAAGCAGTTCAGAATCGCGAACGGATGGAGACGCTGCTGCACCTCGCGGAGATGGAGTCTGCAAGCGAACAGGATCTTTCAGAATTCGTCCTCGATGCCGGATGCCGCCTTACGGACAGTTCCCTTGCGTTCATTGGCATGATGTCCCCGGACGAGTCGGTCTTTGATATCACGGCATGGTCGAAGTCCGCCATGAAGGACTGTTCCGTTGCCGCCTCCCCGATCCACTACCCCATTGACAAAGCCGGTATCTGGGCGGAGGCTGTGCGGCAGCGGAAGCCAATCATCGCAAACGACTATCCGGCACCTCAGCCCGGGAAGAAAGGGCTTCCTTCCGGCCATGTGCCCGTTACACGTTTTGTCTCGGTACCTATCTTCGAGAAACAGCGGATCGTCATGGTCTGTGCAGTTGCCAACAAGAAGACGGATTATACCTCGCTGGATGTGGACAACCTCACGCTCCTGATGCAGGGGGTCTGGAACCATTTCCGCAAGCGCATGGCGGACGAAGCCCTGCACCGGAAGACCGCAGATCTCGAATCCGCTCACGAAGAGCTCACGGCAACCGATGAGGAGCTGGCGGCCAACTACGAAGAACTCGCCCGGAACCAGGGTGCTCTTGCAGAAAGCGAACGGAGATACCGGAACCTGTACCAGTACGCACAGGTGGGGCTCTTCGAGACGAGCTTCAGGGACGGGACGGTGGTTGCCTGCAACCGGGAATATGCCGAACTCGCCGGGTATTCCTCCGTTGAATCGGCGATCGGCCAGGATATTTTCCACCTCTATGCGAACCCGGAGGATCGCACGGAAGTGGGTCGGATCCTCCGGGAACAGGGATATATCGAGAACTATACCGTGAAATTCCGGAACCAGACCACCGGGAAGGTGTTCTGGGGGCAATTCTCCGCCCGGTTCAATTATGAGCAGGATGTGGCCGAGGGAACGATCATCGATGTCACCTCCCAGAAGGAGGCGGAAGAAGCCCTCCGCGAAAATGAGAGACGGTTGCGGGAATCCCAGGCAATGGCTCACCTGGGATTCTGGTACTGGGATGTGAAGACGGGCAATGTTGAATGGTCGGATGAGGTATTCAGGATCTTTGGTCTTGATCCAAAAACGTTCACTCCCCGTATTGATTCAATCCTCGCATTGTCGCCATGGCCCGAAGATCATGAGCGGGATCAAGAACTGATCATGAGGGCAACAGAGTCTCATGAGGCAGGTTCCTACGAACAACGGTTCCTCCGTCCGGATAAGAGTACCGGCTACTACCATTCGACGTTTGAGGGCAGGTATGATGAAGGGGGAAATCTCGTTCTCATTGTCGGAACCGTGCTGGATATCACCGAAAGAAAACAGGCGGAAGAGATCCTGCGGGAGAGCGAGACGCGTCTTTCCCTGGCGCTGGGAGTAGGCAATGCCGGCGTCTGGCAATGGAATCTGGAGACCAACGAAGTGTCCTTCGATACCCCGTTCCATGAACTGCTTGGCTATAATCCCGGCGAACTCCCGACAAACCTGCAGGAATGGATGTCCTACCATAACCAGGAAGATGTACCGGTCTGGATGGAAAAGGCTGAGGCATACCTGCGGGGAGATACCCCGATGTACGAGAGCGAACACCGTATCCGTACCAAGACCGGGGAGTGGGCCTGGGTCTTTACCCGGGGGCAGCTCGTGAACCTCCCCGCAACAGGATCCAAACGGTTGTTCGTCGGTATTGCGATGAATGTCACCGAGCGCAGGAAGGCCGAAGCAGCACTCCGGGAGAGCGAGGATGCTTTCAGGTCCTTAGCCGAGAACGCGAGTGACGGTTTTCTCGTGGGCGGGCCTGACGGCAAGCATGTTTTTGCCAACAAACGGGCTGCGGAAATTACCGGGTACAGTATCGAAGAACTTGTCCACACGAGTATCCGGCAACTGGCACGTCCCGATGAGTTCGAACGGGTGATACAGGACCGGTTCAAAAAACGTATGGCGGGAGAGCCGGCCCCGGACCAGTATGAAACGGCCCTGACAGGCAAAGACGGACGGAATATCCCTATCGAATTGTCCTCCTCAAAGGTCCAGTGGTATGGACAGCCTGCAGATCTCATTGTTTTCCGCGATATCACGGAACGTAAAGCGGCAGAGGATGCGTTGCGCCAGAGCGAGGAGAAATACCGGGTTCTCTTCACCCGGATGACGGAGGGAAGTGCACTCCACGAGATGGTATATGACAAAACCGGCAACCCTGCCGATTACCGCATCCTTGATGCCAACCCGGCATTCGAACGTGTCCTCGGTATCAAAGGCGCGGATGTGACGGGAAAGACCAGCCGGGAAGCGTACGGTGTCGCGACCCCCCCGTTCCTCGATATCTATGCACGGGTCGCGGCTACCGGTAGGCCGGAATTGTTTGAAACGTATTTTGAACCGCTGAAAAAGCACTTCTCCATTTCGGCGTTCTCGCCAGAAAAAGGGAAATTTGCCACCATCTTCGAGGATATCACCGACCGCAAGCAGGCTGAGGAACTCCGGGAGCGCCTGATTAAGGAACTCGAGCAGAAAAACGCCGAACTCGAGCAGTTCACCTACACGGTCTCCCACGACCTGAAAAGCCCGCTTATCACCATCAAGGGGTTTGCCGGCCTCCTGGAGGACGATGCAGGAAAACAGGACCCCGTCCAGCTGAAAAAGGATGTCAGGCGCATCATCGCAGCAGCTGATACCATGCAGGTGCTCCTGAGCGATCTCCTTGAACTTTCCCAGGTAGGGAAAATCATTAAGCCCCCGGAAAAAATCCTGTTCGGGAAAATTGCGTATGAAGCAGTGGATCTCCTTGCCGGGCCGCTTGCCGAACGGGGCGTGAACGTTGAGATAGCCCCCGATCTCCCGCTCGTGAATGTTGATCACGCCCGTATCCGGGAAGTGATGACAAACCTCATCGAGAACGCCATCAAGTTCCTCGGCGACCAGAAGAACCCGGTCATCAGGATCGGTATGGACCGGAGCGGGGAATCACCGGTGTTTTTCGTGCAGGACAACGGTATAGGTATAAACCCCCGCTACCTTGAACGGATCTTCAACCTGTTCGAGAAACTGGATACATCGGCGCATGGTACCGGTATCGGCCTGTCCATCGTGCGCCGGATCGTCGAAGTGCATGGCGGGAAGATCTGGGCGGAGTCGGAAGGCATGGGGAAGGGGACCACGTTCAGGTTCACGCTGCCGGGCGATCTTCCGGCACATGACCCGGAACCGAAAGCGGCGGGGTAAAAACCATGCAGGGTAATATTCCGGAGAAGAGAGAGAAGATGACGGGGAAGAACATGAGTAAGAAGGATGTCCTTGGAGTTATGAAAACGGAAAAAAAAATAAAAAAGAACGCCGAAACGAAACCCGGAAAGAACATCAGGCACAAAAATACAACCTTGGTCAAGACTGATGCTCCGGATCACAGGTTCCCCATCATCGGGATCGGTGCATCAGCCGGCGGGCTGGAAGTCTTCGAACTCTTCTTTAAGACCATGCCGGCCGACAGCGGCATGGCATTCGTGCTCGTTCCCCATCTCGACCCGGGCCATGCGAGCATGCTCTCGGATATCCTCCAGCGGAACACCACGATGCCGGTCCACGAAGCCGGGGACCAGACCCCAATCGAGCCCGACCATGTCTATATCATCCCGCCGGGCAGGGACATGGCAGTCTTCCACGGCGTGCTCAACCTGAGTGTCCCTGAAAAGTCGGGGGGGTTGCGGCATCCCATAGACTCGTTCTTCCGGTCGCTTGCGGAGGACCAGGGGGAATGGGCGATCTGTATCATCTTCTCGGGCAGCGGGTCGGACGGCACTCTGGGGCTCCGCGCAGTCCACGGAGCGGGCGGGATCTCTTTTGTGCAGGATCCCGCAACCGCAAAATATGACGGCATGCCAACAAGCGCCGTCCAGAGCGGTATGGCCACCTACGTGCTACCGGTTGACAGGATTCCCGATCAGCTCATCACGTATATCAGGACCATAGCGGATACCGGCGTCCCCCCCGCCTCCCCGGTACGTGCGGAATCAGGTGCCATCCGGCGCATCACGATGCTCCTGCGGTCAAAGACCGGCAACGACTTCTCCCGGTACAAACAGAGCACGATCCGGCGCCGGATTGAACGGCGGATGGCGGTGCATAACCTCACCGATATGGACACCTATGCCCGGTACATTTCCGAAAACTCTCCCGAAGTCCAGATCCTCTTCAAGGAACTGCTCATCAACGTGACCAGCTTTTTCCGTGACCCGGAAGCGTTTGAGGCGCTCCACCGGGTGGTCCTGCCCCGGCTGTTTGCGAATAAACCGGAGAACTATATCTTCCGGATCTGGGTGCCGGGCTGCGCATCCGGTGAAGAGGCGTACTCGATTGCCATGCTCTTCCGCGAGTACATGGAGGAGACCCGGGCCGAGTTCAGGCTCCAGATCTATGCAACGGATATCGATGACGATGCGATCGCAACGGCACGGGCAGGCCTGTACCCGTCAAATATCTCCATCGATGTCTCACCCGACCGTCTTAAGCGGTTCTTTATCAAAGAGGAGACCGGCTTCCGGATCAAGAAAGCGATCCGGGAGATGGTGGTGTTTGCCATCCAGAACGTGATCAAGGACCCGCCGTTCACGAAGATGGACCTGATCAGTTGCCGGAACCTCCTGATCTATCTTGAACCCGAACTCCAGAACCATGTCATCCCGGCATTTCACTACGCGCTCAGACCGGAAGGTGTCCTCTTCCTGAGCCCGTCCGAAGGCATCGGGAATTTCACCGATCTTTTCTCCCCGCTGGATAAGAAGTGGAGGATCTACTCGGTCAGACCCTCCACCCAGTCAACCCGGACGCTGGTTGCCCAGCGCTTCCCGTGGGCCGAAGAACACCCTGCAAAGGAACCGGCCGGGGCAGGGGCCAGGAAAGGAACAACCAATATTGCCGAACTCACCCGGCGCGTGCTCCTCCAGTCCTTTGCACCACCGTCTGTCATCACTGACGAGGCGGGGAACATCCTCTTCGTACACGGCGATACCGGCAGGTTCCTCCAGCCGGCACAGGGGCAGCCCAGCACCAGTATCATCGATATGGCACGCGAAGGACTCCAGCTGGACTTACGGCTGGCCATCCAGAACGCGGCTGCCCAGAAGAAACCCTCTGTTGTCAAAGACCTGCAGGTCAGGACCCACCGTGGTATGCACGGGGTTGACCTGCAGGTCCGGCCCATCGCCGACCCGGATGCAGTCCAGGACCTGCTGCTCATCAGTTTCCAGGACTCGTCCCTGCACCCGGTGGAGCAGCCCCGGCAGGTGAAGTATAAAACCGCAAAAGGGGCATCAAAACGCGTGGAGGAACTGGAGCTGGATCTCGAGTACACCCGGGAGAACCTGAAGGCAACGATTGAGGAGATGCAGGCGACAAACGAGGAACTCAAGTCAACGAACGAGGAACTGCAGTCAACGAACGAAGAACTGCAGTCAACGAACGAGGAACTCGAGACCTCAAAAGAGGAACTCCAGTCGGTCAATGAAGAGATCGTGACCGTGAACGCGGAACTGCAGGCAAAGATCGAGCAGCTCACGGGCATCCAGAACGACATGAAGAACCTCTTGGAGAACGTCAATGTCGGGACGATATTCTTAGATGACCGCCTTGCCATCCGGCGCTTTACCCGCGATGCCACAAAGGTGTTCCGGCTCGCTGCAACGGACACGGGACGGCCGCTTGCCGACATCCGGCCACTTACCGGTGATGCCGACCTGATTGCCGATGCACGGGAAGTCCTTGACTCGCTCATCCCCCGGGAGAGATCGGTGGTCACGGAAAACCATGAGTGGTTCCTTGCCCGCATTCTGCCGTACCGCACGCTGGAGAACGTGATCGATGGCGTTGTTCTGACATTTACCGATATTACCACCCTCAAGGCGGTCGAGGCCGAGGTAAAATCCGCCCGCGATTATGCAGAGAGCATCGTGGATACAGTGCGGGAACCGCTCGTTGTCCTGAACGGTACCTTTACGGTGGTCTCTGCGAGCCGGGCCTTCTACCGGATGTTTAAGGTGAAACCGGAAGAGACCGTGGGGCGGGAGCTCTTTTTGCTGGGTAACCGGCAGTGGGACATTCCGGAACTCCATGAACTGCTGGAGACGGTGCTCCCGAAGGATACGGCGTTTGAGAATTTCGCGGTTAAGCATGATTTCCCCGGCATTGGAAAAAAGACCCTGCTGCTGAACGCCCGTCGGATCCCTGGTGTTGCGGGTACATCACAGCTTATCCTGCTTGCCATGGAAGACAATACGCCTCAAAAAAGAGCAGAAGGCAAAGACAAATCCGGAATGCCGGGGAGGGAGTAAATGGTTCCGGGAAAGGTAAAACCGAAAGACAAGGGCCCGGATGTCCCCCGCTTCGGATATTCGCTGAGGGATTATGCCGAGGAGCAGCTTGCACGCTCAAAAAAGAGCTCTTCCGTTCCTGCAGGGCAGACACCGGAACAAATTATTCACGAGCTGCAGGTGCACCAGATCGAGCTCGAGATGCAGGCTGAAGAACTCCGGCGGGCACATCTCGAACTTGAGGAGTCGCGGGACAAGTACCTTGACCTCTATGATTTTGCACCGGTCGGTTACCTTACGCTTTCGGACAAGGCGCTGGTCGAAGAGGTGAACCTGACCGGGGCACTCCTGCTCGGCATCGTGCGCCGCAAACTTATCCATGCACGGTTCCGGAAAATAATTCACCCAAAGGACCTTGACCTCTGGGACCGGCATTTTTTAAGTGTACTCAAAACCGGTGAGAAAGAAAGCTTCGATCTTGAACTCGTGCACAGCAACGGGTCCCTGTTCCCCGTCCGGCTCGACTGTATCCGCATACAGGGGAACGAAGCAAATCCGGCGGTCCGGATCGCAATCAGCGACATCACCCGGCAGAAAGAGGCAGAAGCGGCGATCAGGGAGAGTGAGGAGCGCTTCTGGCGTCTCTTCTCCGAAGTCCCGCTCCCCTACCAGTCACTGGATGCAGAAGGCAGGCTCCTTGAAGTGAGTCCGCAGTGGCTGGAGACGCTTGGTTATACCCGCGAGGAAGTAATAGGGCGCTGGTTCGGGGACTTCCTCGCACCTGAAAGCCGGGAGAGTGTCCGGGAAGTTTTGAAAAAGTACATGGTGACCGGTGCGATCAGCAACGAAGAGTTCCGCGTGAGAAAAAAGGACGGGAGCGAGCTTCTGGCCCTGTATACCGGAAGGGTTGCGCATAACCCGGACGGCTCGTTCCGGCAGACCTACTGCATTTTTGAGGACATTACCGAGCGCAAGCGGGCAGAGGATGCACTGCGCATATCCAACAAAAAACTCAACCTTCTCTCATCCATCACCCGGCACGACATCAACAACCAGCTCCTGATCGTGAACGGTTTTCTCGGGATGCTCCAGAGCGATATCCGAAATCCCGCCTTTGACCCGATGTTTACCAAAATCTCGGATGCAAGTAACCGGATAGCCACAATGATCGCGTTCACCAGGGAATACGAGCAGGTCGGCGTCAATGCCCCGGCCTGGCAGGACTGCCGCGCAATCATAGATACTGCGGCACAGCAGGTCCCGCCCGGGCAGGTTATGGTGAAAAACGATTTCCCCCGGGGTACAGAAGTGTTTGCCGACCCTCTCTTTGCCAGAGTCTGCACCAACCTGATCGATAACGCAATCCGGCACGGGGGTAAGATCACCGCCATCCGTTTCTCTGCTGAGGAACGCGATGGCAGCCACGTTATGGTGTGCGAAGATAACGGCGACGGTATCCCTGCCGGTGAAAAGGAACGGATCTTCGACCGGGGATTCGGGAAGAACACCGGGCTTGGCCTGACCCTTGCCCGGGAGATCCTCGATATTACCGGCATCACGATCAAAGAGTGCGGTGAACCGGGGAAAGGCGTACGGTTCGAGATCGCGGTGCCAAAAGGGATGTGGCGATCCCCGGACAGGCCGTGAACCCTGTTGCTGGACACTTCTGAAATCCCCAATCCTTTTTTGTGCTGATATCTGTCCCTCATCATAATCATTAAGCCTGCACAGTCCCATGCATCACGTACAGCCAATGCAGGAGATGCACGGGAAAACGTGCGACTGATCCATAACCCGCTCTGTCGGGGCGTGGCAGAGTATTTATCAGGTTACGTGAAACTGATGCAATAACGCAACCGGTACCTCAACAAAACCCGAAAGGTATACCCGTATCAGGAATACGCCGCCGGGTTTCCCGCCGGGTTTCGGACTGAACACGCATGACCCGCATTCTTATCGCCGATGACAATCCCCAGAACCTGTACCTGCTGGAATCAATCCTGAAAGGCTTCCATTACGAAGTAGTCTCTGCAAAGAACGGTGCCGAAGCGATCGCTGCGGCATTGAATAATCCCCCGGACCTGATCATCGCTGATATCCTGATGCCGGTGATGGACGGGTTCGAGCTCTGCCGCCGGTGGAAGGCAGATGAGCAGCTGAAGCAGATCCCGTTCATATTCTATACCGCTACCTACACGGATCCGAAAGACGAGCAGTTTGCCCTGAGCCTCGGGGCCGACCGGTTTGTCACCAAACCGCAGAAACCCGAGGTCCTTGGCAGTATCGTCTCTGACACTCTTGCTGAGTACCGGAAAAACCTGTCTGCTGCGGAACCAACCCTTGATGAGATGGAAACCCTGCGACAGTACAACGAGGTCCTGTTCCGCAAGCTGGAAAAGAAAGTGAAGCAGCTCGAAGGAGAGATTGCCGGACACCGGCTGGCAGAAGAGCGGATCATCCTTGCAAACCGCAAGCTTGGCCTCATGACGGATGTCACCTACCAGGATATCCAGAACAAGCTGACAGCACTCGTTGGATTTGCCGAATTTTCAAGAACCGCAAAAGACGAGCAGGAGCGGATCGCCTTCATCGATAAACAGAGAGAGATCCTTGAGACGATCCAGAACCTGATCAAAAAGACCAAGGATTACCAGCAGATGGGAATCGACTGCTCCCGGTGGATTGGGATCGAGAAGACCATCCGGATGCAGATGTCGCTCCAGAGCCAGAAACCTGCCACATCGCTGCTCTGTGATCTCTCCGGTCTTGAAATCAATACCGATCCCCTGATCGCCCGCGTCTTCTACAATCTCATCCATAATGCCATCAGGCATGGGGGAAACGTTTCGCGTATCACCTTCTCCTTCCGGGAAGATCCCGCCGGACTGCTCCTTATCTGCGAGGATGACGGAGCAGGTATCCCTGCCGATCAGAAACCCCGTCTCTTTGACCGTGTTGTCGGGGGAGCGGGAAAATTCGGGCTCTTCTTTGTCCGGGAATTCCTCACCCTGTCCGGCATGGCCATACAGGAGACCGGTATTCCCGGCACGGGTGCCCGGTTCGAGATTAGCGTGCCGGCCGGCATGTACCGGTTCGCCGGGAACCGGTAACCGGCGCAGCGCTTTTTTATCCCTGTCGTTTACCGCAGAGGAAGAGGCAAACCATTATCATTACAGAACAGGCATTGTCCCTTACTGATGATGTCCGCAGCCCATAGTAGCGGTTTCCCTTGGTTTTCCCGGCATTAAGAGACCTTTCCGGTAACCGTCCGTTGTTCTGGTGTACGGGGGGAGATGGTGAATGGCAAGAATCCTGATCGCTGATGATATACCGGCAAACCTCTACCTGCTGGAGTCGATCCTGAAAGGGTACGGGTTTGAGGTAATATCAGTAAAAAACGGAGCCGAGGCGCTTGCCGCAGCACAGGGGGATCCTCCTGACCTGATCATAACCGATATCATGATGCCGGTGATGGACGGGTTCGAGCTCTGCCGCCAGGTAAAAGCAGACGGGAACCTGAACCCTGTCCCGATCGTGTTCTATACATCAACCTACACCGAAGAAAAGGACGAACAGTTAGCCATGAATCTGGGCGTTGAACAGTTCGTGATAAAACCCCAAAAGCCCGAGGAAATTATCAGGATAGTGCGTAAGATCCTGGACAAAACCCCTGCGATGACATCCTTGCCCGCACATAAACCTCTAGGGGATGAGATGGAGATCCTGCGCGAATATAACGAGGTGCTCTTCCACAAGCTGGAAAAGAAAGTGATACAGCTGGAGGAAGAGATTGCCGAGCGCAAACGGGCCGAGGAGCGCCTGTTGCGGTTCAACGAGAAACTTGAGAATGGTGTCGCCGAACGAACCGCGCAGCTCAATAAATCGCTTCACGAGAAAGAGCTGCTGTTAAAAGAGATCCATCACCGGGTGAAAAACAACCTCCAGATTGTGGCAAGCCTCCTCAATATCCAGTCCCGTCAGATAACCGATCCCGCGGTGCTTGCCATGATTGCCGAGAGCCAGAACCGGGTAAAGGCGATGGCCCTTGTCCACGAGAAGCTGTACCGCTCTGATGACATCTCGTCGATCGATATTGCGGATTATGTGAAATTCATGGGCACGGGCCTGATAAAATTCTACGGGATAACCTCATCACAGGTACGGCTTGAGGTGGATATGCCCGGCATCCGGTTCGATATCAACCGGGCGATCCCGCTCGGCCTGATCATCAATGAGCTCCTTTCCAATGCACTCAAGCACGCGTTTCCGGCCGGCAGGATCGGAAAGATTACCGTGACCGGGGACCGGAATGGGAAAGCGATCCGGATCCTTGTCCGGGATGACGGTGCCGGTATCCCGGCTTCGTTTGACTGGAAGAACACCGAATCTCTCGGGCTCCACCTGGTGAACAGCCTGACCGACCAGATCTCGGGGACGATCGAACTCGACCGGTCTTCGGGCACGAAGTTCATCATCACGGTACCGGAACAGGGCCCGGTGTGAACCATCCGGTGCGCCCACTCTTCCCCGTAATACAGCCGGCATGAACCTGTGTATGGTGCAGGCTCCCTGTCATTACAAGGCGACCCTGTTAAAAAACCGGGCCCGTACTTCGGTTGCATTGCTGATTTTTGGCTGCAGAGAGAAATGCTTATGAGATCATAGCAAGCATTGCCCCTTACTGATGAAGCTCCAGTCAAGGGTCCTGATACTCTACCTCTGCATTGCGGTGCTGGTGCTGGTACTGATTGGCGGAGTCCTTCCTTCCTCACTCCACAAACAGAACCTTGAATCCGTTTCCGGGGATTCAATAAGCCAGCTCAAACACATCGATTTTGCCCTTTCCAACTTCATCGGGGAAGCAAAATACGATGTCCTTACCCTGTCGCTTAATGATAATATCCAGACACGGGATGATGCCCGTTTTACGAGTTTCCTGAACGCGTCTGAGGAGACATTCCGGTATTCTTACTCGCCTCAGGAACAAACGATCATCGACATCCTGAAAGATTACCAGACATCGCACCCGTATGTCAGTTCGGTGTACATGGGCCGGGAAAACGGGGCGTTTGTCCGGTCTTTTCCCCGAAAACCCACGCAGTATGATCCCCGCGACCGTCCGTGGTATATCCTGGCAAAGGAACACCCGGGGCAGGTCTCCGTGACCGATCCCTATAAATCAGTCACCACCGACGATGTAAATATCGGGATTGTAACTCCGGTGCTTGACCAGAATGGCACGATGATGGGGGTAGTCGGTGCCGACATCACGCTGATCAACCTGACCAGCTACATCGCTACGGTTGGCAGCGTGGGGGGTGAGGAAATGATCCTTGTTGACAAACAAGGTACGATCCTTGCAAGCCAGAATTCTTCCCTCCTTTACAGTAACGTCAGTAGTATCCTCGGTGACCAGACCCCGGCGTTTCTCACCACGAAGGAAGGTGTCCTGGTCCTCAACGGGACGTACCTGATGTATTATACGTCCCCGGAGCTCGGGTGGAAGATTGGCACCTTTGTTCCGTTCAGCACAATCGAGCAGAAGATCAACGACTCCATCCAGCGGATCCTTCTCTTTGTGCTTCTTGCCCTCATTCTCCTGAGCGTTATTACTCTTATCGGTCTCAATTACACGGTTATCCGCCCGCTTGCAAACCTGACGGACGTGAGCCGGAAGATAGCCGAGACCGGTGACCTTAACCAGAATATTGAGACTGGAGGAGCCGGGGAGATCGGCAGCCTTGCTTGTTCCTTCAAGGCGATGGTCGGGAAGATCCATACCGGGGAGGAGGGGCGCAAACAGGCGCTCCGTGACCTGGAGGCATACCGCGACAACCTGGAGAACCTTGTTGCCGAACGCACCCGCGAGCTCGAGCAGGCAAAGGAAGCTGCCGAATCCGCTGACCGGCTCAAGTCCGCGTTCCTTGCCACCATGTCGCACGAACTGCGCACACCCCTTAATTCCATCATCGGGTTCTCGGGGATTCTCTTACAGGAACTGGCCGGACCACTCAACGATGAGCAGAAGAAGCAGCTCGGCATGGTCTCGGATAGTTCCGAACACCTGCTCGCCCTGATCAACGACGTACTGGACCTCTCGAAGATCGAGGCAGGGCAGCTGAAGATCGCAAACGAGCAGTTCGCACTCCGGCCGGTGCTCGACAAGGTCGTCCGCACGGTCAGGCCGATGGCCGAAGTTAAGCATCTTGCGTTTGAACTTGACGTTGATCCCGCAGTGGGGAGTGTGAGGGCTGACAGCCGCAGGGTCGAGCAGGTACTTCTCAACCTCATGAGTAATTCTATAAAATTTACCGAGCAGGGCCATGTCAGGATTACCTGCGTGCCTGCGGGAAAGGAGGTCAGGATCAGTGTCGCGGATACGGGTATTGGGATCAAACCGGAAGATCTTGAGAAATTATTCCGACCGTTCACGCAGGTGGAGACCGGGCTTACCCGGCAGTACGATGGGACCGGGCTTGGGCTCTCGATTTCAAAGCGGCTCGTCACCCTGATGGGGGGAACGATTACCGTGGAGAGTGAATGGGGCAAAGGCAGCATTTTCACGTTCACAATACCGGTCGACAGGAGTTCATCATGACAATAAAAATTCTCTATATCGAGGACAATGACCAGAACTTCTACCTGGTCAGTTTTATTATGAGCGCGAAGGGCTACACGGTTATTCGGGGGCATGACGGCAGGGAGGGCATCGATTGTGCCACACGTGAGAATCCCGAACTCATCCTGCTCGACATCCAGCTGCCGGTCATGGACGGGTATGAAACCGCACGCGAACTGAGGAAAATCCCGAATGTGAGCACGGTCCCCATTGTCGCGCTTACTTCCTATGCAATGGCCGGGGATCGTGAGAAAGCACTGGCCGCGGGGTGTACCGGCTATATCGAGAAACCCATCAACCCGAAGACCTTTACGGAACAGATCCAGCAGTTCCTGCCCCTAGACTCATCCCCGGGGAATGGCGGATGACCACGATCCTGATTGCCGATGACATCCCCGCGAACCTCTACCTGCTGGAATCCATCCTGAAAGGAAACGGTTTCACGGTAATCTCTGCGAAGAATGGTGCAGAAGCGCTGGCGCTGGCCAAAAACACGCCCCCGGACCTCATCATTACTGACATCCTGATGCCGGTGATGGACGGGTTCGAGCTCTGCCGGCAGTGGAAAGCGGATGAGCGCCTGAAAACCATCCCGTTGATATTCTATACCGCTACCTATACCGATCCGAAGGATGAACAGTTCGCCCGCAGGCTCGGGGCCGACCGGTTTATCGTCAAGCCCCAGAAGCCTGACATATTCGTGAAGGAAATACGAAAAGTCCTTGAGGAATCAGACCGCGGTGCCGGGGCAGTCCCTGCAAACCCCCCCGGCGATGAGAACGAGATCCTGCAGGAATACAACGAGGTGTTATTCCGCAAGCTCGAGAAGAAGGTGATGCAACTCGAGACCGAGATCGCCGTGCGGAAAACCGCTGAACAGCAGCGGGAGGCGATGATCAGGGAACTGGAACAGAAGAACACGGAACTGGCCCGGTTCACCTACACGGTATCCCATGAGCTCCGGAGCCCGCTTATCACCATCCAGGGGTTCGCAGGGCTTATCCAGGAAGAAGTGGTCAGCAGCGGGGATCCTGCCGAACTCAGAAACCATGTCCGCCACATTATTGCTGCAGTCGATACCCTGGATGCCCTGCTCTCCGATTTCCTGAAGCTGTCCCGGGCAGGAAGAAGCATTAATATGCCGGAGCCCATCGGGTTTGGCACCATCGCCGGTGAAGCGATGGCGCTCTTTGCCCGTCCGCTCGCGGAGCATGGGATACGTGTTGAGATCGATCCTGACTTTCCGGTTGTGAACGTCGATCATGCCCGCATCCGGGAAGTCCTGGTGAATCTCATCGAGAATGCAATCAAGTACCGTGGTAACCGTCCGGATCCCGTTATCCGGATTGGTATTGATAAGAGGGGTGACGAGCCGGTCTTCTTTGTGCAGGACAATGGTATCGGGATTGAATCCCGGTATCTCGAACGGATCTTCAACCTGTTCGAGAAACTGGATGCGACAACGGAAGGAACCGGGGTCGGCCTTGCGATCGTGAAGCGGATCATCGAGGCCCATGGCGGGAGAGTATGGGCGGAATCGGAAGGGCTGGGGAAGGGAACAACGTTTAAGTTTACGCTGCCGGTTGCCGGAAGTGTCCTCACCGATACAGATAATAACCGGTAAATAAAAGAGAGACTTCTATGGCTGAACTTTCCGGTGAACCGCTCCATATCCTCCTTGTCGAGGATAATGAAGCCCATGCCGAGCTGGTGATCCGGGGAATGCGGGATCAGCAGGTGGCAAACAGGATCCACCATGTCGTGGATGGTGAACAGGCCCTTGATTATCTTTTTATGCGGGGTTCCTATGCGGATCCGCAAAAAAATCCACGGCCGAATTTCATCCTCCTCGACCTTCGGCTCCCCCGGGTTGACGGGCTGGAAGTGCTCAGGACAATAAAAACCACCCCGTCGCTCCTCCGGATCCCCGTGGTGATCCTGACGAGTTCCGATGCGGAAAGCGATATCGCCAAATCCTATGATTACCACGCAAACAGCTACATAGTAAAACCCCTCGACTTCAGGACCTTCACGAACCTGATGAAGGACCTCGGGTTCTACTGGCTCGGCTGGAATGCAAAACCATTGGGAGACTAACGCCCGGGGGCCCGGGGAAAGAGATGGGCAATGGACTACGGTACAGGGACAAAATCCATTCATATACTTCTTCTCGAAGATGACCGTGCTCACCAGGACCTTATTCTGCGGGCATTCCGGGACGATCCTGAACAGTTCCGTCTATCCGTTACAGGAAATATCCGCGATGCCCGGCAGATCCTTGAGCAGGACCCCCCCGACCTGATCATCGCCGACTGGATCCTCCCTGATGGGAAAGGCCTCGATATCCTGCCCCGAACGGACGGGTGGGTGACGATCCCCCTCATCATCATGACCAGTTTTGGGGACGAACACCTTGCCGTCGAGATCATGAAATCCGGGGCAATTGATTACGTGGTAAAATCTTCGACAGTGTTTAAGGATCTGCCGCATATCGCATGGCGTGCGCTCCGCGACTGGGAGAACATCCGGGAGAGGAAACGGGCGGAGGAGACCGTGCAGGAATCCCAAAAACGCCTGGCGGATATCATCGGTTTCCTTCCCGATGCGGTACTCGCGATAGACAATGACGGCCGGGTCATTGCGTGGAATAATGCCATCGAGCGGATGACCGGGGTTACCGCAGCGGACATGCTCGGGAAGGGCGACCATGAATACAGTATCCCCTTTTACGGAGAACGACGGCAGATCCTCATTGATCTCGTCCTGATAGATGATCCGGAGATTGAAAAGAAATATGATTTTATCCAGCGGGATGATGTGCGGCTGACCACGGAAGTGTTCATCCCGACCCTGTTTGGCGGGAAAGGGGCGTATCTCTGGGGTACGGCAGCACCGCTCTACGACAGTGCCGGCAAACGTATCGGGGCTATCGAAGTGATCCGGGACATTACGGATCGCAAGCAGGCTGAGCATACCCTGCAGGTAAGCGAAAAGAAATACCGGTTCCTGATCGACAACGTCAGGGATATCGTGTGGCAGACGACGCCGGACCTTACGTTTACGTACGTCAGTGCTGCAGCAGAATCCCTGACGGGCTATCTCCCCGATGACCTTATGGGAACCTCACTCTTCGGGATACTGACTGAACCCTCAACCCGGGTTGTGCAGCAGAGACTCAGGGAGCGGATGGAAGATTATTCCCATGGCAGCCGGGACCTTGCAACGGTTTTTGAAGCCGAGATACGAAAAAAGGACGGGGGCCTGCTCTGGATCGAGATCAGCTCGAATGCGGTCTTTGCTCAAGACGGGACCATCGCCGGGTTCCAGGGGATCAGCCGCGATATAGCAGAACGGAAACGGGCAGAGAGGGCGCTCATTGAGAGTGAAGTGCGGTTCCGGGACCTCTTCAGCAGCATGAGCTCCGGTGTTATAATCTATGAAGCAACTCCTGATGGCAGGGACTTCATTATCCGGGATATCAACCATGCTGTTGAAACGATTGAGCAGGTAAAAAAAGATGAGATTGTCGGGAAGGGGGTCCTTGAGGTTTTTCCCGGTGTTGTGGAGTTCGGACTCTTCGATGTACTCCTGCGGGTTGCACGGACCGGGATTGCGGAGTCTCATCCGGTCTCGATGTACCACGACAACCGCATTGAGGGATGGCGTGAGAACTATGTCTATAAACTCCCGTCCGGGGAAGTCATTGCGCTCTACGAGGACGTGACCGAGCGCAAGAAGGTAGAAGAGGAGTTGCAGGCCAAAGAGTATCAACTTTCCACGATCTATCGGAATACCTCTGAAGTCCTGTTCTTCTTATCGGTCGAACAAAATGATCGCTACCGTTTCCTTTCTGTCAATCAGTCGTTCCTGGATACTACCGGAATACCCGAGGAACAGGTTATTGGTAAATATGTTCACGATGTCATTCCGGAACCATCTTTGACTCTGGTTCTTGAGAAGTATAACCAGGCAATCCGGGATAATACCACCGTTTCCTGGGAGGAAATAACAGAATACCCCTCGGGAAAAAAATGGGGGGATGTTAGGGTAACTCCACTCACCGATGCAACTGGCCGATGCACGAACCTTGTCGGAAGCGTGCATGATATCACCGAACGCAAGCTGGTCGAGGTCAAACTCCGCGAGAGCGAGGAGCGCTATCGCTCTGTCATCGAGAACGCTGCCGAAGGTATTACCGTTGCACAGGATGGGATGCTGCAGTACGCAAATTCGCAGCTGCTTGATATGATCCAGGCAGGTCCTGATGAAATTACCAACCGCCTTTTCACCGAATTCATCCACCCGGATGACCGGGCGCTCGTCTTTGACCGGTTCCAGCGCCGTGTTGCCGGTGAGAATGTTACTCAGCATTACGATTTCCGGGTTGTCGGGACCAAAGGGAAGATAACCTGGGTCCAGCTGTCGGCGGTCCGTATCGTATGGAATGGCAGGCCTGCCACCCTGAACTTCCTCATGGATATCACCGACCGGAAAGAGGCAGAAGCAAAACTCCGTGAGAGCGAACACCGGAGCGCGATGCTGCTGAAAGCCATTCCGGATATGATGTTTGTAATAACCCGCGAAGGTGTGTATCGTGACTTCAGTGTACCTGACCCGGGTGTTCTCGTGCTACCTGTTGAACGGATTATCGGGACCAACATCCGTGATTCCGGTTTCAAGAAGGAATCTGCTGATGCGATCCTCTGGCATATCGGAGAGGCAATCAGGACGAAAAAACTCCAGCAGTTCGAATACGATCTTCTGATCGCCGGGAGCAGGCACCTGTATGAAGCACGTATTATTGCGCTCAGCGAGGAGGAAGTGCTCGGTATTGTGCGGGACATCACTGACCGGAAGCAGGCAGAGGAGAACCTCCGCGAGTCCCGGCAAATCCTCGAAGGGATCCTCAATACTATTCCTGTCAGGGTGTTCTGGAAAGACAAAGAACTTACCTACTTAGGCTGCAATACCGCGTTTGCACAGGACGCCGGGTTCGGGAACCCCGATGAGGTTATCGGCAAAGACGATTATGCCATGGTCTGGCAGGAACAGGCCGAACTCTACCGGGCAGATGACCGGGCGGTTATCGAGAGCGGGAATGCGAAACTGATGATCGAGGAACCGCAGACCACGCCGGCAGGGGATACCAAATACCTTCTTACGAGTAAAATGCCGCTGTGTGATACCCGGGGAGATGTTATTGGTATTCTCGGTACCTACCTTGACATCAGCGACCGTAAAAAAGCAGAAGAGATGCTTCGCGAGAGCGAGGAGCGGCTCCTGATGGCCCAGGAGATCGGTCACATTGGCGGATGGGAATATAACCTGCACACCAATAAAATCTGGGGATCTGCTGAAGGAGCGAGAATTTATGGTCTTCCTCCGGTTTCTGGTGATTTCCCCATTGATCAGATCGAAGCCTGTATCCCGGAACGGGAACGGGTCAACCAGGCACTCGTTGACCTGATCCAGGGCGGGAAAGAGTATAATCTTGAATTTGCCATCAATCCTGCAGACGGGTCCCCGCAAAAAGTGATAATGTCGATGGCCTGTGTCGAAAAGGATGCTCAGGGAAACCCGGTTAAGGTTGTTGGCGTTATCCAGGATATTACCACTCGCAAACGTGCGGAGGAAGCGCTACGGGAGAGCGAGATACGGTTCCGTGAAATTTTCAACAAGGCCAATGACGGCATAGAACTGATCGAAGTCGGTGAAAACGGGTTTCCCGAAACGTTCATTGACGTAAATGAGACTGCGTGCAGGATGGGCCAGTATACCCGGGAAGAACTGCTCAGGATACGCCCGGTCGATATTGATACCGGGATGTACAGCCGGCCTTTTGAGAATATTATCCGGGAGATCCAGACACTCGGTCATGCCACCTTCGAGACCGGACACCGGAGAAAAGATGGGACAATCTACCCGATCGAGATCAATACACACCTGATAACGCTCGGGGGAAGGGAAGTCCTCCTCTCTATCATCAGGGATATCACCGAACGCAAACGGGCAGATGAAGTACTGCGCACGGCCGAGACACGGTTTCGGGCCCTTATCCAGAACTCCTCGGATATCATCCGCGTCCTCGATGTGCAGGGCAGGATTGTCTATGAATCATCATCTGCTGAACGGATACTGGGATACCCTTCAGGTTTCATGACGGGAAGGGATCCCCAGGAGTATGTCCATCCGGATGATCTTGCACGCGTGAAAAATGATTTTTTGGAAGTACGTGACAGGACCAATCCCGGTACCCCTACCGAGTTCCGGATCCTCAAAGCAGATGGCA
This sequence comes from Methanoregula sp., assembly GCA_041652515.1. Lineage (GTDB taxonomy): Archaea > Halobacteriota > Methanomicrobia > Methanomicrobiales > Methanospirillaceae > Methanoregula. Next base: position 36,002 of record JBAZHD010000017.1, read on the forward strand.
ACTATCTCTGGGTAGACTCCATCGGCACTAACCTTCTGGATGTTCCGGGAGTGAATGGGATTGTCATGACCACGCGCCCGATCCAGCAACGGAAAGAGGCAGAGCAGGCCCTGCTGGAGAACCAGGCCCGGCTTGCCACTGCCATGGATATTGCCGGGCTCGTGAACTGGGAGTTTGATGTCGCGACCGGTATGTTCACGTTCGATGACCGGTTCTATGCACTCTACGAGACAACTGCGGATCGCGAAGGGGGACACCTGATGTCGGCAGAAGCCTATACGCAGGAATTTGTCTATCCTGACGACCGCCCGGTTGTTCTTTCAAGGATCAAAAAAATGCTTGAACCAAGCGATACGGCGTATTCCGGCCAGATGGAACACCGGATCACACCCCGCGATGGGAGCGTGCGGACCATTATTGCCCGGTATGTCCCGGTCTTGGGCCCTGACGGAAAAGTTATCCGGGTGCTCGGTGCAAACCAGGATATAACGGACTTCAAGCTCATGGAGTCTGAGATCCGGTCGCTGAATACCGTCCTTGAACAGCGGGTCAAAGACCGTACGGAAGCTCTTGCGAAAACAAATGAGGCACTGGAGGAGGAGGTTTTACAGCGGCAGGAAACAGAGAAGAAACTCCAGGGATCCTATGACGAGAAAGTACTGCTGTTGAAGGAGATCCACCACCGGGTCAAGAACAATCTCCAGATCATCGCGAGCCTCCTGAATCTCCAGTCCCGTTATATCAAAGATGAATCCACGCTCGCCGCCATCAGGGAGAGCCAGAACCGGGTCAAGGCAATGGCGCTCGTCCATGAAAAACTGTACCGTTCAGAAGACATCTCTCACATCAGCCTTTATGATTACATCCGGTTCCTCGGCACCGGCCTCTTCCAGTTTTACGATGCCAAGGCCCGGGGGATCCAGTTCACGCTGGAGATACACGAGGTCAATGTTGATATCGATGCCGCAATTCCCCTCGGGCTCATCCTCAACGAACTGATCTCCAACTCGTTAAAATATGCATTTCCCGAGGGGAAAAAAGGGGAGATAGCCATCAGCGTGAAAAAGGAAGACCATACCATAACCGTTCTCTTCCGGGACAATGGTATCGGTATTCCGGCAGACCTTGACTGGAGAGATACCCAGTCGCTGGGCCTCAGGCTGGTCAACACTCTTGTCGACCAGATGAACGGGACGGTGGAACTTGACCGGAGTTCCGGGACACAGTTCACTATGGTACTGCATGAAAAGGAACAGCGGGGCCCGTCATGAAGGTCACCGATCTCTCTCAGTTCCGGTTGACAGAAACGTACTGGCGGGTAATCATTCTTGGACTCTCCGCGGCAGTCCTCCTCATTACCATCTGGTGCCTCTCGAACGGTATCACGACTGTATTCATGCACCTGTACTATTTCCCGATCGTCCTCCTCGCGTACCGCTACCGCTGGAAAGGCTTCGGTATTGCCACGCTCCTTGCACTTACTTACCTCGGCTTTGTGCTCGTTTTCGATGGCAGTCACCCCGATGAAATTCTCGGGGCATTATACCGGGTCCTCATCTTTGTGGGTATCGCGGCAGTTATCGCATACCTCTCCGACCGTCTTGCTCTTGAAACAAGATCTTCACAGGAATCCGCAGAGATCCGGGAGCAGTATATCTCTCTTGCACCGGCGATCATCCTTGTCCTTGACCGGACCGGCACCATCACCTATCTCAACCCGAAAGGCGGGGAGATCCTTGAATGCGACCCTCATGAAGTAACCGGAAAATCATGGTTCGACCAGTTTCTGCCGGAACATGATCGCGACCGGGTGAAACGGTTATTTTTAACCCTGGTGGCCGGCCAGGTCCAACCGGACCAGGCTTTCGAGAACCCGGTACTGACGCGGGGAGGTACGGAGAAGATCATCCGGTGGCACAACACCGTGCTCCGTGATGAGAGCGGGGCGATTGCGGGAATACTCGGGTTTGGCGAGGATATCACCGGGGAGAAACAGACGCAGGACTCCCTTCGGAAGGTGCAGCAGTTCCAGGAGAGCGTGATTGCAAATGCCAATGTCTGGATCTCGGTGCTTGCTCCTGATGGCAGCACCCTCCTTGTCTGGAACGATGCCGCCGAGGCCATCAGCGGTTATAAAAAAAGCGATGTTACCGGGAAAAATACCATCTGGAAACAGCTCTACCCGGATAAGGATTACCGCAGGAAAATCACCGGTGAGATCCAGCGGATTATCGGTAAAGACGACTTCCTTGAGAACTTTGAAACAGAGATCCGGTGTGCGGACGGGACAAAAAAGACGATTGTCTGGAATACCCGGGCACTGCGGGATGAACGGGGACTTGTCACCGGGTATATCGCAATCGGGCGCGATGTAACGGCCCAGAAATCCGCCGAGTTCCGGGCCGGGGAAAGCTCGCGGTTCCTTGGCACCATGATCGACACCCTCCCCATGCCGATCTTCTTCAAGGATACGGACGGGAAGTACCTGGGATGCAATCCTCCGTTTGAAGCGTATATCGGTATCGGGCGGGAGGACCTGATCGGAAAGACCGTCTATGACCTCTCGCCAAAGGATCTTGCCGACAGATACGCTGCTGCCGACCAGCAGCTCTTTGACAACCCGGTTCCCCAGCAGTACGAGACGCAGGTGCAGTATGCCGACCACACCCTCCACGATGTCATCTTTTACAAGGCCCCGTTTTTTAATCGTGACGGCAAAATTGCCGGCCTGATCGGGGCATTTGCAGATATCACGGACCGCAAGCTGGCGGAAGAGGTACTGCGGGAGAGCGAGGAAAAATTCCGCCTTCTCTTCAGGCACATGACCGCGGGGAGCGCACTCCACGAGATGATGTATGATCCCGCTCAAAACCCCGTTGATTACCGGATTCTTGATGTAAACCCCGCATTCGGGCGCATCCTCGGGCTGAAACGGGAGGATATTATCGGAAAAACCAGCCGCGAGGCGTACCATGCTGATATACCCCCGTTCCTTGATGCGTATGCCCGGGTTGTGTCTACCGGTAAGC
>JBAZHD010000018.1:0-38574 GCA_041652515.1 Methanoregula sp.
TCTCCGGTCATCGAGATCGGGTTTGGGAAGCGGCATCACGGCACCTCTTTTCCACGCACGCGGCAGGTGATGCTGCAGGTGCCCGCACATACCTGTGCAAATCCTGGCAGCGTGATACTTCCCGATGTATCGGTCACCACAAGAGCCCTGCCGCTCTTATCACTCTTAAGCGTCATGACAACAGATCCGACATATGCCACACCTTCGAGAGAATTGAGACATGCATAGAAATCCGACAGGCAGGGAACGTCCCCGGTTTCCCAGCCGTTCCTGTCGGAATTTCCGGTCAGGGGGTGGAGGAATGCAGTCACGAATTCCCTCGCGGTTTTCTCGATAACGGGAATCATGTCCGCATGTTCCGTGACAAGGACCGCTGATACATCTGCATGGACATACACAGGCCGGATAACCTCCACAGTTACAATGTTCGGGCACCGTACTTCCAGGTACGTCTGGACACTTTCGATAAGAGGGAGGGAAGCAACGGGCAGGATATCCAATGATTTGGGGATGACGATAACCGTCATGCAGCCGGTTTCAGGAGTATATCCCCGAAAAGACAGAGGATCTTCGTTTTGTGAAAAGCGGATATTTGAAAGCACTTTTACCCGCGCAACTTCTGGCGAACTTTCAAGAGCAAGGATATAATAATCCTCTTTTGATATCGCACGGCCCCGGTTCTTCAGGACATTCGGGGCACGGACAATCAGCCTGTCGGTTGATTCTGCATCGATGCCGCCAAGGGATGGCTGTATGTTGGTGACCTTGTCCACGTAGGCAATCGCATTGTGCATTTTTGTTATGGCTGCCCCGGGAAGGTTGCCTCTCGCGCCCCCGCCTGTTGTGTAGGAAACTGCGATATTGTTACGGCCAATTGGGGGAACTCTTCCCTGCCTGCCGTTGCCGAACGTAAGGATGCCGGAAGTCCGGTCAATCTGGTAATGGCGGTCCTGAGGTTCGGATGAGATCAGGTCATCCACACCGGTCCATGTTACCCAAAACGCAGTGATGGTCCCGGAACTGTCGGTCAATTTTGTCCCGAATCCCGTTCTTTCAAGTGCATCCATCTCTTTTTCTGTCAGGTCCTGCAGTTCATCAACCTGAACAGTCTCATCTATTACCGGTTTGTGCAGGATGCCAAAGACCTGGTCTGGCTCACCGGATCCCGAGCCGACCTGTTCATCATTAATTCTCCAGGACTGGTCTGCCCAGACCGAGTTGAGAAAAATGCCGGTGAGGTTTGGTAAGGCAAACCGTTCACATCGAGGAGAGGTGCCTGCAGCAGGGATCGGGGTTGATCCCGTGAATTCTGATACGGCCTCTCCGGATTCGGAACCATCGTGAGGTATCCTGTTTGGTACAGGACCGACGCAGGCATACCGATCATCAGTATTGACGGCCCGGATCCAGAACCGGTCTTCTTTTAAGCCAAACATCTTTGTCCCATACAGGGGTTCCGGGATAACGAGCCGGACCATACCGCTCCGGGTAAGTCCGCAGGTCTCATCAATGAATGTGGTTTCTTTCCATTGGTTGTTTTCAGCAAGATATTCCCATGAAACAGCCGGCCGGAATGAGCCGGGAAATTCCCGGGATTCATCTGCAGCAATAAAGAAGCTGGTCTCGCCCCGCGGCAGCGGCATATCAAAGCAGAGATAAACCGCGGGATGCCTGTCGGAAAGGGCCACGAACGGGGGTATACCGTATGCCCACGTATTCACATCACAATTATTGCTGGTGAGGATATATTTGGGTGAAAAAACCGATTCTTCACCGGTACAGGATATTGCGATACCGGTTACTGACGGCGGGTCGAAATCTTTGCCTGCCAGTATATACCGGTATTCCGACGGATCTTTTGGGATCGGAGAAGCAACCTGAAGTGCCAGCCCGGTACCGAAATTTCCCTTGATAAGCCGCACCCGTATCCAGCAGTGCTCCTTGCCGTTCACCCGGTTTTTTTTCGCTTCGGGAAACGGTACTATCGTAATTGTCTTCGTCCGGGACTCCTGGCAGAAATTAAAATCACTGCCACTGCTTCCGACATCGAGACGCTGCCAGCTTTCCCCATCCCAGTATTCCCAAACCATGACCGGCCGGCTGCTCTCAACCGGCGGACTAAACGACCCTGGGTTATAGGCAATTGACAGTGTGACCTCTGCCCCTCTTCTTGAGAACGCTGTATCACAGGCAATATACCAGCAATCATTTACCTGGGGCCGGTATCCGAAGATATACAGGGGATTATTGCTGTTGCAATTCCGGATATCGAGGGGATCTGCATTGGAGAACGAGAGATCGGGCATGAGCTGGTTGCCGGACTTTTTGGTGATACGTATACTGATACTCCCGATAACGAAGTCCCGAAAAGCCGCGATTGATCCGGATTTCACCCTGCAGGAAATCCAGCGGTTTTTTATTCCCGGTGCGATTGCCGGAAGTTCGATTATATCGATCTTCTTTTGTCCGAACTGGATCACCCACTCGGAATTGTCCGCTTTGACAAATTCCGGCATGAGATATGTCCGAACGATCTGCGGTACCTTCTCGTCGCCGTCTGGCTCCCCCGTTGTCAGGTAAAACCAGTCCACAGCATTTTTTACCGGTTCAAGGTTCTTTCCCGTGATGGTAAGCTGGAGGATCTCATCGCCCGTCGGGCTGAAAATGGCCGTGTCTCCCAGGTAGAGGGCATGCTCCTGGAGATCGCCGGGTTTTTCCGGGGAAGAGAAGATTTGCGATGCCCGTGTGCCGTCAATAATTCCTGAATGCCGGTAGATAGCATCGCACAGAAGAGAACCTGCTGATGCCGTACTGCCGGTGACGCTGAAGACATCCAGGATCTTTGCCGGCGTTGCACGCAGGTTAACATGCGTCTGGAAATAGACCTGCTGGCCGGTACTATCCTGGGCGGATGCCAGAGAATGCTGAGGGATGAGGACGGCTTCTTTAGTCCCGTCACTTAGCCGGAAGGTAAGGGGAGTCTTTGCCGGTTGCGGAGAGGCGAGGGTAAAGTTTAAGGATTCGAGAAACGACAGGAACTGTCGCCGGGGAACCATGTTGAGCCGCCGGATTGCGATGTCCATGAGGTTTGCATAGGCCCTGACAAGTCCGATACCCGGGTCCGCCTCCTCATCAGGGATCCACTCTGGGGTGTAAAAAGGGATTTTCTGCAGGAGTTCTGTGGCGAATGCATCGCCATTCTTTTTGATTATTTCCGGATCTCCCATTTACGCTCCCTCCAGCAGGTAGAACGGATAGACAAGATTATACCGGGTATTCGAAGACCGTACCCGGTAATCGACCGATATGATCAGTTTTCCTGCGGATGCCGCCGATGTATCCGTTTTAACTGCAAGGACTTCAATCCGGGGTTCCCATATCTCGAGCGCTTCCCTCGCAGCATGTTCAATGAGAGCAAGATTTGTCGCATTCAGTACTGCGTACACGTAGGAATAGATCCCGCAGCCGAATGTCGGTCGCATAACACGCTCGCCCTTTGCCGTACCAAGGATAATCCGGATGGATTCGCGAATGTTATCTTCATCATCCGATGTTGCTATCCTGTTTCGTGCATCAATGGCCAGGGGAAATTTCCAGCCCCGTCCGAGGATTTCCCGGGTCATGCATACCTCCCCCCATCTGCACCGGACACGATCGGGCACTGCTGACAAGAGGTCATCCGATCATCACCGTAAGGCATCCCATCACAATAGAATTTGGCGGCCCGACCTCCGCGATGGTGTCCCCCATGCGGGCAGCCGGCAGGTTGTTGATCAAGACGGTCAGACTCCCCGCAACGACGGTTCCGCCCGCGTGAGGGACGTAACCGGTTACAAGCGGGCACGTATGGAAATCCGACAATGCCCGCCAGGCAGGCATCCCTCCAATCAGGACATTAAGGCTCCCCGGGCCGGGCGCAAGGGGTGTACCATGACTGGTCTGGTCGCCCGTCCGTGCTGCTGGTGGCATTTTGTAATCCTCCTAGTTAATCTTTACAAGAGTTCCCTGGATGGTCAGGATCCCGTTTGAATTCACCGTCAGGAAACCACCTGATTTCAGTGTCATGGATCCCGTACTTTCGATCTCAACCATTGCTGATTTGATATTCAGCCGGGCCATACTTTCGAGGGATATAGCATTCTGGAGGGAGTCGATCGTGATTTTATTACTGCCGGTTTTGTCCGTGATGCCGATCTTCTCCCTCCCAGGAGAGTCGTCAAGAAGGATCGTATGACCGGCCTTCGTCTTGATCTCGATCTTCGCCTGGCTGGCAGAATCGTCGAGAAGGATCGTATGGCCGGCCTTTGTCTTGATCTCGATCTTTTCCTGGCTGGCGGAATCGTCGAGAAGGATCGAATGATCGCCATTGGTCCTGATCTCGATCTTCTCTTTTTTATTCTCGTGGTCATCCGAGAATACGATCTTATGACCCGATCGGGATCGTATCATCTTGATATTGTTCTTACCGTCGCTGTTGGTCTCCGGGGGTTTGTCCTTGCGGTTCCAGAGTCCCCCGATAACAAACGGGTGATCGATGTTTCCCTGATCGAATGCAACAAGGACCTCGTCATCGATCTCCGGGTAAAAAACCACTCCCCGGTCATTCCCGGCATAGAGGCTGGCGATCCATGCCCAGTCGCTCTCTTTCTCTTCATCCCGCCAGGGATATTTTATTTTGACCCTGCCCAGACCTTCCGGATCCTTGTTGTTCGTTACAATCCCGATAACGACACTGTTTACGACCTCTTTTGTACCCAAAGATAATTCACCGTACATATCCTCAATAGGCATTTTAGATGCACCTCCGTACGTCAAGCGATGTCTTGTATCCGTTATTGCCCAGTTTATGTCGTGCCTTTGTCACATAGTACCGGCCATTGAACCGGTTCCCCACTTTTTCGATATCGATGGTAATCCCCGGCCTTAACCGGGGATCACCGGCTACTTCGAGAGTTCCGGTAAGGAAGCCCTCGTCTCTCTGCTTCAGCTTTGCTTTTGCGAGATCTTTTGCTTCCTCTGCGGATTCCACAACCCAGTCTTCCAGTTTTGTGGAAACCCGCTTTCCCTGGGCCGTGGAAATAAACCGGTCCAGGTTTTTGAAGCCACCCCCTGTGGTAATATCGCTGATGCCGGCCGTTGCCGACACTTTCTCTTTAGCCATCTTGTTCCAGCCAGTCACCTTTACTTCATTGGCAAGACCCGATGTTTTGATCCGCGGGGTAAAAATGATGATGTTGGACCCGTATTCAAAACTGATTTTCGCAGCCATCGTATCCTGAGGTTTTCGAAAAAAAAGATTTTTGATGCGGACGAAAAACTCAAATCCGATAGTAGTGGCTAGCCTGTTGAGAAAATGGAAATCGTTCTCATTTTCATCCCGTTCGATCTTCGGGAAGACCATGTCGGTCTTTTCGACATTATCCGCTACCAGTGCATTTTTTAGGGCGATTTGCGATACCGCATCACTGTAGGATACATTCTCCAGGGGGATATCCGTCTCGGACGTGTGGAAATCCTGCAGGAAATCATATCCTTCTACACTCATCGACGGAGACGAGAATGACTGGAATGCCGGAGAAATATTCCTGATGCGCCCCGCGATATAGAACTCATCGGCATTTTGCGGATTCCCCTTGCAGGGCATATTTTGTGCATAGCCGATACAGATATCAATTTTAAGTCCCGGCTGGAGGCTGTCATTGTCGAGCCAGGTAAACGTCTGGCTATCCGCATTCAGACTATCGTGTAAAGATATCCTGAAATGTGTCGGGAGGTTCAGCGTCTCATCGATTTCGATAGCAGACACATCCCGCATAAAATTTGCCTGCAGGGAAGAATTTTCCGGGAAAATGACCTTGAACGACGGGGCATAGATCTTCATTCCGTACGGGTTTTGATCCATGGTCTCACTCCAGCGGGGGAATGATAAGCAGGTTCCCGGTAACCAGGGCCCTGGGGTTCTCAATGAAATTTACGTTGGCGATCTCTCTCCAGCGGTCGGGATCGCCGTATTCTTCGTAGGCAATCCACCAGAGGCTGTCGCCTTTTGTAATCGTACGCACTTTTGTTTTATCGGGAGACTGTCTGCTCTTCTCTCTCGGGTTCAGGTCCGTTTTGAATTCCTTGAGGGTGATGTCCACGCGGGCACGGACGGGGATGCCATCCTTGGTAAACATGGTGTACGTTTTCGTGGCGCTTTCAAGAACACAATAAAACGGCGATGATCCTTCAAGTCCCCAGAAGAAAAGAAGGGGCGGGGGGGCATGAATCTCCGGATCTATGTTGAGGAGGTCGGTCAGTTTATTGACGTGTTTCCGAACATCGGTCCCCTGCTCAAGCGTATCATAAAACACCTTAAGGGTCAGCGTCGAGATATTGCCTTTTTTGAACTGGATAAAGGGCGATTCAAGGCCGGCAATGGATATTTCTTCAAAGGAGTTGGTTTTTGCCACGGTGTATTCCGGAGGGTAATAATCGACCTCAATCTCGCTCTTTTTTTTCAGGTTTTTATCAAGGACCTGGATAAATCCCTTTTGTGTAGCCATCAGAAATACCCCCTCCGCTCCCGTTCAACGGCAAGCCGGTCTTCGATACTTCGTATCACGTTTTCGGATATCCGGTGTATTTCGGTCTCCGACAGGAACGGGGCATGGCGCTTCTCCCGGATTGATTCCAGATCGGATTCTGTTCTCGATCGGACCGCATCCAGCTCTTTTTTCAGGTTATCGATACGACCATCGGTTTGCCGGTAATAGGAGAACGTCACATCGGGTACATTCTCAATCCGGTTAAGGTCCGGTGACCGGGAGGAGGAAAAGACACTGTCCGTGCCCGTTCTGTCCGGTAAAAAAGTGCGGACGACCCGGGAAATGACAAACCGGTTCCTCAAGGGGAGACGGGCAGTAAAAGGTATACGGGGTATAAGCAGGGAGGTTGCGCGTGATTGTGGAACTGCTGCAACAGCATCCGGTCTTTTTTGCCGGCTTTGGGTTATCTGATAGACCGGGATCAATTCCGTTGGTGTACTGATCCCGCTTCGATCCCTGGACGGGAACAACGAGAATATCCGGTTTCCTCCTGTACTGAAGCGGAGGATCGCAGGACTGCCCGGTGAGGAGAAGTATCGCTTGCCTGAGTAAATATGAGGGGTATGTGTCTCCCCCATTATTTGCAGGGAGGGTATGCGGGTTGGGACTCGTAAAATACCCTCCCGGTTTACCCACGGGTAACCCGATATTGAGCGATAGACGGGCTTTCGTTCGGGCACCCACTCAATCCTGCCACGATCCGGAGTCACGGATACCGCGAATTTTGGGTTCAGCCCTGTTCTTTCATGGAGAACCGGAAGAGCCGTACTGATGCCCGGGGAAGAGAAGTACTGGTTCCCATGACGGATGCGGGAAGACTGAATAGTTCCACCGGTCTGCAGGAGCGATGCCGTGTAACCTGGCGGGAATGTTCGTGAAGTAAGCTCACGGTATACCAACCGATAACCGGGCATGGTATGATACACGTGAGTCGGTTCTGTTGCGTTATAACCACAGACGCGGTCTTGAGATCGTGATGAGGAGGACTGCAGGTTCGTTTCTATACTGTAGCGGTGAAGCGCGTGAATGATTGGGACTAACAATTGGCTACTAGAGGGAATATGAGGGGCATACGGTTTTCCCGGAATATGCAGGAATAGGGAGCGTGCGGGGAATGCTCCGGGAATATGTTCCCTGAATCCGTGCCGGTACCGGATTGTGCGGCGATAAACAGGCCCCCTCTCCGGTACAATCCCCATCCTGCCATGATCCGTAGTTCCGGACACCGCGAATGTCTGGTTCAACCCCGTCCTTTCCCGGGGATGGTGTTCCGTGCGGATGCCCGGGGAAAAGAAGTATCGGTTACCGGGGAAGAGGCGAACAGACTGAATAGTTCCACCGGTCTGCAGGAGCGATGCCGTGTAACCTGGCGGGAATGTTCGTGAAGCAAGCTCACGGTATACCAAACGATAACCGGGCATGGTATGATACACGTGAGTCGGTCCAGTTGCGTTATCACTAAAGACGCGGTCTTGAGATCGTGATGAGGAGGACCGCAGGCTTGTTTCTGTGCTGTAAGGGCGGAGTGTATGAATGCCCGATGGGTATGAATACCGGCAACCTGATGAAATATGAGGAGCATACCGGTTTCCCATAATTTTCAGGGATGTGGTGTACGCTGGGAATGCTCCCTGGATATACTCCCTGAATACACAACGAGGCATCCCCAGGTCCTGCCGGTACCGGATTGTGCGGGGATAAACAGACGCCCTTTCCGGTGCGATCCCACTCCTGACAGAATCCGGAGTCACGGATACCGCGAACGTCTGGTCCAACCCCGTTCTCTCATGGAGAACCGGAAGAACCGTACTGATGCGAGGGGAAAAGAAGTACTGGTTGCCATGGGGGTTGGATGCAGGATAATAATTTCCCTGTATCTGTCGGTGGGTACCGTGGATCGGGAAGGTTCGTGAAATCTTTACCCAAGGTATTACCTGAGAACCCGGTAGGGGGTTGTAGATGAAAGTCAATCGGGGGGTTGACTCAATACGGCCAGGGTCCCGGCATACGGATGATGAGAACATCCGGCTCGTTTCCCTGCCGGGGCGGTGATGCAGGTAAATGCCGGGTGAGAAAATATACGGGCTACCTGAGGAGATATGAGGAGCATGCGTATTTCCGGGTATTTGCAGGTTAATGCGAATCGGAAAAGTTGCGGGAATGCGATCACGATATACCTGGCGATGCCTCGTTGTGTAGGAGTAACTGCGGGTTGGTTCAGTTGCGTTATTACTCCGGGCATAGTCCCGATATCGGGATAACGAGGATATCCGGCGTGTTACCTCACCCTTGTGGAAAACAGTACGGGTACCTGGGGAAGAAAAATACTGGTTGTCGTGGCGGATGCTGGTTGAATAATAGGTCTTGGGCGGTTCATGGTAGGCGATATATACCGGCGATGCGGGTAAACTGAGAGCCTGCAGTTCCCACCGGAATCCCCTCATCGGGGAAGTGAACAGATTGTTTTGGAGGTTAATGATAGGATTCAGAACTCTCCCGCACAATCGAAAGAGGGCATAGGGCAGGTGATACTGCGTTGAACCGACATTGCCCACGCCAAGAGGAAGCGACATATTCTCGCGGGCAAGAACGTCCTTTTGGAAAATCCCCTTTTTTTGGAGGATGCGATTCACGAGGGGAAAGGGGATTGATTCTGTTTGCTGATCTCCTGCTGAAATGCCCACCGGTTTTGCCGTTATATCCGGACTTCCGTTATGCATCGGCCGTATGCGGGAATCCAGGAACATTCCCCGTCTGCCTGAGGAAGAGAAATATCGGGAATGCTGCGTGATAAAATCCGACATCCGTGTTTTGTTCCATGCCATATACATCCGGAGTTTATGGATATGAGCGATGAACCGGAAATACAAATTGACAATCGTTTTCCGGGAACCGTGACGGGTACGGTTGAATTTCGATAAGAACCGGAGGGTATGCGACCGGTACCGCTCATAACGGGTATATTTTCCGAACAGGCGCTCATGGAATTTTTTTCGGTACAGCGATATAGGCAAAGGTCCCGTCATGCCGTTAACCTCTCGAAATCCCATGATGGGCAAGGGTCACCGATTCAAATGCAATGGTGCTGCCATTTGTCTTCAGCTCTGGACCGGACCATTTTACCGGGAACGCATCCTTAAAATTCCATCGCCGAAAATCGCTGCCGGTATCATCCAGGAGCACAACAGCTCCGCTTCTTCTTTTAAATGTGTGTCCGGACCGCACATCGTCATACCATTCCCATAGCTCATCAGCGTCGGTGATGCCCCGCCTGAGAATTAATGGCACGTATTTTGTCCGTTTTGGCAACTGGTAAACGAATAGATTGTTACCCCCTTCCTCATAGGTTTCGATATCGGTCTCCACGGAGAGACCGGTGACCTCCGATGCCTGTGCAACGGTAATGCCCTCAATCTCGATGCGGAACCGGAACGCCATTTTTGGGTAGCGTCCTTTTCCGGTTTCAGTCATGTGTCCCCCGTCCAATTTTTCCCGGGTTCCGTAAAATGCCCCTTTCGTATTCGTTAGACGATCTCCCGGATATCCCGCTCGTCATTCCCGCTTATCTGCCGGTTAATCCGGGAGATCTCATCGACCCACCTCGTCCTCTCCCGATGATCCATGGCCATGATCTCGTCATGCGACCAGTGGAAATGATATGCGATGAAGGCTACTTCCTCATAGAGGCGATCTGAAGGGTAGCCGATCATTCCCCCTTGGGGATTATCTCAACCTCAAACTGATGTTCGCATTTCGGGCAGACGGCAGTGATATTTGCCGTGCCGTTCTCGTTTATCTGCTGATAGAATTCCTGGAGGAATGCAAGATCCGAGGCAAACAATTCTTCAATGATTTTCGGATTGATGTTGTCGATATCACCCAGTCGCGTTACCACGCGGGAGAGGAGAATGATGGTGAGATATGCCGGATTTGCCTGCACCTTTGGATCTCTCATCGGGAGAATTTCATCGGCAGCCGTTGCGAGACGCATGATGCCTTCACGGTGGAGATTTCCCTCGGAATCGATATATCCCCGGGGCAGCGTAAAGGGGAATTCAGTCTGGAATACCATGGTTTACCTCACTTGACCCGTGTGAATCCTTCGTGAACGATCTCCAGCGCTTCTATTGCGACTTCATTTCCCTTGGCATTGAATGTCGGCGGAGTATACTTTGTCGGCCATGCATTCACGATGTCCCACCGCGCCTTATCCGCTCCTGCTTCATCAATCAGGATGATTGACATATTCTTCCTCGCAGTGGCTGCACCGGTATCGATCACTTTTTTACGCCAGTTATACAGGTCCATGGTGTCCGTAATACCCCACTTGAGCGTGATATTCCCGTATTTGGTAAGCCCGGATAATTTCCGGAATATCGGGGGCTCATTTCCCTCGCGATATTCTACCGATTCTGTAGTCGTGTCCGAAAACGTAACATCCTGGAACCCGGCCTGGGTGATCCCGTCTATCTCAACCCGGAACCTGAACTGACGGTAAGGGTCTTTTCTGTCTCCTGCCATAGTTTTTCACCTCATCACTCGGTCACAGCCGAGCCACCCTGCCACTGGGCAATACGGAAGATCACAAATTCTGCCGGTTTTACCGGGGCGATACCGATGATACAGACTAATCTGCCGTTATCGATATCGTCCTGGGTCATTGTTGTCCGGTCACATTTGACGAAGAATGCTTCTTCGGGTTTTGTGCCCATCAGTGCTCCGTCATGCCATACCCCGGTAAGGAACTGAGTTATTGTGGCACAGACGCGGCCCCAGAGTTTTTCATCATTTGGTTCGAAAACGACCCACTGCGTTCCTGCCTCGATAGACCCCTCAATATAGATGAAAAGCCGGCGTACATTGATGTATTTCCAGAGGGTATTACTCGATAATGTGCGGGCGCCCCACACAAGAATACCCCTTCCGGGGAATGCCCGGATTACGTTGACACCGCGGGGATTCAGGATATCCTGCTCACCTTTGGTTATCTGGAACTCGAGATTGCTGGCACCCCGGACAATTTCATTTGCCGGTGCTTTGTAAACCCCCCTTTCATTATCACTGCGTGCATAAATGCCGGCGACATGGCCCCCCGGGGGAACGCTTACTTCCGCGCTGCCGGAGATGACTTTTATCCATGGGTAATAATAGGCTGCATAATCAGAGCTGATTTTCGATCGGGGGTCGATATTAGGGACAGAATTCTGTCCGGATGGTGCATCGATGATAGCAAAGCGGCTTTTCAGATTCTCGCAATGACTGATCAGTTTACTGTCCAGTCCCGGAATGGAACTGGTGTCAGGTGCATACACAATTGAAATTTCATCAATCTCTCCAAAGGCGGTAAGCCCTCTCCGGTTCCCGGGTTCAGGGATATCTGTGCGTTCATAATCGCTTACATCAATTGTCCCTGTTGCGTCCTTCCCATTCTCCAGGAAATGGATGAAATCCCGCTGCGGTAAATCCACAGGATCTCCGGAGTCTGTATTTTTCAGGATTATAAATTGTGAAATTCCATTGATTCGTTTTTCGTAATAGTTCGGGGATGTTTTATCCGTACTCAGGTCATCGAATTCTTCGGTGACAGATGGCCGGGGCTGCGAAGTAAGGTCTGTTTTGGGATCAAATGGCGAATCCGGCTTCTGATCCTGCCAGAAAATGACGTTCAGTTTAAATTCCTTTTTTGGATTTGTTGAACTGTTAGAGACCAAAACTGCAATATTATTTCCCCAGTCTCCCTCTCCTACCGCAGAGACTATCCAGGTGTTACTTCCTTCAGGTTTGCCTTTTCCTCCCTTGGCAGCTTTTCCTGTTTTTGCGCCTTTTCCGGCATCATTGCCGGTTGTTGTATCACCACCGGCTGTTGCATCCCCGCTGGTTGCTGCGGCAGCCGGGAGCGAATAGGTTGCAGACAAAGATCCTTTTTTTACTATCCTTCCGATGTAACAACGGCTTCCTCCGTTTTCAAAGAATCCCTGAACTGCATACGGGAGATATTTTGAGTCGCCAAAAGATCCTCCGAAAACCCGTTGGTACTGGAGCCAGCTGGTGACCAGTGTCGGTACGGTCGGCCCTCTTTCAGTCTCTCCAAGGAATCCGGCGGTGCTTGTGCCTATTCCTTCAATAGGCTTTGCGCCAATCTCAAATTCCTCAATGTAAACTCCTGGTGACAGATATTCAGCCATAACCATCAGGTCCTTAGATGTTTTTTAGGCAGATAATAACCCGGATAAAATAAATCTTTCGAAATGACATTCTATATATTTTAATGATTGATTAACATCCACAACTAACTTCAGGATAGGGTGAACTGAAGGGACCGCAGGGACTATCGGGAGATCAAAAGACCCGTTTCAAAGAGCAGGCCCGCCAGGGAATATCTCTGGAAGTGTCGGGTTGTAAAACAGCGGAGGTATTATAACCACAATGGTAATGCTGATATGGATATCGATTACCATGACAACAATCCTCCCGATACACACGTATTTCCCCACCGTCATGACTGGGTTAACGGTGTGAGAGGGGATTGGTATACCTCTTAAAACCATTTTTGTGGGGATGATACGAGGGTAGAAATGGATTACATGGCAGAAAGAGACAGCTGGGTGGGATATGATTACCGCAGGATGGTAATCGATCTTGAACATGGTCGGGAGATTGAATTTACCTGTAATAATAAAGAATTTGGAATCTTCCATGGGCCAAATGGCTGGGAATTTGGAATGGCCAAACCCGAAAAAAAATGTTTGTTGTCAACTGTCATCCTGTCCACGACCTGATAAAAAACATAAGAATTGACGGAAAAACTCTCGAAGAGTTGTTTAGGGATGGTGAACTGAATGATAAAAGTATTATCCACATCTTCTGAACTGCTATAAGGACAAAGGATTCGGCTGTACGAAATTCGACTTCCAGTGATCTGGCAGTCCTGTTCACCGGGAAAAATCTGTCGGATACAAACGGTATTGCGTTTGTTTATTCCGGCTCTGCAACATCCGGTTGGGCCCTCGGACAGAGGGTAAATAAACCGGGTAGTAATAATTCAGGTTCATTCGACCAAAGGATTATTCTTATTGCTCTTGAACGCTGGCGGAAGAGAGCATGCAGTCGTCCGTTCAATAGTCCCCGGGCTATTGGTTCGCGCTCCATGTACAATTTGCTCACCCCGGTGTTTCGGCTCGCGATCATGGGGGGATCTCTCCCTGCATTCAGTCTCCGTCGTAAGAATCCCTCCTCAAATTGCCGCTTTCCCGCCGAGATACGCCCTTAAAATTGTCGGATTCCGACCCCCTCATAAAACGGCTGCTATCGCATTACAGCGGCCGATCTCCCTCTGATCGTAACCCTGTAGGCCGGAAATGAAAAGACTGCCGCTATTGCGATTAAGAACAAGGGGCAAATATGTGATATTTTGGCAAAATAACCCTGTATAATCGTTTTTCTGGCGCCCCAAAAATCCGGGTGTTTTACGGGGTTTTCCGGAAGGGGTTGCCGGGAATCCGGGCCCGTATCGGGCGTATTGGGGATACGGTTTTTCTACCGGTTGTAGGATCCGGATGAAAGATGGGGAGAGGATCACCTCAGGTTTCCTTATCGGGATTCTCCGACGGAGATGCTGGATCGGGGGATCTCCAAAAGACCCCAGTGAGGCAATAATTCCTAAAAAAGGGGGACTAATTCAGGGTAAAAATGACGCTTTCACGTCGGAGAAATGGGGGAACAAATAGCAGTGTTTGGAGGGCCGATCTTTTCCCGGATGGGCTCCGGGGAGGGGGTAAATGAAAAGAAGGGCGGTTTTGGGGGTCGTTCTCGTGTTGCTAGGGAAATTAGATCGGGCAATAAAGATGCTCGAAAATTACACTGTTTGTGGCACTTGATCATTTTCACTCGGACACTGTTTTCGTCGTTCAAATTTTGCTGAAAATGATCGACCATCTTGAAGATAAATTTTTTCCTTGGTAAAATTATATTCCGCCCCGTTCGGAGGGATTATTTTTCTTGTCTTAAAATCAAAAATAAAACCATGAGATGAAGCTTTTTCACCATCAAGAAATATAGTACCCAAATCTACTTCGATTGGGAAAACGATATTTGAAATTTTATAATTTGTTGTATAAGCACGACTTTTAAAAATTTCATAATCTTCTTCAGATACTTTTTCCTTAAAAAACGCAAAAGCACATTTGTGAATTGTCACATAATCCTGAAAACCAATAATAAATTTTTCTCCGACATTGATCGTATCTGGCAAGTCAATAGCCGGTTTTATTTTATCTTTCATTTTCCGAAATAATCTATCATATTTTTGCTTGCATCTTTGATCAATAACTCCTCCCTGATGAGTAATTGTATTTCGAATTTGCCATAAGAGCAGGAGAGAAAAATGACATTTATTCGACAAATTGTAATTTTCACGTTTACCTGCACTTGAAGATCCTTTTGTAAACTCCCGGATAAATGTGTCAAGTGAGTGGAGAAGTTTTTCTAAAGATGCCCGATAATCTTCATTTCCCTCTCTCTTACTCATATCGTCCCTGTATGAGACCTCAGCCAAATCTGAAAGAGCTGCACAGGTTTTAGGGTACGTCTTTGATGTCCAATAATGGAGGGTGATTGGAATCGTGCCAATTTTTTGCGTGTCCTGATGAGGATTTCGAAATAACTTATTCATATGCCCTACCCCAGCTCCTGTTAGTGGAGTATATCCTTCTTTTCTTTGATTTTTAAAAAGCGAAGTGCAAGAACCACCTTAAGAGTTATGATCGGATAATCTCTATTCTCAAATCTTTGAAGGCCAAAACCATTTTTAATTTTTCGACAAAGTTCGTTCCGGCATTCTTCCCACAATTCTGCCATAGTTGATCCAATCTCATTTTGGAATAATAATTGTTGGTTGGGGGGAGTGGGGGCCACCCCCCTCCCCAAATGTCCGCGAAGGAAGGGGTACCCACCCCAGGGTTCCCGCGCAAAAATCCTGCATCTGGCGTACACGTCTTCGCCGGAGCGGGCGTGCCGGAAACGGCCGGATGGGGGGAGGGGGGTAGGGGGTACCCACCCCCCTTGTTGATCGCGAAGAGGGGATCACCCACCCCACCGGGAATTTACAATCAGAGCGTGGACAATGCGTACCGGATGATGAATGGGGTTACGGAGGAAATGCTAGTGTGGTGAAGGGATGGTGGCTTTGCCACGGGAAATTACTCTACCTGTTCCTTTGACTACAGATAGTCAACAAAAAAAATGATGCTTTTTCCAGGATTATAAATATACAGATATACTTTAAATTATCAATGAGAACTCATGGATAATCTTCAAAAAACCGGAGAGCGACAGATGAGGCTTGCGGTCCTCATTGACGCAGATAATGCTCAGCCAAGTGCAATACAAGGTCTTCTTGACGAGATTGCTAAGTACGGGGTAGCTAGTGTTAAACGAATTTATGGCGACTGGACATCTCCTTCAATGAATGGTTGGAAAGAAAAATTACTGATCCATTCAATCCAGCCGATTCAACAATTTCCCTATACAACCGGGAAAAACGCCACTGATTCTGCAATGATTATTGATGCGATGGATCTACTGCACTCCGATAAATTTGAGGGGTTTTGTCTAGTATCCAGTGATAGCGATTTTACACGACTTGCAACACGAATAAGAGAATCCGGTCTTGTAGTATATGGTTTTGGGGAAGAAAAGACTCCAGAACCCTTCCGCAGATCTTGTGACCTTTTCATTTTGACGGAAAACCTACGCCGTCCAAGTGAAGAAATCCCCAGTGGGAAAGAAGATGAGAGTATTCATCAAACTACACCGCAAAAATCTACAAATCAGCTTAAAGGAGACACTCATCTTGTTATGCTTTTACGCGGAGCGGTCGAAGATTCTGCAGATGAATCCGGATGGGCAAACCTAGCTTCTGTCGGAGCTACGATCCTTAAGAAACAAAGTGATTTTGATCCACGATCATATGGATACAAAAAGATCTATGAGTTAATTAAAAAGATCGATCTTTTTGAAACTGATGAAAGGCAGAAGGACGATTCTCCAGCAAAGATAATATTTGTGAAAAATAAGAAACGGCAAAGTGTCGCACAAAAATAATTATAATTACGCTAGCACAAACGCACCTCCAATTTTTCTAACATTGTAAAAGAGAGGGAGGTCAACGTATAAATGAAGGAAACTTATTTCAAAAATCCCTCTCTACCTGACACCTATGGCTGATCTCGATCCCTTCTTCTTCACCATCAATTCCTGGTCCTTTACCCGGCACCGGACCTGGACCCGGTGCCCGCGGCAGTACTACTACGAGTACATCGCCCGGTACGTGACAACCAGCCCGGTCGTCCCCCCGGAAAAGATCCGGTGGCTCAAAAATTTCACGTCAAAATACGTTGTGCAGGGCCAGCTCATCCACGACATCATCGACCAGCAGATCCAGCTCGCGTGCGACAACAAGCCCATGAATTATTTCGAGGCGGAGAGCGTCTTTGCGAAAAAGGTTGCGAATTACCGGGCCATCGGCGGCGAGACCTTCACCGAGCACCACAATGGCGAAAAGATCCCGGACTCGTTTTTCACCTACATTTTAGAGAACGGGAAGACCTGCCTCTCCACGTTCTTTGCGAAATGGCCGGAGTATGCGAAGCGCGAGTGCCTGCGCCACGAGCAGTTCGATCACTTCACTATCGGTGATGCGGGCGTAACCGTGAAGGTGGACTTTGCCGCGAAGATGCCGGACGGAACAATTGTCCTGTCGGACTGGAAGACCGGCAAAGACGATGACGATTACGAATCGGAGCTCCAGATGGCGGCCTACGTGCTCTGGGCAAAGGAGTTCTACAACAGGAGTGCAGACGATATCGGGACCGAGCGGGTTTTCCTGAAGACCGGCACAACAAAACCCTATGCATTCTTTGAAGACGAGTTACGCGAGGTGCGGGAGCAGATCGCAGGGGAGTTTGCGGCGATGAATGCTTCGTATGAGTTTGCGGATTTTCCGGCCCGGCCTGCGGCGAGGGAGTGTGGGAGTTGTAAGTTTGCGGAAGTGTGTCCGGAGGCGGCGGCCGGCAGGAACTGATGATATCACGGTCTAACAACGGAAATACTATCGACCCGGGAAAAATCCCGGTCATAGGTTGCGATCGCATCGATTGAATGCTCTTCCATGCAGGCGACATGGAGAGCATCGTTCCCAAGAAGCCCCCACTCCTGCATAACTGCCAGGGATCGTTCGAATGTTTGTGGGGAGATCCCGTACACAACCATCGGCCGGATACTCCGTATATCCTCCATCACTTCCCGGACGTTCCCTGCATCACGGACAAGGTCCGGGTGCAGTTTCATCTGGCGGACTGCAGATTCAGGGTTGATGCCGCTGTTACGGACAACGGACGCGATAAGGAGACGGTGGAGCACTTCATTGAGTACGATAACCGAAGTGGCGCAGGGAAAAAGCCCGGCATCTGCATCTTCCAGGAACCGGGTGCAGGCAGCAGCTTCTTTTCCGGTGCCAAGGACAACATGTAAGAAAATATTTGCATCGATAAAAACAGGTACGTTGCTTTTTTGGCTAGCCGCCAATTACGTCACGGCTCCAGGGCAGGGTCGGAAATGATGCGGCGGACAAGTTCCGGGTCCGCAAGAGCAATCTTCTGCCGCATCCGCTGGACCGGGGAGAGGGGCATCTCGTCGCCACGGCCGGACGACCGGGCCTTTGAGCGTGGTGCCGCGACCGGGGTTGCGGGGGACTCTGCGACTCGTGCTTTCGAGCTCATAATAATACGGAGATATACGCGCCGGAAAATATTAATCCTGCGTGTCCCGGAAAAGGCTCGCGAAGCTTTGAAAAATTTACGGCGCCGTTTTTTTGAGGTTTCGGGAAATGGCCGGGATTTCCAAAAAAATTGTGCACGCACGGAAGTGCACAATTCCGGTTTGATTTCCTTTGAGTGTACGTGCGGGTTTGAAGGGCAGACCGTTTTGTTAATCTCCCTGCCCGATAATCCCCCTCTTTTTTAATTCAAAATAACATCTCGCACAGGCCTCCACATCGGCACCGGCGTTATGGCTGTCCGCAAATTCTTCCTGGAACAACGGGAGGTGCAGCTCGTTTAAGGTCGGCCACTTGTATCCTCTTCCGGACTTTGAAGGAAGCTTGCACAGAGAGACAATCTGGGGGGTTTTCATGGTGCAGAAATATTGTTTTCCCCGAGCCCGGACTCAAGCCTGCACCGCAAAAATTCCGTGGTGACAATCGGCAGGTCAAAATCAAGGTTATGGGCAACGACCGTTTCCGCTTTCTCAATGTCGGCATTGAACTGCGGGAGCGGATTGTTCGTAAGATTTTCCACGTGTTCAAAAATATTCGGGAGCAGGTCTTTTGAGATCTTCCGGCAGTCTTTCTCCACGCGGTTTTTAAAAGGAGAGCGTGTAAGGACTCATTGGTCCCGCCCACACAATACGTTTATTTAATTCGGCAAGACTTATGGAACTCTCATCCCTCCTTTCCGCCACCATCGCCAGATCGTGAAGATCGTTCATGATGTGCTGGTACTCGGCGAGCGGGAGGATGACGACGACCGTGTTCCCCTTCTCATCGGTGATGTATTGAGTATCCTGTGTGTTCTGTCCAAATCATCAAACTGACAGTTTGATTTTGTGGACAGAAATTATTTGCATTGTTACATATCAGGGGGAATTGCGGACATCGGGGCGATGTCCCAAAAACGAAGGGCCGGGTGATACGATTTGTGGCGGGATGGTCTATAGTGGTATCAATGGTTACCCGGGATGGTGGGTTTCAATCACGCGGAATAATGACCCGGTATCTTCGATATTCGTTGATGAGTTATCGACAACTTCCGGTTTAAATGCCGAGGTCGTTCTCGAAGCAACAGGTATAGGTATAAACAATGATAATGATTTGCCAGGAGATGTGAGTTTTAATAATATGATTTATCGAAAAGCCGATGGATCTGCGGCATCTGTATCATTATCCGGGTATGTCGATCCAACAGCAGCTTCACATTTCAGCGGCCTTAGTGCAATTATCGAACAAAATCCCGGACATGTCAGACTATGGACGCCGAATTAAAAGACAGGTGAACATCCCCATGAGAACCCTATTCTCAGTTCTTCTCCTTTTTTTCTGCCTTTCTGCTGCCTGTGTTACCGATCAGGGTTTACAACCCTCCACGTCCCCGGGAGCCACCTCTGAAATACCCCGAGAAACGGTTTTGGTCTATTCGGAAGGGATGATACAAAATACCTCTCTGTCGCAGATTATTGCGGAAAACTACCGGATTATTCCTGATAATGTCAACCCCGAACTCCTGCCGGTGATCCGGAACAGTTCGTTTTCAGGAAACATCTCGAACATCTCCCGGATCGCACTGGATGATCCCTGTGTCCTGAAAATACTCCGGGATGGCGGGATTATTCTGGGGGTGGATTATTTCATTCCCTTCCAGGGCCCGGCGGGATCCCGTATGGTTATTTATGTTCCGGCAGAATCGGAAGACCGCCGTATATCCGTGATGGTCAATGAGACTTCAGGAAAAACCGATTATCTGTTTGTTGAATACCGGTACCTGACCTGGAAGACAACTCAGAACTTCACCCCGTTCACTGATGAAGGATGGGCGGGAGGATACGCCTGCGAGAAAAATAAATGCCCGGACGTGTGTTGAGTTGAGATTTGAGATAAGAGGTCATATATGAGTGATGGAAAATGACAAACAACAAAACCTTCCCTTTTTTTCTGACATTTGTATTTGTGATGGGAATTTACCTCGTCTCATTATTTCTTGGAGGATTTGTTGTCGGCAGGGATGCCACAACCGGTCAGATCGTCATTTTCCTGTCGATCCTGCTGGGAATAGTATTGTATTACCTCGCCGATTTCCTCGTGAGACGATATCCCTGATATCATACATACCTCTCCTTTTGGAGTATTGCGAATCCGGGCGCTCACAGGGCCCCGTTTAGCATTCGGGGGGATTTTAGATCTGTCAGGTTGCAATTTCAGGTACGTTTTCACTCACTTTTTCTGAAATCGTCATTTCCACGGGTTTTGCGCCTATCAGGGCGTTTTACGTGGGCGTGTAAAACGCTAATGTACGCTTTTGGGATGCGAAACCCGGGGCCGGATGGGTAATAGCATGGCCAGGTGAAAAGAGGGGCGGTTTTGGGGGGTCGGATTTAGGGCTCCCTCATACGGGTCTCCTGACCCGTGACAGGTCGGTAACCTGTGACAGGTAAGATGAGGAAAAAAAGAGAAGGAAAATGCACTAATCTATAGGGGGATTTCGGGAATGAGGGATACCCGCTGAATACATTTTTTACTCAATTGAATACATTTTGTATCCTGATGCAGGAATCTCGCATTTCTTCACGGACCCGGGCTTCGGCTCCTGGCGGTGTAGCACAGTCATACTTCAAATGGCGTACCGAAACTGTCACCATCGGCAGGAGGTAAAAATTCATCGAACTTCAGGTTATTTTCAAGGAATTTTCTCCGGAATTCCTGCAGCAGGCACCTGCCACAGACAAAGGTTTTCTCGTAATTTTCTTCTTTATTTATCTTTGAAGAGGACCAGTCGTTAAAGTAGATCCCGGGAGAGACCCAGGTAAATTGGGCAGCAGCACCGCACAGGGTGCACCGGGTACCGTCGGGAGGTAAAAGCCCGTTTAGCGATGCAATGTACTCCTCTGTCCAACGGTATTCTTTCATCTCTTTTAGCGTATAGAACTGGTACGCATTTGCATCGGAATTGTTCCAGCCCATATCGTTTTGAGGATACACCACAACCGCACGGGATTTGAAACGGGTAAGCGACTCACCGAATTTTTCCATAAGACAGGGACCGCAGAGAGTCAGTGTCTCCCCGTCCTTTTTCTTTCCCCGTATGGTTGAATCAAAAATATTTTCCTTCTTTTTGTCAATCGTGACCCCGCATCTCTCACAGGTTACCGGTTTTCCCAATCCAAAGATCATATGGAGAACTCCCTTGCGTTGATAGGTACTATTTTGATAAATCCTAAAGATTTATTTTGCTGGTTTGATTTTCAGTAACAGGTCCCGTGACCCGTGACAGGTATTTTGAGGATCAAAACGGGAGGAAAATGCACTAATATATAGGGGGGTGGGGGCCACCCCCTCCCCTTTTGTCCGCAAGAGCGGGGGTACCCTCCCCAGGGTTCCCGCGAAAAAATCACCGGTTTCGCGTGGCATCTTCGCCGGAGCGTGCGTGCCGGAAACGACCGCGTGGGGGGAAGGGGTACCCACCCCCCGCTTTGATCGCGAAAGGGGGATCACCTCCCACCCGATTTTTTTTTGTAAAGGGGGCCAGCCCCGGACCCCGGCTTCTGGTGCAGGTTGCCCGGTTTATGGCAGCACAGATCCCGGATCGAGATCGCACATCGGGTTCAGGGTTACGGATCTTCTTTATCTCGGAAGAGGACCGTGACTCCTCCGTGAGCGTATCGATGCGATCCATGGACACGTTCTTCTTTAACCGGATCGGCTCAAAGCCGATCTTCTTTTTGAGGGTCACGATATTTTAAAAGAGAACGCCATGATATAACCGATTTCCCCTCTTCCCGGGGCACCGGATTTTATCAGCCCCGAGTTTCCATATCTCCCATTGAGCTGAATCAGACATGCGAAAGGAGAGCCCCATCAATCTTTCAAAGGAGCGCAAGGCCGCAATGATCGCGGAGATCAAGCATTATTTCGCAAAGGAGCGGAACGAAGAGCTCGGCGATCTTGCGGCAGAGATGGTCCTTGATTTCATTATCGAGAAGCTGGCCCCGGAATTTTACAACCAGGGCATATCTATAGATGGGAATGATCTCTTATCGCGTCCCCAGTACAGCCCGATGTTTTGTCGATTGTCTGTGCCGATACTCCCCCTATGAGCAGAACAGCGCACACCAGGAGGGTAATACAGATTCCGGAACCTTCATAGTACCACGGAACGGGCTTTACGGCCCGGCGCTTAACTTTTTTCGCACCTTTTGTCTACCGATTCAAAAACCGGTAAACGTACGCGTTAGAATCCTTATATCTGTCGTCGCGAATCGCACAAGCGTGGACAGCCGGGGGGTTGTTCCACAACAAAAAGGCCGGGCCCGCCCCAGGCCAAATGCGGCTGAACCCGGCCCCGCCCGTAGGCATGAGTCTGTTATCTTCTGATCCTATGAAGGTTTTCCTTGTGCCTGCGAGTGTAGCACATGTGAAAAACGGAGGAAAAAGAATGAACCTACACAAAACATTTGTCGTCCTGCTGGCATTATTGCTGGCAGCAATGGTGATAGTGCCGATGGTGAATGCGGCTGATGATTCAACCGACAGAGCGCAGTTTGATGCGATGCAGAAGAAATGGCAGGAAGATCATAAAGTTCGTGTCATGCATACAACCACTGCGACATATAATGACGGAATTTTTGAAATAGTGGATACCTACTCAAGCAAAGACTACAAGAAAAAAATCGGTGTTGATAATTTCACAACCATGAAAAAAATCAGCCTGGGAAAAGAGGACGCCAGTAAGCTTGGATATGCTGAAGGTTACCGGGATACTGTGAGTACCGAAACAACGGCTGTTTTCACAACGGCAAATGATCCTCCGCGATCATATGCAGGATATCCGGAATGGATTTTTGAACAAGATATTTGGGGAAATTACCTCGAGCTGGATGAGCCAACAGATTTGATCTGGGAAAACTCAAACATTAATTCTGTAAAAAATGAGATGATAAACAACCACGGTTGGATTGCGATAGCATTCCCCAATGAGGACACCTATTATATCTATGACGGGTCATGGAAGTCAGATCAGGGTGTAGCCACCGATGCTTATGGATTGCAGGGGCGGGATCATGTACGCCTCTGGAGTCTGTCAAATGGTGATGTTATCGGGGCTGCACACCGGGACAGCGTGTGGGACCCGTTAAACGGTGGTCATCATGCAGTAAATTTTGAGGATGTTGAATGGGAGATTGCAGACTACTACACATCCAACTGGCGCTGGATTATTTCACATAATTCTTATTACCTTAACAATTATGTGTCAAGCCCGCTCAATGATGCCTATGCCACAACCCTGACATATTTCTAACCCCTCTTTTTTTTGGAGGAATCATTCATGAAAAAAGTCGAAGACCTTGCAGTTCCATTCATTATTTCCCTCGTGATAATCACGATATGGGAGGTTCCCGCGATCATGGCATCCCGGTCCTCCATAATGCCGACACAACCTGCGATACTCTCATTAATTATTATTGCCCTCCTCCCTGCCGTTCCGGTTATTTACGGCTGGATCACGGGCAACCAGACCGGGGCTCTTATCATCGGGGTTATGCCCCTCTTGATATTAGGATTGATTATCCCCATCCAGTCCGGTGATTTTCTAAATCGGCAATGGGTTGCATCGGCAATCGCATATTGGGGAACACTCATGTTTATCGCGGGATTGGCCGGATATTTCGCTGCAAAAAAGGAATTGAAGAGCCTCGTTGTTTCAGGAATTCTTGTTGGGGTTTGGTTTGCGGTATTCGTGTCCGGTCTGAACTAAATCGATAGCCGAAAATTCATTGAACGCATTTTTACCTGATCAGGAACTGCTTTGTGCCGGCGTTGCCAGAATCTTGGGAGATCCACTCATGTCCTCACCATCGATGATCCTCAAGCCGGGAGCCCCCGGGACACCTGCATTCCCCCATCCCCACGCTGCATCTGGACAACAATCTGGACAAAGTGTCCAGATAACTACAGATGTACCCATTCACGTGAACATGTAGATTAAACTGGTTTGTACTCTGCGTCCGGATTAATGCCGTTAAAATTATTCGTGATGATGGGCATGCAATGAGGAAATAATCAAAAGAGTACGAGCCCTGACGATCACTTCATGATCGTCAGGCTACTGTGTTATAATCAAATTTCTTGCGGAGTGAATGTAAAATTCAATCTAAAATGAATGAAGTACTATGTGGCAACGCACACTCACGAGAAGTAAACGAAAAGATCTCGGATGTGGGGATCCCCCCCTCATACAATCTTCCGTCGTAGGAAATTATCCCCAAATTGAAGTTTCCCGGCCAAAATACACCCTTAAAACCACCAGATTCTGACCCCCTCATGAAACGGCCGCTATCGCGTTCCGGTGGCCGATCTCCTGCTGATCGGGCCCACGTATGCCCAAAACAAAAACTCACCCATGTTTGGGGGTTGAAATCTGGGGACAAAACGGAGGTATTTTGGCAAAATTACCCTGGATAAACGACATTCAGGTTACCCCCCAATCCGGGCATTTTACGGGGTTTTCCGGATGAGGTTGTGGGCAATCGGAGCCCGATACGGGCATATTTTGGAGGTGGGGGAGGGGCGATCAAGGGTCGGATTTGGAGTCGAAACAGAGTACTACCGTGGTACCGATGTGAAACTGGGAGAGTTACACTTCCCGGTACGCAACGCTCCGGCGCCGGATATAGTACACGATCACTTCCCGGGATTCGTGGAGCACCCGGTAAATGATCCGGTATTCCCCGCGACCCGGATCCGGTACAGCGATTCCGCACCGGCCAGTTTGATCGCATCGTGCGGGAGCGGATTTGCTAAAAAGATTTTCCACGTGCTCAAAAATATTCGGGAGCAGGTCTTTTGGGATTTTCCGGCAATCTTTCTCCACGCTGTTTTGTAAAAGAGAGCGTGCAGGATCTCATCTGACCCGCTCACAGCACACGCTTTTTTAATCCGGCCAGGCTTATGGTGCCCTCGTCCCGCCGTTCAGCCACCATCACAAAATCGCGGAGATCTTCTTTGATCTGCCGAGAATTTTTCAGATTTTGATCCGACATGGATTTTTCACTTTCGAGAAATCCCGGTCAAATGTTGAGATCTGCGGGATGGCGTGTTCGATACAGGTCGCGGCAATCAGTGCATCGTTGGGAAGGAGGGCATAGGCCCGGGCAGTCTTTTCAATGAGTGTGAGGTTCGATGAGTCCGGCACGATTGCAAGCCCTGAAAAAATTTCATGTACGTTGCGGATAAAATCGTCGGCAAACCCGTAGCCGTTTTCCCGGATGTGTTTCTTGAGATCCGCGGTCCCGGTGATCCCGAATTCGTCTTCCGCAATCAGCCTGAGCCCGACAAAGAAGGTTTCTTCATACACCGACATGCTTGCAGCACAGGCCCCCGGGAACGATGAGAAAAAATCCCGGGCCTTCTGTGTTGTATCGGTTTCGATAAGGAGCGGGATAATAAAAGAAGTATCTAGGAAGAGGTCCATGACTCATCCTTGAGAGCACTGATGCGATCCGATGCAGGTTTCTTCTTGAGACGGATAGGCTCAAAGCTGAGCTTCTTCTCAATGGTCACCCGGATCCGCTCACCTTCTTTGAGTTGGATCTTTCCCACCGGTTTGAGAACATTATCCTCATAGATGCATTCGATTGCCCTGACCATGCCGGTTCACCCTCTTAGTATACGTGGATCTTGGTCGCGAATTATAATAGGGTTTGTGTACAGGAACGGAAAGGTTTCCGGGTACCGGCCAGCCCTTCCCATTATACTATCCCTGTTCGATAATTCCTCTCCTTTTTAATTCAAAATAACATCTGGCACAGGCTTCCACATCGACGCCGGCATTATGGCTGTCCGTAAATTCTTCCTGGAACAGGTAGAGGTGGAGCTCGTTTAAGGTCGGCCACTTGTATCCTCTTCCGGACTTTGAAGGAAGCTTACACAGAGAGACAATCTGCGGAGTTTTCATGGTGCAGAAATATTGTTTTCCCAAAAGACCGGTCTCAAGCCTGCACCGCAAAAATTCCGTTGAGACAATCGGCAGATCGAAATCGAGATTATGTGCAACGACCGTGTCTGCCTTCTCCACATCGGCATTGAACTGCGGGAGTACCTTATAGAGCGACACGCCTTCGGCCTTGGCCCGGTCAGTCGTGATCCCGTGAATCCTGGCAGAGTCCATAGGGATGGAAAAGTCCGTCCGAGTAAATGATGAAACTGTTCCGGCTTTCACGCTCGCCATCGCTGGAGTACAGCGACCATGCGAGCTGGACGACCCGGGGCCATTTTTCAACAGGGTTGGTTGCGGAATATTTTGGGAGGCCGGTGGTTTCGGTGTCTAGGAAGAGGAGCATCAGGGTTATTTTGTAGGGGAGGGTATTTGGGGTGGGGGGTTTGGAGGATTATAAGATATTTCTTCACAATGTTTTTTGGAATACCCGTATTTTCACAATTTTTTTATCAGAGCCGGGAAATTTTTTCCAGCCAGACCCCGGTAAAAACGTCCATAATCCCCGATCATTTTCTCTGGTCTCTTCACTTTCCCGGCGCACGCCCCGCGTTATATGAGGACAATTCGTTCACAGGGATACTAAGGATCTGATTTCATGATATCCAGCCCCGCAGTCACGGACCAGCTGTATCACGCTCTCCGGGATATTATTCGCCATGCCCGGACACAGGCGTACCGGTCCGTAAACCACGCGATGGTCGAAGCTTACTGGAACATAGGGCGATTAATCGTAGAAGAAGAACAGGCCGGAAAAAGCCGGGCAGGGTATGGGACGCATCTTCTTGAAGATCTTGCGCTCCGTCTGACCGGTGAATTCGGCCGTGGTTTCTCTGTGGTAAATCTCAAGAACTTCCGCCAGTTCTATCTTGTTTTTCCAAAAGGGTATTGCGAAGGAGACATTCCTGAAGATGAGATTGGCTACACAGTGTGTAGCGGATTAAGCTGGTCGCATTACCGGCTCCTGATGCGGGTGGAAAATCCCCTGGCCCGTCGTCATTATATGCGCGATGCGATCGGACAGAACTGGAGTGTGCGGACTCTTGAGCGGCAGATCGATTCACTCTCCTATGAACGGTTGTTGAAAAGCCAGGACCGGAAGATCGAAAAACCCGCCGTTTTAAAAAAAAGGAGTGAGGGGCCCCAATCACCGGATGAATTCATCCGGGACCCGTATGTCCTGGAGTTCCTGCATATTCCTTCTTCTGCATCGTACCTTGAGCATGAACTTGAGCAGGCCCTTATCGATAAACTCCGGGACTTTCTCATGGAGCTGGGGAAAGGGTTCTCGTTTGTCGGGCGACAATACCGGATCAGTACGGAAACCTCGGAATTCTATATCGACCTCGTGTTCTATCATTATATCCTGAAATGTTTCGTCCTCATCGATCTGAAGGCCGGGAAGCTGACTCACCAGGACATCGGGCAGATGGATATGTATGTGCGTCTTTTTGAAGACCGGGTAAAACCGGAAGGAGATAATCCGACCATCGGCATCATCCTGTGTACGGAAAAAGACGAGACCGTTGTCCGTTATTCAGTTCTCAATGACAGCCGCCAGCTCTTTGCATCCCGGTATACCCTCTATCTCCCGAGCGAGCAGGAACTTGTTGCAGAGATTGAGCGGGAGAGGGAGATCATGCGGAGGCTGGATCGCGATCGGGCCGGTTAAGAAGCGAGGCTGCCAGAGTTTATTGTCATAAGACCGGGATATGGGGCCGGCGTACCGGCCATCCGTCACACCAACGGGGTCGCGAGGCGGTGGCCCGGTTATTTGTCTGCGACAAATTTCGGCCAAACAGTTTTCTAATAAGATCGGGTTGCATTACCATTTCACGTTTCCGGGTATCTTACCGATCTCCCGCCCCGCGAAGTGCTGGAACAAAAACTGAAAGCTGCGGTGCAGGCTGCACGGGTGCGGCTGGCGGCGCAGAGTAAAAAACGTAAAGGAATGGCAACGCAACTATAGGGGATCGCTCGGGAGTTTGCAGCGATGAATGCTTCGTATGAGTTTGCAGATTTTCCGGCCCGGCCTGCGGCGAGGGAGTGTATGAGTTGTAAGTTCGCGGAGGTTTGTCCGGAGGCTGACAGACAATAATTGGTATATCCTGTGAGAATGATGTTTAATCCCGTTGATTTCGACGGGTTTTTTTAAAGATAGATCTTGTGAATCTCAACGGATATCCTGTTATTATTTTTCCAATATTTCCAGGCTCCTGCCAATCTCCTGCATCACGACATCCGGTTTTTCAAAGATATCTTTTGCCGGAATCCGGAGAATCTTGTAGCCTTGCGTTTTTAAGAAATCATCGCGGCTTATATCGGACTGTACCGATTCACTTGTTGTTGTGACCCGGTAAGAACGGTTGTTAAGATTCACAAATTCTTCATCCTTAAAAGAATTCACGTACAGTTTTTTCCCGGAATAGTTCACGCATTTTCTTATGCCTTCATACTCCACCTGGCACCGGGTCCCGTTAATCTCTGCATAATAATGCTGGTCCCCGTCAACCTCAATGATTAGAGCAACACCTTTTTCCGGGTTCCGGAGAACGAAATCAACTTCGATACTGCCGATTCTCTGGTGAACGCGGGGCAGGTTATCCTGCCTGAGTTTGAGAGCGTTACCTTCAGTAATTAAAAGGCTGAACAATTCGAGTTCGGCAGCACTTGTCTTTCTTAACAGGGAGATGGTATCGACATATTCGATCAGATTCCTTAAGATCGCATCCATCTTCCGGCAATAGGCAAAATCCCCGACAACAATCATCAGTTCCCGGGCCCGTGTGAGAGCTACATTGATTCGGTTTTTGTCATCGGACCAGCGGGCGGCGGGTTCACCGATTCCTTTTGAAAGGACCGGGGAGAAGAACATGATGTCCTTTTCGTTTCCCTGGAAGGTATCCACCGTTCCGACAAGGATATCTTTTGAAAAGAGTCCCTGCATGGACAGGAGTTCTTCGATCTTTTCTTTTTGTCCCCGGAACTGTGTCACGATACCGATTGTTTTTCCAAAAAATGTATCATCGGACCGGATACTTTTGATAATATCACAGATAGCCTGGGCCTCTTTTGGATTCACCCATGACTGGCCTCTGTCGCCCCGGAAGCACTCCCCGGAAACATCAAGCCCGAAAACACCCGAGACAGAGCATGCACTGTTGGTGAGGCGTATTTTTTTCTTTAGGGTCAGGTGCATCTGGTAGATGTAGAGATTGGAAAAACCGATGATGAGCGGATGGCTGCGGTAATGCTCGATCAGGTTTACCATATTTTTCCTTCCGCCGGGCAGAAACATAAGACCCAGCTGGAACAGGGTGTTGTTCCGGTGGCCGAAGCGGTCTGCGCATCCGGTGATTCCGTGTTTTGCTGCAATGGCAGATTCTTTTCCAGGGGAGATATCCTTGAAAATTGCCGGCAGCTGGTTTGGATCGCCGATCACGGCAAGGGACTTTGCACGGTAGATGAGCGGCAGGATATTGGTGAGCGTACACTGCGAAGCCTCATCGATAACAAGGATATCGAAGAGATCCGGTTCCATAGGAAACGACTGGGTCTGGTGTGCATTGGTGACCCAGACCGGGATCGCCTTTAACGCGTTCAGGTAAGTCTCCCTCGGAAAGCCCCGGGCGGAAAACGATGACGACCGCGTGAATTGCCGACGGAGTTTGTCAACGGATTCAAGGATATACGAGCCCTCCGCGATCCGTTTGAGGTAACATTCCTTTGCAAGTTTAAACGAGAGATCGGCAAGCTGCGAATTAACAGAATTGAGGCTTGCCTGGATCCGTGCCGGGTCGAACCGGTCAAAGAGCCGGTTGTCGTCATCCGAAAGCCAGACCGGCGCCGACATGGACTGGTTAAGGATGGATGCAAACAGCGAATCGAGGGCCGGGTCACGTAACGAACGGGGCATATTGTCGGAAGAAATTTTCATGTCCCGAAGTGCCCGGTCAAAGGAGTCTTTCTGTAGTTTTTCCAGTTCGTGCAACTCCGTCCGGCAGTTCTCGTTCCACCGTGCTTTGAGATCCTCACAGGCCTCAAGATGCCGGAAAATGACAGTATTCTCCTGAGGGAGCGATGTTGAATCGCCATTTTCGATGACACAGATTGCCGGGCGCTGCGCCCACCAGCCGGTAATTCTTTTTTGTTTTGACGGGATGTTCCCGCAAAGGCGTGCATATTCGTCAATGCTTGTTTGCAGTTCACGCGATCGTTTCCAGCCCGAGAGCAGCCGGGTGAAACGGTCGGCCGAGCAGTAGTTCCAGGACCGTGTGATCAGTTCAAATGCAGGCTGCTCTTTTAAGGCCTGGAAAATGCCGGCAAGTTCTGCACCTTCGTGTTCGCTCCATGCCTTGACCAGTGGCGAACTTATTGTAAAACGATCGAACTGGAGGATGAGCATCCGCAGGGAGTGCAGGAATTCATCTTTCTTTGTCTGGACGCACCAGGTTTCCACAGCCTTGCGGGCATCGGGTTCGAGGTCGCGGATCCGGCGTGCGATCTCGACAAACGAGAAATCGTCCTGGTAATTGATCATGAAATTCTGGAGATGCAGACCGTTTTTGAGCTCTGATATATTTCGGAGTTCGTTCTCGATCTGCTGACGATCCGGTGAGGCTTCCCATTTTTCCGAGACCTCCATCCACCGAATGGTGATATCGATAAAACCGTTGAGCGTCTTTCGCCCGGCGGCTGGATCGCGGGAGAAGACTGCCCAGACCTCTGACGGGTAGTAGGTCTGGAGGGTATGTTCGATTTCACGCAGCCCTTTTTCGGCAGACCGTTTTTTCATAAACGAAAGGATGCCGTCGGGAATGGAGAGCAGGGAGGAATAGGATTGTTTCCAGGAAACAAGCGTCGGCCGGGCAAACGGTATATCCGGGGAAAGCCCGGCGCCGAGCAGATCTGTCCGTGCTTTATCGTACTGCTCTTTAAGCGCCGTATACCGGGAAAATTTTTCCCTGTTGACGCTCACGAGGTTATTTATCCTCAAAAGAAGGTTCTCCGATGTCGCCACCCAGGTACGGGCATCGGATTCCGACGACCATTTTTTATAGGTTTCACCGGGATCGGATGCATAATACTGTTCGATATCGGAATTAAGGAGGGCCCGGTAATCGTCAAGCCATTTTTCAAACCGGTCCGGGCCGGGACCGGTAACAAGCCATGAATATCCGTCTGGTGAAAGATTGCCACATCCCCGTTCGCCAAGCAACCGGTCCCGCTCGCGTTCGCATTCAGCGATCTTCTTTACATATTCTTCCCGCTGCTCGTCATCGCGTCCGATCGTTTTTTGGCAGTTCCCTTTTTCATCCCACCAGCGCCGGATTGGTTCGCAGACCTCGTCTTTGAACCGGTCGATGGGAACGGAGTACCCCAGACTGCCGGTTTCTATCTGGAATTTTTCCCGGTTTTTGGCGATCTTTTCTGTTACTTCCCGGAATTCAAGGAATGACCGTGAAGCCGCCTGTTTTGCCTGCGTGATCCGCTGGGGGATTTTGTTGTCAAGGAACTGCTGGTATTCCTGCTTTTTTTCACTTAGCTCATCGATCTGTTTTTTGAGGGAGAGGTCATGGCCGGAAACATACCGGTCCTGCAGGGTGACAAACCGGAGTTTTTCAAGCGAGGATTCGATGGTGTTCCGGTCCTTTGCCCCGGCCCGGACGGCAAGCGGGTAATCGCATTCGAAATCCCGGAGACGGTCGTACACGACATCGACAGCGGCTTTTGTGGTACTGGCAAAGAGGACCGTCTTTCCTTCTTTCCATGCATTGACCAGCAGCGAGACAACGACCTGGCTTTTCCCGCAGCCGGGCGGGCCACTGATGACGGTGACCGGTTTGTTTCCTAATATTTCCTGGACTGCACGCTCCTGTGAGGCATTGAGCGGGACGACCGGGACAAGATCTTTTTTTTGGCCGGTCCCCACCCATTCGTTCACATCAGATTCGAAGATCCTGAGGCCGCCGATGTCGGAAGGATAACGTGCCAGCCTTTGTTCGAGGGCCTGGTAATCCGGCAGTATATATCGAACTTGAGAGTGCTCAGCGGAAGGCGGGACAAAAAAGATCCACGGACTTTTAGGGCCGGCTAATTTGTCTGCGATATTGTCCGGATCCCGAAATTTTCCGGCAAAGGGCGGGAGCGCTTCGGTAATGGCACCGACAAGATTTTTTGAGAGGGCTTTGGTGTTCCCACTGCATTTATGTCGGGCTGATTCAAGGAGCGTAAACGGTAGTTCCTCCAAGGGAACATCCGGTACGCATTCAAAATCCTTATCGAGCAGCGAACAAACCACGGGAGAGATTTCCCACCGGCCCTCATCAGGTATAAACAGGAATTCCTTTTTCTCCGGATCGTACTCGGCTTTGGCATGCTGATAGAGGAACGGGCTGATGAACGGGATCCATCTGCCTTCTGATTCCGAGTGGCCGTTCCAGCACGGGCCACCGATGTAACCTTCTTTGACGTTTCCTTTTTTTATTTCGAGAAGAAGCCCGTCCCCGGCATTTTTATCATCCGTAACGATCCAGGGACTGTCGATGGAATCCCGGGCAGTGTCGGGAAAGACAAAGGCCTTGAGTGCATCCGGTCTCCCGGCCGGGGGATGGACCGGAATCTGGAAAAAGTTCTCCTGCTCCAGCTGGACAAAATCCTTATGAAACCGGACAATGTCCAGCCACGGGTATTTTGTCGGGAGTTCTGCCATTACAGGTTGTCCTAAAATAATTACACTACTTTAACTTTTTATGTAAGATTAAGATTTGTGGAAGAACGCCCGTTTTTGCAGAATTTTAGCCCTGTCCGATAATCCCCCTCTTCTTTAATTCAAAATAACATCTCGCACAGGCTTCCACATCGGCGCTGGCATTATGGCTGTTCTGTGAATTCTTCCTGGAACAGCTGGAGGTGGAGCTCGTTTAAGGTCGGCCACTTGTATCCTCTTCCGGACTTTGAAGGAAGCTTGCACAGAGAGACAATCTGGGGGGTTTTCATGGTGCAGAAATATTGTTTCCCCGGAAGATTCGTTTCAAGACTGCACCGCAAAAATTCTGTGGTGACAATCGGCAGATCGAAATCGAGATTATGCGCAACGACCGTGTCTGACTTCACCACATCTCCATTGAACTGCGGGAGCACCTTGTAGAGCGACACGCCCTCGGCCTTTGCCCGCTCGGTCGTGATCCCGTGAATCCGGGCAGAGTCCATCGGAATGGAAAAGTCCGTCCGAGTAAATGATGAAACTGTTCCGGCTTTCCCGCTCACCGTCGCTATCGTACAGCGACCATGCGAGCTGGACGACCCGCGGCCATTTTTCAATGGGGTTGGTTGCGGAATATTTGGGGAGGCCGGTGGTTTCGGTGTCGAGGAAGAGGAGCATTATTCTGTTTTAGATATAATCGCATTTGGCTCCTCCGGTATGGTTCGAACAATCCAATTCTTACTTGAAAAATTTTATAGGTATGAGCGGGAAATTTACAGGGTTCTGTCCAGATTTGAACAGTATTATAAACTAAATAAAAATCAAATCAAATGGATTAATTATGGATAAATGCTTGATAGGGTAACTAA
This sequence comes from Methanoregula sp., assembly GCA_041652515.1. Lineage (GTDB taxonomy): Archaea > Halobacteriota > Methanomicrobia > Methanomicrobiales > Methanospirillaceae > Methanoregula. Next base: position 33,980 of record JBAZHD010000018.1, read on the forward strand.
TGAAAAAAGAAACAGCTGTGCCGGGATTAGCTTATCGTAAATTAGATTTGCATGTTCATTCACCAAGCTCACACGATTATCAAGATAAATCCATTGCTCCAACGGATATCGTCAATAAAGCGCTAGAACAAGGATTGGATGCCATCGCAATTACAGATCACAATACTGGGGAATATATCGATAAAATTAAAGAAGCCGCAAAAGGAAAGATTGTAGTTTTTCCAGGGGTTGAAATTTCCGTTGCGGGGGGAAAAGAGGGAAATTTGCATGTTATTGGATTATTTAATCAAGAATTTACTACTAAAGATATAGAGAATTTGCTCGGGTTTTTATCAATTGAAGCGGATAAATATGGAACCGAGCAAGCCTTTTCCTCCGAATCAATTTTTTTTGTAATAGATGAAATTTACAAACGCGGGGGTTTGCCAATTCTTGCCCATGCAAATTCATCCCATGGAGCCTTAACGGATCTTCGAGGAAATCCAAGAACAGAATTAATACAAATGAAAAATTTAGCAGCAGTTGAGGCAACTGAAAGCGATTTTAATAATGTGGAAAAAAAATCCAATCATAAACGATTATGTGATAGATTAGACGGGACTGATCCAACCTATCACATAGAAAAGGCGGTTTATCAATCATCAGACAGTCATTCCCTTGATAATATAGGTTCAAATTTTTCGTATTTTAAATTAGATGAAATTACTATTGACGGCTTAAGGCAATGTTTTTTTGATCCGAGAGTAAGGATCAGACAAAAGGAAGACTTCGAATTAAATTCTTTACCGAAAATCACAGGAATAGAGATTTCCGAGGGATTCTTGAAAGATCAGAAAATAAATTTTCATGATGGTCTGAATTGTTTAGTGGGCGGAAAAGGTGTTGGAAAATCTTTAATCGTTGAGTTTTTGAGATTTGGTTTGAATCAATGTTCAAAAGATAAAATAATTAGAGATGATCATTATAGCAAAATTGAAAAGAGACTTGGGCATTTCGGTGAGGTGAAAATAAATTTTGAACTTGAAAATGGGGAAAAATATCAGATAAAAAGACAATTCGATGGTGATGATAACCCTCTCGAATGTATTCATTATGAGTCCAAAGATCCATATAATGGAGAAATTGCAAAAATTTTTCCTGTATTGTTCTATAGTCAAAACGAAATTATTCGAACTGCTGACGACTCGGAATCACAATTACGCCTAATTGATTCATTTATTGATCCATCAATTTTTAATTCTAATATTAGTTCCATACAATCAACCCTTTTGAAAATTGACAAAGAATTATCAGAATCTATTTCAGCGGTATATGAGATTGCCGGGGCTAATACTGATCTTGAAGGAGTTAGTGAAAGACTAAAGAATATTGATTTGGCTCTGAAAAATGAATTGTACACTGAAATAAAAAAATGGGAGAAAGACAATGAATTGTATGAAGGATATTTATCGTATCATGATCTATTAATTGAAAATTTAGAAAAATCAAAAAATGAGATATCCAAGCTTTCCATTAATGATTTTAAGAATGTTGATGAGCCCACTAGAATTGAATTAGAGAAAATAACCGATAAATCAAGAAAAAACATATTGAAATTATTTGATTCTACAATGAAAGAAATTGATCGCAATCGATCTTCAATTAAAAATAAATTTGATTTATGGTTGCCAAAATTCGTTCAAAAACGAGAGGAATATGTAAAAATGATACAGGATTCCGGAGGTGATAAATCAAAATTAGAATCTGAAAGGCGACGATTGAATAAACAGTTTGAAACATTATCCGCGGAATTCAAAATATTGTCGGGGAAACAGGAAAATTTTCAAAATATTATTAAAAAACGTAATGAATGGTTAGATCGTCTCGATTCTGTATATAACGAATATTACAACGCTAGAAAAGGAATATTTGATAGGTTAAACTATCAGTCTGAAGGGAAATTATTGTTAAAGTTGGATCAAAACGGAAATCGTGACGATTTTAAACGAGAGTTGCTTTACTTGAAAAAAGGGACGAAAATTCGTGAGCCTGATATTAATAAGATTGCTCAAAAAATCTTACCGCGCAAATTTGTAGATCTTTTAATTAAATCGGATGCTGATAATCTCGCAGCAGAGACCGGACTCGCTCTTAATAATGCTCAAAAATTAATTGAAAGTTTGAATTCCAAAGAAAATTTAGTTGATGTTTTATCGTTAGCTTATTTAGCATATCCAAAAGATATTCCGTCGATTGAGTTTAAGAAGGAGGATGGGCAATATTATCCATTGTCTGAATTATCAGGGGGCCAAAAGAGTATCGCCTTACTAATTATTGCTCTATCGGAGGGAACAAAACCAATTATTATAGATCAACCTGAAGATTCATTGGATAATCCGTCTGTTTATGAAGATATAGTGTCGAAATTAAGAACGGGTAAAGAAAAACGGCAGTTCATTCTCACAACACATAATTCAAATATTGGCGTGGCATCAGATTCTGATAATTTTATTGTTCTGAAAAGTTCTGCTAAGACCGGGAAAATTGAATGTTTTGGCGCGATTGATAGGAACGACGTGAGAGCAGAAATTATCAACCACTTAGAAGGTGGTGATATACCTTACGAACTAAAAAATAAGAAATATCACATCATCTAAAGAGCAGAATAAAAAAAATCAATTTTTAGAAGCGATACGTCATCACCTTTTGCTATTTTACTGCGATTTAAATCATGACGATCCAAAAGATAGATATTTTACCAATCCAATAGATTTCTTGCAGATGTGGAGCTTCACCTCTGTATTGCTGTATGGCTAATCGCAACGTCGATGATCATCTTCAGTCTAACTGGAGAATTCCAAATTCAATTGATGGGAATGATTCAAATGACAAGTGGAATAGTAAGTATGATTCTTGAGACAACTGTCCTTGTACGGGTGGAGTGAAGGTGAACCTTCCTCAAGATCATATATACAGCAATATTTTGAGAAGCTCAATCACCCAGTAGGGGATCAGTTGTTTTGAGGGTTCAAATCCCTCGCTCCACATCCTGGAATTGTCTTCCGAATCGTTTGTGTTGTCTTTTCTTTGTCAAAATTAACCCGGAGATATTTCCATTTCTCGGATTAATACACATATTCATTGATTGAAGTTTTCTTTACTAGATTCCGGGCAGCAATAATGTAAACCGAAATCTGTAACACATGCGAGGGATTCTCTATCGGATTTGTTTTCGAAGATACCGGTCCCGACTTGTAATAGATCACCACCCACGACCCACCCTCCAATTCGCATAACGGTCGATCTTCCCCGTCATCAGCGTCCCGTCACTCGTAACAACAAAGGTACTTCGCAATACGACCGCTTCTTCACCCGCTACATCAAATCCGAAGAGAGAACCGTAGCAACATTTTTCTCGCACTGCCGGACATGCTCCTCCGAATATGCGCCAAACTCTTTGAGCACCGTTGCCCCATCCCGGCCCCATAACAAAAACCAATAGCACCCTTCTTTCCCCCTGCCACGTATTCCAGCCCATCCGGAAAACCGTGGCCCGTACAGGCCCGCTATTTTGCAGGTTTTTGTGGCCTTCATTTTGCCCGGTTTTGAAAAGTAATCCCAAATTAAAGGATTTTTCCGTGGGCGTGGACACTGTTTCCTGTGGGATCGGAAAACGGGATCGCCGGATTGCCAATCCGGGATTCTATCGGGCTTGTCCGGGATACGGTCGGCAGAGGCCCCCGGGCCTAGACCGGATCCAGGACTATGCGATCACCCGTAAAAGAGTACTAAAAATCCGGGCCCTGACAAGCCCCGGATCACCCCGTTTTCTCACCCGGACATGCCAGTTTCGGCAAAAACCACGTCAGTTTCTGGTCCGGTCATGCCAAAAACAACCGGTCTTACGTCGGTGAAACGACCCGGGCCGGCCAAGCGTATTTGGGCTTGTTTGTGCGGAGGATAATTGGGGGGATGGGCACCTGCACATGTCCCGAACCTGGCAAAAAATGAGGGCCTGTTTTGGGAGTCTTGGATCCAGTTTGGGATCTGACGGGGGGATACAATCCCTGGCACCTGATTCTCCGACGGAGGCGGAGGCGATGGAGGAGGCCGGATGAGCCATAACACGCACTCATTCATGCAAAACACGCACGAATTCGCAGTCCGGACAGCATTTTCACGTCGGAACGAAAACGCACCTAATAGCAGCGTTCCTGCGGCCGTTCTTTTCCCGGACGGGCTCTGGCACGTGCTATTGAAAAGAAGGCCTGTTTTGGGGGTCGGGATTTCCTATATCGTTTCCCGGGGCATTGACGGTAGTCCCCGGGGGAAAGGCCCTGGCAGGTTTTTAGGAAAAATCCGTATCCTTCTCCCATCGAATCCGATTGGGTAAACTTTTACTTCCACTTTTGCGGGCCGGCAAACTATGTCGGGTTATATTCCTGCATAAACCCGCATTTCTGTAGGATTATAATCCCTCACAAACTCACATTTCTGCAGGGTTATACCCTTACATAAGAGTGGGCATCGGATCCATGGGGTATAGTGTCCCGGTCTCCGTAAACCACAAAAACCCGGCCACCGTTTTCCCGGCCACCAGCCCCTTCGCCGCCTCG
>JBAZHD010000019.1:0-38450 GCA_041652515.1 Methanoregula sp.
GAGCACGCGGTCCTCCAGCGCCTTGCCGTCATCGCCCATCTCCTTGAAGCCGGCCGTGATGATGACAACCATCGGGACCCGTTTCTGGCCGCACTCTTCCACGACCTTTGGGACGTGGATGGCGGGAACCGTGATCACTGCAAGGTCAACCGGGGCAGGTATTGCGGTAATGGTCGGGTATGCCTTAAGGCCCTGGATCTCGGAGCGCTTGTTGTTCACGGGATAGAGCTGGCCGGGGAAGTGGAGCAGGTTGTGCAGGACTGCATACCCCATCTTGCTTGATTCCTGTGATGCACCGATGACAGCAATCGAGCGGGGGTTGAAGTATTCCATCGGGACCGGTGTCCGCTCCCTGGTCTCAACAACGTGGACTTTGTCGGTGACAATGACGCGTGCATCCACTGCACAGGCGCCTTTCTCGTAAAGCCGGAGCGGGTTGATGTCGAACTCCACGACATTTTCGTTCTCCATGAAGAAACGGCAGATGTTGCCGATGATCTTCACCAGTTCCTCTTCGTCGCGGGGTTTTGATCCGCGGTACCCGGCAATGAGCGGGTATGCGTTGATCTCCCTGATCATCTGGCGAATCTCATCTTCCGTTACCGGGAGGATGCGCAGGGTCACGTCCTTCATCAGCTCGACCATGGTACCGCCCATGCCGAACGTGATGACTTTGCCAAAAGCCGGATCTGTCTTGCCTCCTATGATCAGTTCAAGGCCGGGCTCGGCCTGCTTCTCGACGATGACGCCATCGATAACTGCCGCAGGATCGTAGGCTTTTGCCCCGTCAATGATCTTGGTAAAGGCTCCCAGTGCTGCCTTCCTGCTGCCAATACCGACAATGACTCCGCCCGCATCGCTCTTGTGGACGATCTGGGGGGAGATGATCTTCATGACAACCGGGCAGCCTATGTGTTCGCAGGCATGTGCTGCATCCTCTCCGTTCTTGACAATCTGGAATTCAGGTACGGGAAGATCATATTTCCTGAGCAATTCATAACCTTCTGCTTCACTCAACATCTTCTGGCTCACGGGTTCACCTCGATTTATGTGGTTTTTTTCAGAGGTATGAAGAATATTGTCATAACTCTGTTTTTTTGGGCATGCATGCAGAAGGATTCACACCGAAACTTTCGGCTCATGCCCGGAAGATTAGGATATGCTAAAAACGTTGGGCCGGGCATAATTTAAATTTGCTGAATTGTGAGCAATAAGCGATTGAGGGTAAACGGACGCAAATTCTCGCGATTTAAACCATTCAGACTAAAAGATTAAGTTAAATTATCATTATTGATAATGTAAATTAGGAGCACTCACATGGACAAGAGCGCAGAACCACAAGCAACGGCAGTGAAATATTATACGCCCGATCCTTCGTACCGTGAGCACAGCTGGATGGGGGACTACACCTGGGCATACAATGAATTTTTAAAAGATCCCGAGAAGTTCTGGGACAATATTGCACAAAAACTCCACTGGTTTTCACCCTACGACAAAGTACGCGAGTGGAATTATCCTTACGCCCGGTGGTTTGTAAACGGTAAAACGAACATCACCTACAACTGCCTTGATCGCCACGTTCTTGGGAAGAACCGGAATAAGGTCGCGTTGATCTGGCGGGGGGAGACCGAGACCGAGGACCGGGTCTATACCTACCGGCAGCTTTTCAGAGAAGTCCAGCGTTTTGCGAACGGATTAAAAAAACTCGGCGTCGGAAAAGGTGACCGGGTCTGTATTTACATGCCCGTGATCCCGGAGCAGGTTATCGCGATGCTTGCCTGCACGCGGATAGGAGCGATCCATTCGGTTGTTTTCGGTGGTTACGGGGCAGCGGCACTGAACCAGCGGATCGTTGGTGCGGGCGCAAAAGTGGTGATCACGGCGGATATCACGATCAGGAGGGGCAAGGCAATCCCCATGAAGCACGCGATTGAAGAGGCGATCATTAATGCACCCACGGTTGAAAACGTGATCATCCTGCGCCGCGAGCTTCGTATTCCTGTCGAGATCCACAGCGAGATGGAGGTCGACTTCTATGATCTGCTTGCCGATGTGGGATCGGACTGTCCCGCGGAAGTGATGGATGCCGAGGACCCGCTGTTTATCCTGTATACAAGCGGAACGACCGGCGCACCCAAGGGGATTGTCCATACCTGCGGGGGATATATGGTCGGGGCCTATTATACGACCAAGTATATCTTTGATCTTAAGGAGACCGATGTCTACTGGTGTACCGCAGACCCCGGCTGGATTACCGGTCATTCATACGTGGTATACGGCCCGCTCTGCGTGGGTGGCACCATCTTCATCTGCGAGAACACGCCCGATTATCCGGACCCCGGGATTTATTGGAAACTGGTCGAGGAGTACGGCATTTCCATTATGTACACGGCCCCGACCGCGATCCGGATGTTCATGAAACTTGGCCGCGAGTGGCCCGATAAATACAATATCAGTTCCCTGCGGATTCTTGGATCTGTCGGTGAGCCATTGAACCCTGAAGCTTTCGAATGGTTCTACCACGTGATCGGCAAGGACAGGTGCCCGATTGTCGATACCTGGTGGCAGACCGAGACCGGCATGCATATGATCACGACTGTGCTTGGTGAACCGATGCGGCCTGGCTATGCCGGCAAATCCATACCGGGCGTTGTTGCGGATGTCGTTGATAAGGATGGGAAGAGCGTACCTCCCGGGAAAAGCGGGTATCTCGTTATCAAAGAACCCTGGCCCTCAATGATGCGCACGGTTTACAATAACGATGAACGGTATCGTAAGTACTGGGAGACGATTCCCGGGTGCTATACCGTTGGCGATCTTGCAATCAAGGGCGAGGACGGGAACATCATGGTGATCGGGAGGTCAGACGACCTGATTGTCGTAGCCGGCCATAATATCGGTACTGCTGAGGTCGAGAGCGCTCTGGTCTCTCACAATGCTGTGGCGGAAGCCGCGGTGATCGGCAAACCCGATGCCCTCAAGGGGAATTCCATAAAGGCATTTGTTACCCTGCGGGTGGGCCATACGCCAAGCGATAAACTCAAAAAAGAATTGATCTACCATGTACGGATCACTCTCGGGCCTATCGCCATGCCATCGGAAATTGAATTTACAGATTCCCTTCCCAAGACGCGGAGCGGGAAAATTTTGAGGCGGGTACTGAAGGCAAAAGAGATGGGTGTTGACCCTGGTGACATCTCGACCATTGATGAATAAAATTAGCGGGATATGAAACCAACTTTTTAAATACTGTTTTGTGGCATTTATAAATATGAAGGTCAGGCCAGAGGATTCCCTCAAGATCGAAAACATCGTTGCCTCAGCGAAGGTGACCGATTATCTGGATCTCCCGGTCCTTGCATCGAACATCAAGGATGCTGAATATAACAAGAAACGGTTTCCCGGTGTTGTGCTCCGCATGCAGGATCCCAAGATCGCTGCCCTTGTATTCGGGTCCGGCAAGGTTGTTTTGACTGGTGCAAAAAGCATCGAGAACGTAGGCAAAGGACTCAATATCCTTGGCGGACTGCTGCGCAAACAGGGTATCGATATTCCGAAAAAACTGGATTTCAAGATCCAGAATATTGTAACATCTGCAGACCTTGCAACAGCGATCAATCTCAACAAGATCGCGGTCGGATTCAATCTCGACCGGATTGAATATGAGCCGGAACAGTTTCCCGGGCTTGTCTATCGGCTCGACGATCCTAAAGTGGTAGTCCTCCTCTTTGGCTCCGGGAAACTGATCATCACCGGCGGGAAAGTGCCGGAGGATGCAAAGAAAGCGGTTGTCAAGATCCTTTCCGATCTCCGCAGCCTGGGTCTGATGTAAATTTTTAAAAATTGTGAATATTTTATTTTTGTTCAGCGTTCTGCACACTATTTCGTCTCGTTTTGTCCATATCCGCAGGACACGCTATATAAAACCATCGAGCATTGCCTAACAATAACGAAGCCTTTATATCATTGACTGGATAATTAATCAAGTAAAGTTTTTGGAAATAATGTGGATGTGAGTGTATGAGAACGGAGAATGTAATGTATTTTACCGAGAAGGAAGAAGAGTTCGCAAATCTTCTTATCGAGATCGGAACGAAGCGTAATGTTGCAAAGGTTCTGGTGTTCCTCGCAAACACCCCGGAGGCAACATCCCGCGCCATTGAACGTGGCACGGATCTTCGCCAGCCCGAAGTCAGCATTGCCATGCGTTACCTGATTGACCAGGACTGGATCACCAGCAGGGAAAGCAAGGCAGAGAGCAAAGGCCGCCCGGTCAAGATCTACGAACTGGCAAAACCGATCCACGAGATCATGGACAGTATCGAGAAAGAGAAGAAGAAAGAGGCGAACAACCAGCTCGCCCTTGTCCAGAAATTACGCGATTATATCCGCTGAAGAAATTATCTTTACCTTTTTTGGGCCACCGATAACCACGGTGGTCTTCTTCATAAACCCGCAGAAGAGCCCGCTCTCGATAACTCCGGGGATTGCAGCAAGGGATGTCTCAAGGTTTTCGGGATTTTTAATAGCTGCAAATGTGCAGTCCACAATAAAATTCCCGTTATCCGTAATGACCGGACCGTCCTTTTTCACAGCCTCACGGATGACCGGGATACACCCGAGCCCGCGTAGCTCCTTGAGCACCGGCATTATTGCGAAGGGGAGGACTTCGACCGGAACAGCGGCAGCGCCCAGTTTTTTTACTACTTTCTGTTCGTCCACGACAACGACAAAGCGCTCTGCAGCTGCCGCCACGCACTTCTCCCTCAGGTGTGCCGCGCCTCTCCCCTTGATGAGGCGGAGCTTCGGGTCAACCTCATCTGCCCCGTCAATGGCAATGTCGATTGTTGGGTTGTCATCGAGCGTAGTGAGCGGGATCCCGGCCTCCCTTGCCCGGAGTGCAGTCTGGAATGATGTCGGGATGCCGGTGATCTGAAGGCCGTCCCTTATCCGCTCTGAAAGGCGTTCAATCGTGAAATATACCGTGGAGCCGGTACCGAGCCCGACAACCATCCCATCTTCTGCCATTTCTGCAGCCCGGTAACCGGCAGCACGTTTTGCCTGTTCGGGTGCCCCTGCCTTCTTGTCCATTATGGGGATATTTGCCGCCCGCAGTTAATTAAAACTGGTGATCCGACGGCAGAAGAACAGGGTCCGGTATCTTATGAAAAAGTCTTTTTTGTATTCTGGCAGGCGTTATAGGATGTGCAATCCAGTGTAATCGGGGTGATCGAGATGTTGCCTTTCCGGATAGCATGGACATCCGTTCCTTCTTCTGCATCTTCGACAAGCGGCCCGTTGATCCAGAAGTACGGTCGCCCCCGGGGGTCAAGACGTTTCTCAACGCCGGTATGGAAGAGTTTGTGGGCAAGGCGTGTTACCTCGTAATCCCCTTTTATCTGCGACGGGATATTAACGTTGATGACATCGGTGTCAGGGCCGAACCCGTGCAGGAGGACGCGCTCCACAACATCCCGCACAACTTTCTTTGCCGGATCGAAACTACGGGCATAAGACCGGGGATCATCGAATTTGTCTCCCTGGTCCTCGACCTGCAGGGAGAATGCGATGCCCTTCGTTCCCTGGTTGGACGCTTCGAGCGCAGCCCCGACCGTGCCGGAGGTCATGATGGACTCGGTCGAGAGGTTTTCTCCTATGTTGATCCCGCTCACAACCAGCGTTGGTGCGAGCTTCAGTGCATACAGCCCGATGATGACAGCGTCTGTGGGTTTTCCTGCAACCGCCCAGGCCATCTCGCCGTTCATCTCGACCTGTGTTGCCCGGAGGGGCTCGAAGATGGAGATGGACCTCCCGACCGCGCTCTGCTGGGTGGCCGGGGCAACAACCGTCACGTCCGCGATGGGTTTCAGCGCTTGATAGGCGGCCCAGAGCCCGATGGAACTCACACCGTCATCATTAGTCAGCAGGATCGAAGGTCTCATGGTGACGATCTATTAGTCCCGCCCCACAAATAACTCACCGATCGGATAGGGTAATTTTCCATGGCAGCATACAGGTAAACCAGATGAAAGTCCTGCTCGCAGAATATACCACCGCGCATGATCCGGTGCTTGCCCACGAGGGCAGGGGAATGCTTGATGTACTCAGGGGAAGCTTCGTGCGTTGCGGTTACGAACCTGTATTCCCGGGTGACGGTGATTTTGCTGATGAGATCGAAAGGCTCGCACCTGAGTGCGACATGGGCCTCGTGATCGCCCCTGACAATTTACTCTCGAAGTTCACCATGATTCTCGAACAGCACACGCATAACCTTGGTTGCGGGTTCATGACGATTGCGCTCTGTGCAAACAAGGTGCAGACCCAGAAGATCCTCATGCAGCACGGTATATCGGTGCCGGGAGAACCCGGTCCCGGGAAACGGGTAATCAAACCGATAAAGGGGTGCGGTGCGCAGGGTGTCCGTCTCTCTGAAAACGGGCCCGGTAAGGATGAGTTTGCCGAGCGGTTTGTTGAAGGCGAAAATTTTTCTGTGAATATTATCCCCAACCGGGTTATTGGTGATGCGTGCCTCTTTTTCAAGGGTAATCCCCCGCTCGTTCTTGCCGTGAACCGGCAGCAGATTGAGATCGATGCGGACGGAGTATTTCACTACCTTGGCGGCGAGACGCCGGTGCATCTGCCACGCGAAGAGGAGATCATCAGTACGGCCAAAAAAGCGGTTGAAGTCCTCGGCTGCCAGGGATACTGCGGAGTGGATGTGGTGGTGGCGGACAAGGTGTATGTTGTAGATGTCAACCCGCGGATAACGACAAGCATCGTGGGTATTGCAGCCTGCATGAAAGAGGAGATTGCCGACCTTCTTGTTGCAGCTTCGAAAGGGGACGGCCCTGCAGCGGTCACTCTTCATGGCAAAGCCCGGTTTGACACAAACGGGATGGTCACGAAAATATGATCGGGATCGATGTCGGCGGTGCGAATCTCAAAGTGGTTGATGATGCGGGTATCCATATCCACTACTGCCCGCTCTGGGAGCAGGCACCCATCACCGATCTGCTCCGGCAGTATGTCCGAAACGATGATGATCGTGCAGCCGTCGTCATGAGCGGGGAACTTGCCGATTGTTTTGATCACAAACTACAGGGAATTTCTTTCATCATTACTGCCGTCAGGAAGGTGTTTCCCAACGCCCGGTTTTACGGTACGGATGCTCAGTTCCATGATCATGCAGTTCCCCAGCTTGCCGCAGCCAACTGGCTTGCCTCTGCCGATTTTCTCCGGTCACGGTACCCGGATGCAGTCCTGCTCGATATCGGGAGTACGACTGCGGATATTGTCCCGCTTAACCGGTTTGACAGCCTGAAAGGACTGACTGATATGAAAAGATTGCAGGCAGGGCATCTCCTTTATACCGGCATGCTCCGTACCAGCGTCGCAACACTTCTCCGCTCTGTTGATCTGAATGGAGTATCAACACCCGTAAGTACGGAGTATTTTGCCGCAAGTGCTGACGTGCATCTTGTCCTCGGGCATATCGCCCCCCGGCTTTATACCTGCGATACTTCGGACCGGAAAGAAAAGACCCGCGAAGCATCCCTGCGAAGACTCGCCCGCGTGGTCTGTGCGGATCTTGAAGAGATAGGAACAGAAGGAGCAGAACAGATCGCAGAACAGTTCTGGGCCGTCCAGCACGATATGATCTGCAGCCAAGTGAGAGCGATCGTACAATCATCTGGTGCAAAGCAGGTCATTGTTGCCGGCATCGGTTCCCCGCTTTTTTCCCGGGAACTCGGTGGGACCGACCTCTCCTGCGAACTCGGGCCGGCTGCGGATGCCCTGCCGGCGTTTGCGGTCCGTGAAGTGGCAATAGCGGGAACGATCTGAAAAACGTGACGGAAGACCTGAAAATTTATGATGAAATCCTGGACAATCTGCCTGATCCTGCTGCTAGGATCTGTTATTATGAGTGCATTGTTCTGGATAGCTGGACTTCCGTTCTTCTTCCTCCTCCTTTTCGTTCCCCTGATCCCGCTCGTTTTTGGCAGGGAGAAGACAAGGCGGTGCCCGGTGTGCGGGTGGGAAACCACTGGCAATGAACGTTTCTGTCCTTATGGTGCGGCACTCCTGAATGATATCAGCTGTCCTGAACGGAAAGATGAGTAAGGGCCGGGAAACCTTGTTCTCGATAAAAATAAGCGACTGGTTAACAGACCCGCGGGACCGGGTCGCCCATCGGTGGCTCAATAAACCGTTCGCCACCGATTGCTGTTTCCATGATTACATGGGCTCCTTTTGTAACCGTTCCCACAACAGCGGCATCTTTACCGTATTTATGGGAGTGCAACGCGTCGAGAACAGCGTCGACACAGGACACCGGAACACCCATGACGATTTTACCCTCATTGGCAACTTCCAGGGGGTCGATTCCCAGCATGCCGGCAGCACTTCGGACATTTTTACGGATGGGGATCCTCTCTTCCTGTACCCTCACAGAGACCCCGCTTTTCCGTGCCATTTCATTGATTGCGTTTGCAAACCCACCCCGCGTGGGGTCTTTCATGGCATGGACCGTGCCGGCATCCAGCACTTTTTCGACCATACTCCAGAGTGGCGAGACGTCTGATTTTATCTGTTCCCCGAGGTCGAATCCCTCGCGGTGGGCCATGATCGCAAGCCCGTGATCGCCCAGTGTGCCGGAAACGATGATGGCATCCCCGGGGACAAGGCCGTTGTCGCGGACAACGGTCTTTGCTATGCCGATACCGGCAGTATTGATGACGATCCCGTCAAGTGCGCCCCGTTCCATCACCTTCGTGTCACCCGTAACGAGGTTTGTACCTGCCTCTCCCAGGGCATCATCCATGGAAGAAACGATCCGTGCAATGTCGTCGATCTCAAATCCTTCCTCGATGATCATCCCGCAGGAGAGTGCGATCGGTTTACCTCCCATCATTGCAAGATCGTTGACGGTACCGCACACCGAGATCCGTCCGATGTCTCCGCCAGGGAAAAAGATCGGGCGGACTACGTGCGAATCCGTGGTGAATACCAGGTTTGCCCCATTAAATGGGATGACGGCACCGTCATCCATTGCTTCGAGCCCGATTCCTCCGGCATTGTTGTGCCGGAACTTTGTGAGCGTCTGGAGGAGTTCCCCCATCACTTCCCCGCCGGCACCGTGCATCATGTTGACTTTCATTTAATCATCCACCTCAATTTCCACGTTGGTGACAACAATCTCCCTGCCTTTGACAAGCTCCGGCAATGCTCCGCACTTGGGGCACACATACACCTCACACCCGGCATACCCGCAGGGACATTTTGTCTGCGGTTCGATTTCGTGGCATTCGAGAATGGCATGCAGGAAAAGTGGGTCTTCCTCCTTGATGGTCTCGAAAAGGAACACGACCTGTTCCGGGTTGACCATCGCCATTTTTCCCACATCAACCGAAATTTTTTTTACTTTTTTTGCTTTATGTTCAAGTGCTGCCGTGCGTGCAGTAGCATACAGGTCATAAGCAATGGAATACTCGTGCATCAGTTATCCAGTGCCTCATAGACCTGTCTGAAAATTTCCCGGGTCTCAAGTCCTTCTTCGCGGGAGAGACGCTGGATGGCAAATCCGACGTGGACCAGTACAAACTCTCCCACTTTCACGTCAACAAGATCGAGCCTGACTTCCTGCCGGAGTTCGCCGTAATCGACAAGTCCGATATTTCCCTCTTTGATTTCAATGACCTCGGCCGGCACTGCAACGCACATGGAGAATTCCCCGTTTTGTATCCTACTCAGTAATGTGCGTGGTTCAACCACATAAAAACAGTGATACAGATGTGGTGGAAAGGATCGCCATTAATGAGAATGACCGGGATTGATTGCCATAAATCCGAATAATTATCCTCTGATACGTTCATCCCCCCGTCCCGCGGCATATTATTATTATTATTCCCGATGCCCTGTTCTTGTTCATGAATCCGAAAAACATTCTCGTTGGTGGGATTTCAGCGGGTATTGCCTTTCTGTTCCTCATGATTGTTTCCGGGTTCCTGGTGAACCTTGTCCTGCCTGCAGACATCAGCCCGTACGGGGGGCATGCGGGACACGGATGATCCGATAATGCTGCTGTTTTACCTCTACCCGTTTGTTATTGCATTTGCTGCTGCGATCATTTTCGATGTTGTAAATGGCTGCCTCGGGGGAACACTGGTGATAAAAGGACTGATGTTCGGTGCGATGCTTTCTGCATTATGACTATCCCCGGCCTGTATTTCATGTACACATCAATGACATGGCCGATCGATTTCTCTATCAGTACCAAGATCTGGGAGTTTATCGCGTTCCCGCTGATGGGGATATTGTTTGCACGCGTATGGAATGTCTGAACGACGGGATCTCCGATTCTTTTTTTAACTGGTTAAAACAGGCACTACGCCGGGGAAGAGATTTGAACTCTTGAGGTGCAGGGCACCAGTAGCTTTCAAGGCTACCGCCTTCCCGGACTAGACTACCCCGGCAGTGCTCCATATGTTAGATCTGCGATATAAAAAAGGCTTCTTCATTTTGGATCTCCCGGAACCGGAAAAATATCAATACCCGGTAATTTAACGGCGCAACAGCAGGGCGATTCCGAGCGCCGCCAGTCCTGATAATGGTGTAAGCGGGACAGCCGGTATTCCCTCGGTTGCCTGCGGGACTGTTGCGGCAAACGGGGCGGGAACTGTCGGGCTCACAGAAATTGCATTGGCATTTTCCACGTTCAGGTACACATCCCCCTGTTCTGAGGATCCATACGGGTATATCTTCACGAAAATTGTGTTTCCTGAACCTGCAATTGCTGCCTTTTCCGGGTTCTGTGCACCCTGATTATTTTCCACGTGCAGAACCCCGTTTTCATCAATATATTCAATGACCCAGTCAATCGATGAGGAGGTGTACAACATCACAGGCCCGGAGCCGGTATCCACTGAAAAGTAGGCCGGTGTATCCCGGGAGGCTTTCGCATGTGCAGATACCACAGTTTTTGTGGCGGCCGCATCGGACAATGTCGGGACCGGCGTTTGGGGGCCTGTCGCGGTGATGATACGTGTCCCGATAAAACCCTTTGCATCAGTAAAACTTACTTCATATTCCCCTTGAATTCTGATGGGTACCTCCGTTGAAAATGCGCCGTCGTTATCTGTGTTGACAAAACGGGGGCCGAATACCACCGAGTTATCCGGGCCGATGACCTCAACCTGAACCCCGGAGTTTTCATCACCCTTGATGGTTCCGGCGATAACAAGCGTCCCGGTATATTGCTGGCGTAAAGGGGAATCCATCTCAATCTCTTCGGAGCGGTCAACGATCCGGACGAGTCGCATTGTGACGGAATCCCCCATCCCGTTCACCGGTACTTCAACCTTGTATGTCCCGGTCTTCAGGTCGGTTGTATCAAATATTACCTTGAAAGTTTTGTCTGGCTTAATACTAACAACCTGTCGTTTGATCTCCGTTGTTGTAGTCAACTGATAGTAAAGGACAACATCAACTGCCATGCCGGGGGGAAATGTGGTTACGCCGGTCACTATAAGCGGCTTTCCTACTGTAAGGGTTTCAGGAGCATCAATATTCACCTGGTAGGCACTTGCAAATACCGGTAAAAAGAGCAGTCCTATCACCAGCAGGACGATCTTTTTCATATCATATCAGATCAACTATTAGGATGTTAATGATTTCTGACAGGTTGGAAAAACCACTGGCGTCGTGGCGGGGAAAAGAGCGGTATGAAAACGAATTGCTGGAATGTCTGACAGTAATTTTCAAAAGCGGCGGCTGTACGTGGTCTGCCTGCCGTATGTGCAGTTATCGCCACGAGCGATATCAGGCAGAGTCCTGCGACGCGCTGCTCGGCCTTCTTAAAGCCCAGCTTGCATGGGTGATGAACGAGTATGATCCTAAAGAATACCGGATGGTCAAAATTTTCACCTCGGGAAGTTTTTTTGATCCCCGGGAAGTCCCCCCGGCATTCCTGGCCGATGTTGCATCCGCATTCCGGGGAAAACTGGTGATTGCAGAGACCCGGCCGGAATTTATCCGGGAAGATGTCCTTCGCCCTTTCATCGAACTGCTGGATGACGGCAGCTGGAAAAAACCCTTGTACTGTGCCATTGGCCTTGAGACGAGTAACGATGCTATCCGGGAAAAGTGCATCAACAAAGGATTCACCTTTCACGATTTCCGTAATGCCGCCAGCTGTGCCCATGCAGCCGGTGCCGGCGTGAAAGCCTACCTGCTTTTCAAACCTCTCTTTCTTACT
This sequence comes from Methanoregula sp., assembly GCA_041652515.1. Taxonomy (GTDB): domain Archaea; phylum Halobacteriota; class Methanomicrobia; order Methanomicrobiales; family Methanospirillaceae; genus Methanoregula. Next base: position 12,254 of record JBAZHD010000019.1, read on the forward strand.
GAACAGGAAGCAGTCGGAGATATGAAATCATCCTTTGCTGACACGGCGCCCTTTGCTGATATGTTCTCTATGAACCCCTGCACGGTCCAGCGGAATACCGAACTGGAATATTACTGGAAACGGGGAGCATACCGTCCCCCCTATCTCTGGAGCGTGCTCACCCTGCTCGCTGCCGCCCCGGTCCATGTAACCTGTGACCCTCTTGGGGGAGGGCAGAAACGCGGACCGCATAACTGCGGAACCTGCGACTATGACATTGTCAAAGGGATCCGGGATTATTCACTGAACGGTGACCGTGACCTGATTGGTGCCCTGCTTGATATTTTCTGTGAATGTAAAAGGGAATGGGAATACGTGCTTGCGGAAGAAAAACCATATTGTATGCCGCTGACACGATAAAAAATAAAAAAAATTATTTCTTCTGCAGGCCGCTCTGGATCTCGATCTGACGCGCGAGCAGGGGCAGGAAAGTTCCGGCATCGGATACGATACCTATAGCCTGTGTCGTGCCCCTGTCCATCAGCTTAGTCAGGTGGGCTGGGTTGATATCGACACAGACCGTCTTCACATTTGAGGGCAGGCAGTTGCCTACGGCAATCGAGTGGAGGAGTGTTGCGATCATCAGCACCATACTGCACCCCTCTATATGTTTCCGCATTGCATCCTGTGCCAGCATGGAATCCTGTATTACATCCGGTAAAGGTCCGTCGTCCCGGATGGAGCCGGCGAGCACGAACGGGACATTCTTCTTTACGCATTCGTACATAATGCCACCCGTGATGACCCCCTTGTCGACAGCATTTTTAATGGATCCGGCCCGCATGATCTCGCTGATGGCATAGATGTGGTGCTTATGTCCGCCCATTACCGGGTTACCTGTAGAGATGTCCATCCCGAGCGATGTGCCGTAGAGGTTGTATTCAATATCATGGGTTGCGAGAGCATTGCCGGCAAAGAGGACATCGACATACCCGTTATGGATCATGCCGGCAAGCGCCTTATCGGCACCGGTGTGGATAATCGCCGGCCCTCCGACAACGGCAATCTTTCCGCCCGTCTTACGAATCCTGATGATCTCTTTTGCAATCTTAGCGATCAGGGTCTCACTGGGACGTTCGGAAGATACCGTCCCATGCATGAACTCAAATGTGCTCTGTTCCCGTGGCCTTTCGGGATAGATGACACTCACACCCTGTTCCCCGACAACAACCCTGTCCCCTTTCCGGATCTTCCCTAAAGCCTGTGCCGTCGCGGTCTTACGGGTGGGATCGACAACAATGAGGAAATCCATCTCAATCGCAGTGACATCGATCCATTCGCCGTTAACCTTTACCTGGGTGGGGTGGTTGGAAGTGGTGTAGAATCCCTTTGGGACGACGCGATCAGCTTCCGCTGTCACAAGATGGACGTCCTTTACCTCAACAGGGCGGGCACCGAGACGGTGAACCTCTGAGAGGATAGAACGCAGGTTGTCCTTACCTGAGGCATTGATTCGCAGGCGGGCATAGCTCGGGTCTGTCTTCTTCTTGCCGATATCAAAGACAAGGATCTCGAAGTTGCCGCCCATATCCATTACCCGGTCGAAGAGCTGGGTCATGATCCCCGAATCGATGATATGGCCCCTGAGCTCTATCTCCTGCGATTCTCCCATAATACCAAGATCTTGGTGATCAACCTTAATATGCATTTCCCGGAAATACGGCTGAATTACCCGTATTTTGAGACTATTGTCGCAAAATGGGAAGTATTGAGCCCGGTTGCTGTCGGGTTAAGCGTGCAGTGTCCTCTAAAAGAAACGCTTCGGTCCGGGTAAGGTCTTCCGGGGTATTGACATTCAGGGCCAGCCGCGGTTCATCCAGCAGGAGCGTAAATTCTACCTGCTCTGCATCGATATCGTTGCCACGGAGAATGTTCACGCCGGCAGGGCATGCCTCAACGCCGCCAACCTGTTCATGATAAGGCATGCCCCCGCGGCAGGATTTCACCAGGTGTGCGGGTACCCATGTGGAGAGGGCATCTTTTCCGCAATCCTGATATACCCGGAGTATTGTTGTAATAATTACCGGGGTTATGCAGGGAATATCGGAAACGGCGATGATCACGGGTTTGTCTTCATCCAGATCATGAACTGCATGTACCATATCCTCAACATACCCGCTTCCTTCTGTTCGTACGATCGCAATACCCTGTGCACGGCACCAGTTTGCGGTCATCGGTGTATTGGACGATACAACAACGGCGGGCTCACACCCGGCTGAAAGGAACGCATCAGCAATATAGGATACCATTGGCCTTCCGCAGATCTGTGTGAGGGGTTTCTCCCCCCGCCCAAGACGACTGCCGGCCCCGCCGGCCATGATCAGTGCACGCATGTGCCCAGCGCCTCTAAAAGTTGGGTATTTTCGTCCGGTGTCCTCACCGCGATCCGGATGCATGTCGGAAGGCCGAATGAAGTACAGTTCCGGACAAGGATGTTCTTTTGGGCGAGATCTTCACAAAGGGAAGTAACGTCCCTGCCATATTCAATAAGGAGGAAATTTACCGATGAGGGGGATGGAGTCAGATCCAAACCCCGGATACTGGTCATCAGCCGGTTGCGTTCTTTCTCTATTGCCCTGCGTGAATCTGCCAGTTCACCGAGATGCAGGAGCGCCTCCATGGCAAATGCCTCTGCATAGGAGTTCACGCACCATGGGGAACGTGCAGTCTCGATCTTCTCTACCAGATCGCGGTCCCCGAAACCAAACCCGATACGCAGTCCCGGGACCGCGAAGGATTTTGTGAGAGAATGAAGGACAAACAGGCCGGGATCGCGGATATCAACGAGGCTCTCATCCGGGTCAGCAAGGCTGATAAATGCCTCATCGCAGAAGAGAATTCCCTTGTCTGGTTTTTTCGTTTCAAGTATCTGCAGGAGTTCTGCCCTGCGAAGCAGTGCGCCGGTCGGGTTGTTGGGGTTGCAGATAAACCGTACGTCAGCTTTTTCCGGGTCGGCCGTTCGCTCTGCACCGGCAAGCCTGGCAGAGAGTTCATACTCACCAAAAGTCGGTGATTCGATAAAAAAATGTCGGGTTCCTTCTGGTTGGCCGAGTGTGACTGAACAGAATACCCGGATGATCTCGATAGATCCGTTACCGACACATATCTCCTCCGGATCGCGTGAATATACCTTACCTATCCTTTCCTTAAGCTCGCAATAGGAATCATCCGGGTACGCAGACAGGACTGCAGTATCACAGTGCCAGTCAACCTTTGGGGGGAATGGATTGACACTCGCGCTGAAATCCAGCACGTTTTTTTTGGTTTTTTCCCGCTGCCGCTTTCCGATACCTCCATGAACCACTCGTTTGGGAAAGTCAACAGCCACAGAAATCCGCTCGTTTTCTAAAATAATTGGTTTGTATGTCATAAATGCGTTGTGCGGAATGTCAAAACCGCAAAGAAGAAAGTTTTTATATTCTACTGTGTCATTCTGTTTTATCTGGTTAAGTCAGACACGAGAGTTCTCTTTGTCTGACATATGTATGACATAAGCCAGACATATGTCAGAAATGCGAGAAATATCATGATGCAAAGGATCACGCTCCGGTTACCCGAACAGCAGATCAGCATGCTCCAGCAGCTTGTTGATTCAGGGGAGTATCCCAATGTTTCAGAGGCTGTAAGGGCTGCGGTGCGTGACCTTGTTGAAAAACGCGCCAGCCGTGTCCTGAAGGAAAGCGACCAGGTTTCATTCAAGGTTTGAGAGGGTAGAAATGCAAAGTATAATCAACGACGCACTAAAAAATGCCGAGCTTGAAAAAGAGATCAACAAGCCCGGCGCCACCAACGCAACAGACGACGACTTTGTGGGCCAGCCCCGTATTGTCATCATCGGTTGCGGAGGCGCAGGCAACAACACGGTAAACCGTATTCACCACATGGGTGTATCCGGTGCAGAAACAATTGCGATCAACACGGACAAACAGCATCTGGACATGATCCAGGCCGACAAGCGTATCCTTATCGGCAAATCCCTGACAAAAGGTCTCGGTGCGGGTGGTTATCCTGATGTCGGTAAGCGTGCAGCCGAGATGGCACGTCCGACCCTGGAAGCAATTCTTGAATCAGCAGACCTCGTCTTCATTACAGCAGGTATGGGCGGAGGTACCGGTACCGGCTCTGCACCTGTCGTTGCACAGATTGCAAAGGAGCAGGGCGCCATTGTCGTCGGCATGGTCAGCTACCCGTTCCAGGTTGAGAAGGCCCGCCTGATCCGTGCAGAAGAAGGTCTTGAAGCCTTCGCCGCTGCCGCAGACTCGGTAATTGTTCTCGACAACAACCGGCTGAAGAACTTCGTTCCGAACCTCCCACTCGGCCAGGCATTCTCCGTTATGGACCAGCTGATCGGTGAGACCGTCAAGGGCATTTCAGAAACAATCACAGAACCATCGCTCATCAACATCGACTACGCAGATGTCCGGGCTATCATGTCCAAGGGCGGCGTCGCAGTCATGCTTGTAGGAGAGAGCAAGCAGCAGAACAAGGCAGAGAGCGTTGTCCGTGAGTGCCTGTCCAACCCGATGCTCGATATCGACTACCGCGGCGCAACCGGCAGCCTGATCCACATCACCGGAGGTACTGACCTGACCCTGCAGGATGCAGAAGAGGTCGCAACCTCACTCACGTACGAGCTTGACCCCCATGCAGATGTCATCTGGGGCGCCCGCGTCAGGAGCGATATGGAAGGTAAGATCCGGGTCCTGGCCATCATGACTGGCGTTAAGAGTGCGCAGATCCTCGGTACCCGTCAGTCCTACAAGACCATGATCTCGGACATGGACAACAAGCGCTCCAACCCCAAGGCAGTCGAGATGCCCGTACAGAGAAGGACCAGCGGCGGAAGGGACCAGCCAAGTGGCGGCGGCGTCCTTGAATGGGTCGGTTAACACTTCGAAACCAAGTAATTAACAAAATCGAAAATTTCCAAAAAAATAAGTATACCGTTGGTTCATCCAACCACCAACTTTCTTTTTGTCCTGTCCCGGTTCCCCGCCCGATCCATTTCACCGGTTCACGGCGAAATCCTTAATAGCCCCCCCTGCCTTTAATATATAGTACATTCGGCCAATCCTTTGCCGGGTGGTTGTGGGCGGAACATTGTGAAAAGTGTTGCCCTGGTACCGGGAGTTGAACATCATGAACAGAGTGTTGAACAAAGACTTCAGTGCGAAGTCTTGCAATAATTCTACGCTGATTGCCTTTTCTGGTGTTTTCCATCCTGCATGCTGCATGCAGAATTATCCTGTGAATGGAAGGGAGGGATCTGTCAGCAGATCCTTCTGGTTGTATGAAGTGCAGGCACATAATCCCGTGCATCCCGCAAAGGAGAATCTGATGAGGAGCTGTAACGCATGTTGAATGACTTGATGGAAAAACGGAAAAAAACCCTTGCAGAGTCTGAAGAGCACAAAAACCGCAGGAACGAGCTGAACGCCTCCGCGAGCAAGTTTGCACGGGACCGGAATACCTTAAACAACCAGACCCGTGAATTCGTTGAAGAAGCCCAGAAGAACAAGGATCTCCGTGACCAGTACAACCAGTCCGTCCTTGATGTAAAGGCCCAGCGCAACGATTTCAATGACAAGGCAAATGTCCTGTTTGAGGATATTGAAGCGTTTAAAAAAGAGCATGGTACCCAGAAGAACCGCGGGGTCAAGGAACTCCAGAAACAGATTGAGTATATGGAGTACCGCCAGCAGACCGAGGTCTTCACCACCGACAAGGAACGCGAGCTGATCGACAAGATCAAGCTGATGAAGAGCCAGGTCCGCGAGCAGGAAGCTGAACTCGAACAGAACAAGGAGATGCGTACAAAGATCGCGGAAGCCCGGGAATTTCGCAAGCAGGCATCCGATCTGCACGCAAAAGTGACCGAGGTCGCAGAGCTTGCCCAGAAACACCATGACCTCATGGTCGAATCCTACCGCAAGGCTGACAAGTCGCGTGAAGCAGCCGATGCAGCACACAAAAGTTTTGTAGAGGCGCAGGAATCCGCCGATGCAGAGCACAAGTCCTTTATTGCCTGCCAGAAAGAACTCCGTGACTACGACAAGGTTATCTCCGGTCTCCGCAAGAAGACCAAGAAAGTCAAGGTTACCAAAGAGCAGAAGGCCGTCAGGAAGGAAGCCGAAAGTCTCTTCAAGAATTTCCGGGCTGGAGAGAAACTCACGACCGACGATATCTTACTCCTCCAGCGTTCAAAACTTATCTGAATTCTTTTTTTATCTGAATTCCTTGTCATCGGGAATAATTTAATCGACACCTCTCTGACAAAAGCAATAATTTCGGTTTTTGTTCAAAAAAAAGGCTTAAATATCATTGCTGACGAGAGGAATTGTTTAATAGATTTACGGCAATTTTATAAATAACCATAATGACGGAAGGGCGTACGCTGGTCCTGAGTGTTGATCGGGACGATGATATCGGGTGGAAGGCGAAGATCGAGAGCCCTGCGGTTGGAAGGGAAGCCTGCCTTAAAGCGGCAAACACGCTTGCGCTTGTTGACCCCGAAGATTCCGATGTCAATGCAATTTTTTCTGCGGTAAAAATTTTTGACGAACTGAGCGCAAAAGGCGAAGATACCGAGATCGCCGTTGTTGCCGGAAATCACCTCCATATGATTGAGGGAGATCGCAGAATTGCCACATCCTTAAAACAGGTAGTCAGTGAAACCGGGGTGACAAACTGTATCCTTGTTACTGATGGTGCGGAAGACGAATATGTCATCCCGATCATCCAGTCACTTATCCCGGTAACGAGTGTCCGCCGGGTAATTGTCAACCAGATGCCAAATCTTGAAGGTACCTATTATATCCTGAAAAAACTGCTTGACGACCCTAAGATATCCCGGATGATCTTCATCCCGCTGGGTCTCGCCATGCTATTGTACGCGATTGCGTACCTCCTGGATTTCCCCGGGATCGCGACCTTCATCGTTATCGGGGTAATCGGGTTCTATATGCTCTACAAAGGATTCGGGTTCGATGAAATTTTCCATGGGATTATCGATTCACTACGGGTATCCCTCCAGCGCGGGCGTTTCTCGTTTGTCACGTATACCATAACGATTATTCTTGTCCTTATGGGGATTATCCAGGGATTCCTGACGATTCTGCAATATTACTCCACGGACTATGGGGTAATATATTTCCTGATGTTATTCGTCTACGGTGCGATCGGGTGGCTGATTGCAGGAGGTCTTGTCCTGTCCATCGGGATTATTATCGATGTATATACTAATGAGCGGGACAGGCTCGGGAAAGTGATTGTATTTCCCTTCTTTGTTACCGCGATTGGCCTGATCCTGTACTGTGCCAGCCTGTTTACACTTCCGGTAAAAGAGATGCCCCACTTCGTCTTCACCCCGGAAGCCGCCGCCGCACAGATTGTCTATCTTGCCATCGCGGGCATCGTTTCGGCAATCTCCGGTGTTATTGTCCAGTTCTTTGTTAACCGGAAACTCTCGGAACTCCGCAAACAGGAGATTATAGAGGTTATCTGAGTATTAACCCGGGCCTTTTCCGGACTCCTTTTCGGATAGCGAAAAACAGGAATTGAAAACGACCCTCCTGTCGTTACTGCCAGATACGGTTATCCGTCACGAATGCCGGGAAAAAGAATTGTCTGATGCGTTCTCCCCAGTCGGGAGTGCCTGTGTTCTGGTTTACTGGGTTGATTGGATCTACAACGATCCCTGTAGTGTTACCTGCTCCGTCACAGGTTCTGCAAAAAAACCCATCCCCTCCGGGAATTGTGTTGTGTTGTAAAAAGTCCTGGTGGTCTGGGGGGACTGTACTGTGAGTGATGGGATAACGACATTAAAATCATGGGTCGGGTACCAGTAAACACCTCTACCCTGAGAATGTGAAGCATTGTAAACGATGAGATCAGCGCTCGAAAGGTCGATACGCTGGATCTTGGCATCTTCATAATTCAGGATCTTCAGAAGCTTGTCCCTGAGATCCTGTTTGCCCAGTAAAAAGAAGATAAACCGGGTGCTTTCATCAACCGTATAGTTTACGTGGATATCTGCAGTCCCATTATTCAGCTTGATGTGGACCGCCTCCACAGTTATGTAACTGTAGCGGTCCTCACTTGCTGCAAGAGCCGGTGCTGAACAACTCATGAGGATGAGTATCAGCACAGCGACAGCACGGGCTCTCATTGCTGAATATGTACGTGAATTCTGCATAAATCGTTTTGGGTTGTGGTCCATACCCGGCCAGACCCTCAGAAAAATTATTTTTTGGCGAGGATAATCTCGATACTCGAGACATTGGTCTTTCCCGTGTCGGTATCGATGATCTCCGTTGAGATTATAATCTCTTTTTTCACTACCCCCTCAAGGAACCTGTTGAGGGAGATCTCTGCCGTGTCCACGGCACGGGAGATTGCCTTGCCCCGCGCCTTGATTGCTACTTCTTCGGCACCATTGTTGAACTGTGTCACTACAGCAAGCACATAGTTCATTACCGGTTTATTCCCGACGAATACGGTGTTCTCTTTTACCTGTTGCATGGTGTCCTCTTGTGTCAGAGATATTTCTTTTTCACGATCAGTTCAGCATTGAGTACGCTTGCACCGGCCGCACCGCGTATGGTGTTATGCCCCATGGCAATGAAGCGGATACCTTCGCGTAACCGGCCTACGGAAACGGTCATTCCTTTCCCCCGCATACGGTCGAGGCGTGGCTGGGGTCGGTCGGTTTCCTCCTCAAAGAAATGGACCGATTCTGCAGGCTGGGTCGGGAGGCCCTTAATTGGTGGCTTGTAATCCCGGAATGCTTTTTTGAGATTATCGACCGGCTCTTTGATGTCAGCCCAGATGGCCATGGTGTGCCCGTCGATGACCGGGACACGGTGACAGCTGGCGCTGACCTTGAAGGGTGCATTGACCACTTTTTTGCCCTTCAGCGTGCCCATGATCTTGAGGGCTTCAGTTTCCATCTTCTCCTCCTCGTTGCCGATATAGGGGATGACATTGTCATAGATTGCCATCGCAGCAACGCCTTCAAACCCGGCGCCGGAGATCGCCTGCATGGTTGCGACGCGGATATCCGTGAACCTGAACTGCCGCAGGGGGGCGAGTGCGGTCACCATCATGATGGTTGAGCAGTTCGGGTTGGTCACAATAAACCCGTCGCAGCCGGCATCTTTCTGGACATCGATCAGGCCAAGGTGTTCCGGGTTCACTTCCGGGACAACGAGAGGGACTATGGGATCCATCCGGTGTGAACTGGCGTTACTACAGACTGCAATGCCTGCTTCTGCAAATTCCCGTTCCACACCGGTAGCAATCTCGGCCGGGAGGGCTGAGAAGACAAGGTCCACGTTCTTCATCGCCTTGGGTGACGTGGGTACAACCTTTATTTTTCCTATCTTTTCCGGAAATGGGGTGTCAAGGCGCCATTTCACGATTGATCCATATGTTTTTCCGGCACTGCGATCGGAAGCGGCAAGGGTCGAAAGATTGAACCATGGGTGATCTGCCAGTTGTTCAACAAATCGCTGACCGACCGCGCCTGTAGCTCCGAGTACTGCAACGTTGATCATGGGTGTCAGGTCCTGTGTGTCTGTTTTCCCCGGTTTATGGTACGGGGGGGTAATAGTGTCCCATTTCATCTGTGATAATAAAAACGTTGTTTTTTTGAATTTTTTGATGTCCATTTCAGGGTAAAATTCCCTGTATCCGGGCCGGATTAGCCGGCAAAGGAAAGCCTGCGGGATATAAGCAATTGTGGTGCAGGAAAATGAAAAAAACCAGACCGGTCAGAACCAGTTGGTAAAAACAGAATACAAACGCCGGAATCCGGGTTCCAGCGTTATTCCATGCGAATTGCTTCAGATGGGCAAACGTCAACGCAGGTCTGGCAGTCTACGCACATATCCTTGTCGACTTTTGCCTTTTCACTGTCCATGGCAATTGCCGATGCGGGACATTCACTCACGCATGTTTCACATCCGGTACATTTCTCTTTGTCAATGACTGCTACCAACTCGTTCACTCCACTGTATATGTTTCTGGGAAAAGAAAAAAAGGATTTCTATTACGAACTGCCCCCATAAGAGGGCAGTGTGCGGAGAAGAAGCGAAGCATCTTCGACTTTGAACTACTTCGATCTGATGTAATCCCCACCGAGGCTCGAAATGGCCGTTGTCTTTTCAAAATGCAAAAAAAAAAGAATAGAAATAATTTACTTCTTCCCCAGCCCGAGCACATCGTCCATGCCATAAACCCCGGGCTTCTTGCCAACCACCCAGCGGGCTGCATGGAGTGCACCGCTGGCAAAGACAGACCGGTCGTATGCCCGGTGGGAAAGCTCGATGGTTTCGAAGTTCTTCGAGAACATTACCTTATGATCACCAACGATATCCCCACCACGGATGACATGGACGCCGATCTCATTCTTCCGCTCGGTCATGCCCTCACGCCCGTACATCTTCTGCCGGGCGCCGGCTTCCTCATCCAGGATCTGGAGGATGGTTTTGGCTGTACCGCTCGGGGCATCCTTCTTGTTCCGGTGGTGGGCCTCGATCACCTCAATGTCGTATTCTTTCAGGAGCCTTGCTGATTCCCTCAGGAGCTGCAGGAAGATATTCACACCGACCGAGAAGTTGCTGGAGATGACAGCCGGCACATGTCCCTTAATTGCTGCATCCATCTCCTTCCGCTGCTCCATAGTGATTCCGGTTGTCCCGACAATGAGTGCCACGTTGTTGCGGGCCGCCATCTTCACGTTCCTGACCGCAGCACTGGCAACTGTGAAATCAATCAGGACATCCGCCTTCGTCTTCTTTAAGAGCGCTTCGGCATCTTTCGACTCAACGATCTCGGCACCGAAGAATGAACTGGATTTGAGGTTGATGCCCCCTGCCAGTTCGAGGTCTTTTGACTCATTAACCATACGGCCAATGGTCTGCCCCATGCGGCCGGAAGCACCGCATACTACGACTTTTACCATATCCCATTCACCGTCTCTTCGGTTTTGCAGTCGTTTTTCGTGCTGCTGCTTTTTGCGGAGTTTTCTTTGGCACAGCACGTTTTGCTGCTGGTTCTTTCGGGATGGTGGCGAGGACTTTTTTCAGCTGCTCTGTCTTCTTTGCATCGAGCTCATCGAGAGGGAGCCGGACCGGGCCGCCGGCCATTCCCATCAGCTCAACAGCTTTCTTCACCGGTACCGGGTTGGTGTCGATGAACATGGAGCGGAACAGGGGTGAGAGCGCATAGTTGAGGACCAGTGCTTTCTGGTAGTCTCCCTTCCAGATTGCCTCGCACATGTCGACAATGCGTTTCGGGTCGACATTTGCTGCAACTGAAATCACCCCGGACCCGCCAAGGGCCATGATGGGCAGCGTGATGTTGTCATCTCCGGAGATCACGATGAAATCATCATCCTGCGTTTCTTCGATAATCCGGGAGATCTGGCCGATATTACCGCTTGCTTCCTTGATTCCCCAGATATTCGGGTGCTGTGCCAGTTCTGCGACCAGGTCCGGCTCCATGTTCTGGCCGGTTCTGCCGGGAACATTGTACATAATAACCGGAATATCGAGATCGGCGATCTTCGTGTAGTGCTTCACGAGGCCTGCCCGGTTGGGTTTATTGTAATACGGGCTGATGAGCAGCACACCATCCGCACCGATGTCCTTCGCAGCCTTCGTGAGCTGGAGTGCCTCTGTCGTGTTGTTGGATCCGGTACCGGCAAGGACCGGGACCTTACCATTGACCTTATTGACCGCGGCCGTAATGACCTTCTCATGTTCTTCGAACGTGAGCGTGGCAGATTCGCCGGTCGAACCGCAGGGCACAATCCCGTGGACGCCACAGGAAAGAAGAAACCCGATGTTTTTCTCAAGGCCGGGAATGTCCAGGCCCATCGCAGGATTTCTTTTAAAAGGGGTTATGATAGCTGGAAGGACACCTTCAAACATAAATAGGGTTATGAGCGTTTCTTGGTATTTATTTTTCTTGTAATGTATCCGGCGATACGGTTCCGGACACGTTTGCTTCCGATAATAGCGGACTTTTCCAGCTGGTGCTTGTTCTCGTCGAAGTTGTTCGAAAAATTCGTGCGCTGCTTGGCAACAAGTTCATTTCCGATCGATTTAATGTAGGACGGTTTGATTCCCATTGATGATTCCTCGCTAAAGTGCACTATTTTAAATGCGGTTTGAGCAGATAATGATATTGTTCGCCACGTCGGCAGGCTTCTCGCCAGTCAGGATGATGCGCGATTCTTTTATGCTGGGACCTTTCCTGTAGATCACGTCGGGGACGCCATCTTCGCAGCAGGAAGCAATGCCCCAGTCCATGGTGCTGAGCCCCTGGTTTTTTGTTGTGGTGTCCAGAGGAGCGCATTCAAGAAACCGGTCGTTTTCAAAAAACCTGAGTGCCCGGTCGGAAAACTGCAGGATGGCAGCGCTCCGCATGACCGGATCGAATTTAATCGTGGTAAGGATTACCCTGACAACCGGTTCATCTGTACCAAATGCACACGGACCGGTAGTTGCAGGCACTTCGGAATTGCTTTTTATACCCCCGTTTACTGCTGCAATCCCGCCGGCATCCCGGGCGCCGCGAAGGGCATATCCGAACGAAATGCCTTCCGGGGGAATAAGCCGGACATTCAACGACTGCTCCAGCTGGCTCGTTGCAGCCTGAAGGGTGGAAAGTGTATTATTCCTTTCGTGAACCGGGTCCATTGGTTATTCATTACTGGACGTGACTGTACTTAAAACACGGTTAAAGAAGTTCGAGTTCCGTGTGGATCTCCATCATGCCTTTCAGTGCGTATTCATAAAACACCGGGATCTCCATAATGGATTCTATAAGGGCGATCCGGTTCCGGTCACACCCGGCCGCAAAGGACTTCTCTTTTGCTTTCCTGGTGATTGTCTTCACCGACACATCGGAAAGATGGCCACCCTTGACAAGGGCACAGGCAATTATAAGGCCTGAAGCGCTGTCTGCAGCCTGGAGCGCAATTTCTACCGGCCGGTCATAGGTCCCCGGATAAAGAAAATGGTTATGGCGCTGTATAATCTCGCAGATATCATCCAGGATACCGGCAGTTTTCAGTAAGCTCGCTCCTTCGACCCCGTGCCGGCGCATGTCTCCGTTCACATATTCAAAATCGATATCGTGGAGGATACCGATCTCCTCCCAGCGTGTCGGATCCTCTGAAAAAAACCCGGCTGCTGCTTTCATGATTGCCCCGGTGGCAAGGCAGTGTTTTATGAGTCCGTCCCCGTGCACAAACTGGCGCAGGAGCGCAATGGATTCTGGCCGTTCCATGATGGTACGATGCCCGCAGTCCCCATCAGACTTTCGATCTATCTTTTGGAAAAACCGATAATACCAAAACATTCAGAACGCGCTAACGCACCCGGGGGTGCTTCATGTGACCGGGAAGGGGTGCCTCAAGAGTAAAACTCGGATAAGCCTATATCTTCCTAAAGCGAAAATCTGCGGTAATGGACGAACGAATTCTTGATGTGATCATCGGGCTTGCAGCCTTCCTGATCCTGGTAGTGCTTCTCGCGGTCCTTCCCATGGTCCTGGCTGCGGGAACCGGCTATCTTGTTGCAATTATTGTATTCATCCTCTTCCTTTCGGGCGCAGGCTACCTGGTGAACGGGAAGATCACGTAGGCGGGGCTTTCGGGTTTTCTTTTTTCAAACCTTTTCCCGCCACCTCCCGTTTTTTCCCCTTGTAATAACTGAGCGGGTGGTTCACCCGTTCGCAGATCTGGTCGCGGTTAACACAGAGGCCGGTCGTGCGCATCGCGGCACATGCCGGGGTTGTGTATTCCGTTCCCGAACCCCCGCGCCCGGTGATATGCTCTACCTGGTACATGGTCTTCTCGGGATCGAAATCCGGTGAGCGGGCATACAGCTGGGCAATTGCAGGGACGTCCATTCCAACCGTGTGCACAAACGTGGTCAGGGCAAACCGCCCGGCATGAGTGAGGTTGACCCCGGCAGTCAGGGCCGTGATCAGGGCCTGCATGCAGGGCGGAAACGCGCTCTCTTCGATAGACCCGAACTGCTGGAGCATCTGCTCCTGGTATTCCTTCTTTATCGATTCGCCAACGGGGGATAGCTGCTGGCAGATATTTTTCGGGACATTATAGGGAAGGTCCCTTCGGAGGATGACCCGGATCCGTTCGCGGAGGAGTTCGAGGAGTTCTTCTTTTTTGATCTCGACGTACCCCTTACGGACACGGCGATTCACGAGCTTGAATCGCTCCTCATGTAATACGGACACGATCTCAACATAATCTGCAAGCGGCATCCGGTCTTTGGAGAGATCGATCCGGAATTCCGCCGCAATGTAGCTTGCGATCCGGCTGTTCTGGTCGTCATCAAGGACAGCATTCTCATTCCAGCCTTTTTCCGATTCCGAGCCGGTCTCGGAATTTAGGAAATAATAAGCGCGTTCAGCTTCGTACCGGGTAAGCCGGTCATACAGCTGCTTGTCCTGTATGCAGGAGACAATGATCCTTGCCAGAACGTAGCTTGCGATCTCCTCATCGTCACGGTGCTGGAAATGTGCGGCAATGGTTTTTTTTGATGCCAGCGCCTGGTTGATCCTTGTTACCGCAAGCCTGGTTAAATGAGTCCCCTTCTCCTCTTTCAACAACTGGTCAATGGGAGGGAACGATTTTTTGATATGGTCCTGTGCTTTTTTTAAAAAGGGAAAATGGGAAAGTTCCTTTGCTGATGGAGAATAATCCATCAGTCGGCCTCAATCCGCGGTGCGAGAAGGTACTCGACATGCCCGTTCCCGCCTGCAATGTCAAACGAGAACCGGACCGGGTGGTCGACCCCAAGGAAGATCTCGACTTCGGCTGCCTTGCTCATGACTTTGCCCATATCCTTTAAGTAGTCAAGGGAAAAGAGCGAGCGCGCTTCCACCGGGGTGAGGGATACCAGCTCGTCTTTTGAGAATTCCCGCCGGATATGGTCCGTGTCACCTTCCGCAACCAGGTAAAATGTCTGGTCCTTCGGGTTGATCCCAAGCGCGATCTTGTCCGAAATCACTGCGGCTGCTTTCATCGCGTTGTTCAGGTCGTCGCCCTTGATCACGATCTTACCCGGGAGGCTGATAGTGGGCGGGTTCGGGTCTTTTCTTATCGTGTTCGTGTCAAGGAGCGTGATGGAATAATGGTAGCCATGCACGGAAACCGACATTTTCTGCGCATTGTCGGCCATCTCGATGCTGATCAGGTCGCCCTTTCCGGCCATGCCGAAGATATTCTTCATCTTCATCAGGTCTATGCCAAGCTGGCTGTTGGTTGCCTTGAACGTATCGAACGCTTCTTTCTTGAGGGTGAGTGCGACCATTGCGACGTTTGCCGTGTCGACTGCACGTGTTGAAATGCCCGTTTCGTCCGTATGAAGCCGGCACTCAGGGATGAGAGCCGAGATCGCATCGATTGCTTCCCTGAATATGTCTGCGTCTATAGTTGCCTTTAACATCGCTTACCCCTTAACAAACTGTCTTATACAGTATATCGTCATACTTTAATTATAGTGTTTTGGGTTTAACCCAGAACTTTTCCGGAGAACGAGACAAATAATGGGATCACAATGGGGACAGGACAAGACTTACCTGCGGGCAAAGCACGAGGGATACCGCTCGCGTGCCGCGTACAAACTTATGGAGATTCAGAAAAAATTCTCTATTATCCGGCCTACGGATAATATCGTCGACCTCGGGGCTGCCCCCGGGAGCTGGCTCCAGGTAGAGCGGACTCTCACGACTGCCCAGGTTCTTGGGATCGATCTTAATCCGATCGGAGAACTTGCGGGTGTCGAGACCATCGAAGGGGACATCAACGATCCGGCAGTGATCGCTCTCGTAAAAGAAAAGGTTCCCCTCGTGAACGTTGTCCTGTGCGATGCATCCCCAAAACTATCCGGTCATAAAAGCTATGACCAGGCGCGGATCATCGAGCTGAACGAACAGGCACTTGCATTTGCGTGTAAAGTCTTAAAGCAGGGCGGAAATTTCGCTATCAAATCTTTTCAGGGGACGGACTTTCCCGAACTGTATGCAGATTGTAAAAAACATTTTTATTCTGTAAAAACCTGTAACACCAAGTCTACCCGAAAGGGCAGTACGGAACTGTATATCGTTGCGAAGAACTTTATCGGCACCTACGACCAAGAATGACGCTCAAGGACTCATTTAACCGCCCTGTCAGCAACCTGCGGGTCAGCCTGACACCGAAATGCAACCTTTCCTGCATCTACTGTCACCGGGAAGGAGAAAATGATCCGAAAGCTCCCCTGTCAGCGGCAGAGATTGCCGAAGTCCTCCGCGTTGCTGCCGGCTTTGGTATCCGGAGCGTGAAATTTACCGGTGGAGAACCGATGCTCCGGCCGGATCTTATTGAGATCATCAGATCTGTCCCTGCGGGCATGGAATCCTCCATCACCACCAACGGGACGCTCCTCGCAGGGCTCGCTGCCGATATCAAACAGGCCGGTCTCCGGCGGGTGAATGTGAGTATTGACAGTCTCAACCCGGAAACGTATAAGAAGATCACCGGCACAGACCGGCTCTCCGATGTGCTGGAAGGGATTGATGCAGCCATTGCTACCGGCCTGACTCCTGTGAAGCTCAACATGGTGGTACTCAAAGGGATTAACGACAACGAGATCGATGATTTTCTCGCGTACGTCCGCGGCAACCGGGATCTCGTACTCCAGCTTATAGAACTGATGAATTTCAATGACTGCGATTATCACGGGGACTTGAACGGTCTTGAGAACTCCCTTGCATCACGGTCAAAACAGATCATCACCCGCCGTATGCACCACCGGAAAAAGTATTGCCTTGACGGGGCCGAGGTGGAAGTGGTCCGGCCGCTCCATAACACCGAGTTTTGTGCGTTCTGCAACCGCCTCCGGCTTACCTCAGACGGGAAACTCAAGCCGTGCCTGCTGCGGACGGACAACCACGTGGATATCCGGGGCAAATCCGGCAGGGAACTCGAAGACCTTTTTATTGAAGCAGTCCACCGGCGTCAGCCATTTTACACCTGATGTTCATACAACGGATCCGATGTTTTTCCGCTCCGGGATCGTATGTATCAGGGGAATATATTTACGATGCCGTTGCGAACTAACAGGATATGCAGGATGATAACGAGTTCATACCGGTTCTCAACCACCTGTATGAAAAATCCCTGATGCTCCACGATACCGGGAGTTTTCATAAAGTGCTTTATTTCTACTTTATCGACTCGCTCGCCCATATTGATTATACCGCAAGCCTCTACACCTACAATTACGAGTCCCCGAAAAATATCATGGGCGCTGAATACATGCGCTGGCGGATTGACGAGGAAAAGAAAGGGGACCGGGCAAAGTTCCCCGGTTTTATCAACTGGATTCGCGAGAACAGGCCCGAGAAGTTTGCAAAGCTGCCGTCCCTCTGGCAGATGATTTACGATACCGAAGACCCGGCAAGCTACCGCAGTTTCCGGATCGTGCCCGATCCCGGTAGCAAGAGTCCGCTTCCCCCCGATTTCTTCTACGCGGTTATCGATGAGTTCTTTGAGCCGGAATTCTTAAAAAGCCTGTATGACGACGCGTCGCTGAGCGTGCTTTTCAAAGAATACCTCAGCAAGGTCTCCTGATATCCCCGGTGATATAACCATGCACGTCAGTCGGATCTGTTCGGATCTCGTCAGGATCAGGAGCGAAAATCCCCCCGGCAGTACCGCAGAGGTTATCGAATATATCCGGGCTTTTCTTGAAACAATCGGGATACATTCTCATGTGTCCGGTAATGCCGGGGGGATGTGTAACCTGGTCACCCAAAATACTGGCCAAAGCCTCATCCTGTGCGGCCATGTCGATGTCGTACCGGCACGCGATGCAGCGTGGGCGTACCCCCCGTTCTCGGGGAGGATCGATAACAAGTACGTCCACGGGCGCGGTTCCACCGATATGAAAGGCGGGTGTGCCTCAATCCTCTCGGCATGCGAAGCCATCGTCAATGCCGGCCACGATCTCCCGGCAACACTTGTCTTTGTCTGCGACGAAGAGACCGGAGGGGAGAATGGCACCCGCCGGCTCCTTGCGGACGGTGTACTTACTCCCTGTGACTGCCTGATCGCAGAACCCACGCCATCCCTGCATCCCGCTATTGGACAGAAAGGGCTGTGTCGGCTCGAACTTGAATTTACCGGAGTACCGGCACATGGATCGCTCTACCCGGCAGTTGGTGTGAGTGCAATCATGGAAGCGATGGCGCTCATTGAGTATGTCCACCATCTGCATAAGAAGGACTATCCGGTGAGTACGGGCCTTGAAGAGATCCTGACACGTTCTGCCGACGTGCTTAAAAAGGAGTTTAACCTCCCGGAAGTCCGTGATATTCTCCGGCATATCACCTATAATCCCGGGACGATACACGGTGGTGAAAAGGCTAATGTTGTTGCAGAGCACTGCGTTCTTGAGCTTGAGATGAGGGTGCCATGGGGATGTGCGATACCTGACCTCAAGTCGGACATCATGGCTCATGCGAAGAATGCGAAGATCCGCCTTGAGGAATCCCACAATCCCTCGATGACCGATCCCGCAAGCACAATTGTCACCACTACTTGCGCCGAAGTAAGGAAAGTGTGGGGGGGGGAAGTCTTTCCCATTGTCCAGTGGGCAGCAAGCGACGCCCGTCATCTGCGGCTCCGCGGGTTCAACGTGATCGAATACGGCCCCGGGGAGATTACGAGCCTGCATGCGGTGAACGAGCGGGTTACTATCGAGTCGCTTGAAAAAGCAGCGCTTGTATACCGGGGTTTGATGGAGCGGTATGAGGAGATGAATGGGGAACGCTCGTAATAATTAGTGCAAAGTGACTCGATATCACGCAAGTAATCAGAAAAAAGGGAACCCCGGGTTAAAAAAATTAGGTGATTCGGTAAAGTCCACCACTAACCCATGGTTAGTATTGAGCCGATTCAGGATTATGTTTTAGGATCTGCGCTCCGGAGAACACAAAAAATGTAGCCCCCCTCTTGCGCCGCCAGTCCCCCGAGGGGGACGGGGCGCATTGCGATTCCTCGGTATTACCTGTATCAGGCGCACTCACAAGTACAGGTAATACGGCACTATCGCAACCGGGGGATGCCCGAGCGGCGGGGGCGGAGACTTGCCAGAGCCCCCAAGAGCGGCAATGTAAATTTTTGTTTCAGGTTTATCGAAATTTTGGTGGATGTTACACAATCACTAAAAATTATTACTTTCTCCTCATCACCGCAATAATACCCGCGACAACCGCAAGTGCCCCGAGTATGGTAACAGGTGAGATGGGTGAATAGGTTGTCTTCTTCGGGAGGGGCGTCTCGATCATATCCGCCGGTATCGTGTCTTCAGGCTGTATGACCTGCGTGATAACCTTCGTCACCTTCGTTGCCGGTGGTTTTGTTGTGTAGAGGGTCCCGATACGGCTGATGGTCTCTTTTGGTATGATTGTGCCGATGATCGTGAACGACTGCTGCTTACCAGTTGCATTTTCTTTGTTCGCTTTTGCCTCGGCATAGTTCGGGTCGATGCCCAGTGCCTTGTTGAAACATTCGAGTGCATCGGTGGGTTTTCCGAGTGCGACGAGTGTTTCGCCCTTGTTGTTCCAGACCGTGGCATTCTTGATGGTGATATACGTGGCACGGTCGAATGCGGAGAGTGCTGCATCATATTTCCCGGCGTGCATCATGGCGAGGCCTTTGTTGTTCCATGCCTCGAAATTCTCGGAATCGAGCAGCGTACAGCGGTCGAACGCGACGAACGCCCGGGCAGTGGTATCATTGAGTATCAGGTACGCGTATGCCTGGTTGCAGTAGGCCTCTTTACGGTTCTGCTCCACAATGAAGAGATTGTCGTACGCGGCTATTGCATCTTCATACTGCCCGAGTTTGAAAAATGCCAATGCCCGGGCATTCAGGGCTACCGCGTCCATGGGTTTGATGGCAAGTGCGGATTCTGCGGATGCGATGGCATCGTTATACTTCCCCAGCATGTTGAGCGCCGTAGCCCGGCCGGCATAGGCCGAGGCATAGTTCTTGTCCATCTGGATTGCTTTGGAATAGTAGGTAACTGCCGCGGAGTAGTCACCTACTGTCACGGCATTTTGTCCTTTCATGTACCACTCCTGGACGTCTTCGGCGGAAACCGCCGGGATGATCAGGAGTAAAAAGAGAAGAAGCAGGATCGGGATTTTGGGTCTCATAATCTCATGACGAAATTTCCTTTGATCGCAGATGAATCTGTTGGTTTTTTGCATACCGGGGATTATGGTGCCCTGTCCGGGACCGGATCCCGGCCCATGGTGAGAGCGACCAGGATAGCAAAGAACGCGGTGAGAGAGAATGCAAAAAAAAACCCGGCCATATCAGTTAAGATCCCCGCAATGAACGGGAGTATTGCCATCCCCAGATAACTGGTGGTGGAGAAGAGCCCCATCACGATGCCCTGGTGCTCCTGTTCTTTTGAGAGGATCGCCATTTGCGCGATCATGACAATACCGGCCAGTGCCCCGAGCATAGCAAATCCCCATGGGTAGACGAATGCATACAGGACGCCCGCAGCCATCAGTACGGCTGACCAGCGGATAGCAGGGACCGGTGGCAGCGATGCCCGGGAGGCAACCAGTACGGCGCCAATCGTTGCAACACTCATACCGGCCATCCAGTACCCGAGTGACTCCGGGGAAGCCCCGGAAAACTGTGGGTAGAGCGAACTGATAACGCCGGTGATTCCGACCAGGATGATCGAAGAGAGCCAGAGCCAGCGGTAACTCTTCACAAATGATAAGAATACATCCGGGCTGAATGGACCTGCATGGTATCCGGCATCTCGGATGAAGAAACTCATCGCGGCCGGAATAAGCGTGAGTAGTGCAAAGAGCAGGATGCCCATTGCCGGGTCCCCGCTGTGTTGTGCCAGCCATCCGGCAAGGAGGAGCCCTGTGACAAGACCGGCGTTTAAACAGGCCATATAATACCCGCTCATCTTCTCGTGGTCATCCCGGGAATTGATCGAGGACATGGCAGCAGCAACAAAACACCCGGCGGCAATCCCTTCGATAAACCGGAGAACTAGTACCAGGTACGGTGCAATGGTCAGGGACAGGAGCATGCCACTCGCGACGGTGAAAACCAAGCCGGCCCGGATCAGCGGGACACGGCCGAAACGATCGGAGAGCATTCCTGCCGGCAGCGTGCAGAGAAATGCCCCGAGAAAATAAGCAGCATAGATCGCGCCCTGAAGCGAGGAACTGCCGGCATAGGCCGGGAGGACCGGGACAATCGCGTTAGAAAGCGCCATTACAAGAAAAATTCCGGAAAAAAGAGTAAAGGAATTTTTCATAGAGACCACAGCGTCAGAGCATGCGGTAGGTCTCAAGGTTCATGGGTGAGTGCGTCTCGATGTGATAACGTTTGTAGATAGAACTTGCAAGATCGATCGTATTATTCTCGTCGCCGTGGATGCAGAAGATCTTCTCCGGACGCGGCTGGATCTGGCCGATGTAGTTCATCAGCTGCCGGCGGTCGGAGTGGCCCGAGAACCCGTCAACCGTGATAATCTCGAGGTTGATGGTGATGGTTCCCTTGCGCCCCATCGGCACCTCGCGCCAGCCTTTCTGGATGCGCCGGCCGTACGTGCCGTCGGCCTGGTACCCGACAAAGACCAGCGCATTCTTCTCATCCTGCGCCAGATTCAGGAGGTATTCCATGACCGGCCCGCCGTTCAGCATGCCGCTGGTTGTAATGATGACACAGGGATCGCCGGCAATCACTTTCTCCCGGAGATCCTGGCTGTCCACCTGCTGGAAACACTCGGCAAGGAACGGGTTCATGCCTTCCCGGAAGATCAGGTTCCGGAGTTCGGTGTTCAGGTATTCCGGGTATGTGGTATGGATGGCAGTCGCTTCGCGGATCATCCCGTCAAGGTAGATCTTGACTTTCGGGATCTTGTCAAGGCGCATACCTTCCTCAAGGGCGAGCATGACTTCCTGTGAGCGCCCTACGGAGAAGGCCGGTATGATGACTTTCCCGCCCCGCTGGAGGACCTTGTTGATAGTCTCGTACAGGAGCCCTTCGGCTTCCGACCGCGGCTGCTGGAAATCATTGGAGCCTCCGTAGGTGCTCTCCATAAAAAGCGCTTCGAGCCGGGGAAACTGGTTGATGGCCGGGTTGAAGAGCCGGCTCTTCGCGTAATTGAAATCGCCGGTGAAGGCGATGTTGTACATCCCGTCCCCGACATGGAAATGCGCAATAGCCGAGCCGAGAATGTGGCCGGCATTGTGGAATGTCAGCTTGATGTCCGGTGCGATGTCGGTCACGCTGCCGTAGTTGAGTGTAATGGAATGCTGGATGTAGGTTTTGACTTCCTGCGAGGAGTAGGGGATCTTCCTGCCCTCCTTGTTGATCACGTCAAGATAATCGAGCTGGAGCATGGCCGAGAGGTCCCGTGTCGGGGGCGTTGAGTAGACCGGGCCTTCGTACCCGTACTTATAGAGCAGCGGGATCAGGGCGCAGTGGTCAAGGTGGGCATGGGTGAGGACGACTGCATCAAGCGAGGCGAGCGGGTGGATCTCCGGCACGTAGAGGTAGGGGGTGCCCCCGGAGTTATCCGGTTTTTCCCCGCAGTCGATCAGGACCCGGCTGTTCGGTGTGGTCAGAAGGAATGCGGCACGGCCGACTTCCCGGCAACAGCCGAGCATGGTGACCCGGATCCACTGGTCTTTTTTCGTGGCGTCCTTGCCCATTTCCTCTTTGCCGGGAATATCCCGGTGGATCCTCCGCCCGATGGTCCGCAGGAACTGCTTGCGCTCCTCGTTAACCGACCGGAGGTACTGGCGGATCTGCTTGACCGTGGAACTCTCGATCGGTGGTGTCCTGACCACCTTGGGTGTCCACCCGATATGGCGGGTAATGTCCCGGAGCGTTGTCCCGTTCTTGCCGATGACCACCCCGGGCTTTTCTGCCTCGATCAGCACCTCACCGGTATCGGCATCAAAAAAGATGTCCGTAATACCGGCAGTTTCCGGGACAACGGCCTTGATCTCGTTGTACGCCTTCTCGGGGTCTTCCAGTACGGTCGGCCGGACCACGATCCTTTTTCTCAGGTCGCGGGCAAGGATCTTGATGAGATCCGCTTCATCAGCGAACCGTTTCGGGTCGTCAGTATAAATGACCAGTTCGGGTCCTTCGAACTCGACCTGCGTCACCGTAATGCCATGGGGCACTTTCTCGTTAATCTTGTCTTTGAGCTCTTTGAGCCGTTCTTCAATTTGCATAAAAAAGTCGTCCTAAAAAAAGATTATGCACTGGTCTTGGCAAGATACTTCTTGAGAGCGTCTTCGCCTAACACATCGTACCTGTCTTTTGTAATCACAACAACCTGTATCCCTTCGCCGGAACCCGCATCGCGTTTCATGGCGGATTTCAGCGAACGGACCGCGATGTCGATCGCTTCGTCCTCGGTCATGTTCTTTTTGAACCGGTCCTCGAGTACACCGTATGCCATGGGTGAGCCGGAGCCGGTTGCAACGATCTCCTCTTCTTTCGTTGCACCGCCCATTGCATCAACGGAATAGACGCTTGGTCCGTGCTCGTCCACACCGCCGACAAGCAGCTGGACATAGTACGGGAAATAACGGTTCTGGTTTAAGTAATTCGAGAGCAGGGTTGCCGTAGCGCCGACCGTTATGGGCCGCGACCTGCGGATCTGGTAGAGGTTGCATTCAACGGTCAGGATGCGGGCGAGCTGCTGGGCATCCCCAACACCCCCGGCTGTTGTCATGCCGATACGTTCTGCTACCTGGTAGACCTTTTTTGCTTTCTTGCTCGCGATCATGTAGCCCATGGTCGCCCGCTTCTCGGTGGCGAGGATTACCCCTTCGGCAAAAACAATGCCGAGCGTGGTTGTTCCCTTCATGGACTCCTGTACCTGTTCAGCCATAGTAACTCCCAAAAACAAATGGACGCTTAAACTGTCTTAAAAGCGTATTAAAGTATTAGGTGATATCAGAAAACTTAAAGGTTTTTATTCGGACCCATCGTTGCAGAGGGCCCGGATAAGCTCGCGGTCATAGAGCATGGCCACGAGACGCTTGTCACCGTTGACGACGGGCAGCTGATCGACACGTGCACGCCGCATCTTGAGTGCACATTCGCTGACCTCGGCATTTGCCGGGACCGCGACAACATTCTTGACCATGGCAAGCTTGACCGGCCGGTTCGGGAGCTGGACTTTGGAGATTCCGAAACTGATGGTATGGTTGTCCCGGATACTTTCCCATGTCCACTCGTCATCGTCCGTGCCGTTCGAGAAGTCGGAAACGCCGACACTATCCTCGATGCTGGAGTTACGGATCAGGTCACGTTCGGAAATGATTCCCTGCAGTTTGTTCTCGGCATCGAGGATCGGTATCGCATCGACACCGGATATTTCCATGACTCTGCCGACAACCGGTAACGGGGTCTCTTCCCAGAGGGCAAAGGTCTGGCTTGTATAGATATCCTTAATTTCGTCCTTGATCTTCTTCTGGGCAATGGCATGGACGAGGTCTGCGACCGAGAGCAGGCCTAAAAGGTGCCCGTCTTCCACTACCGGCAGGCGGCGGATCTTCTTCGTAACAAGGATGCGGGCTGCTTCGCTGACCTCAGTATCCGGTCCGATCGTGAGAGGTTTTGCGGTCATCAGGAGGCCAAGCTGGGTCTCTTCGGGTTTACGCAGCAGGTCTTTTCTTGTGATGATACCTACGAGCTTCTTGTGCTTGATGACCGGGACCCCGGAGATGCCTGTGCGTTTGAGGATTTTCAGGACATCATCGCGGTTTCCGGGAATCTCAACATGAACAACGTCGGAAGTCATGTAGTCTTTGACAATCATTGCTGTTATGATCTCACCACCATGGTTGTGACTTTACTGTGGCTGACGATGTAGGTACTGACACTGCCGATAAAAAGGCGGTCAGCCTGACTCTTGCCATGGGAACCAACCATGATAAGGTCAATTATTTCTTTTTCGGCGAGGGAGACAACCTCGCTCCCGGCATGTCCCTGTTTCATATGCGTAATTACGGTGACCCCATTGTCTGTTGCATATTTTTTTGCCTTTTCAAGAACCGTATTTCCTTCTGTTTCCAGGACGCGGTACATGATTTCCACGGTATTGTCAGCAGGTAATGAGGAGAACAGCCCCGTCTCCACGATATAAATGACGTGGAGCCTGGCATTCCATACCTTTGCCTCCTCCACGGCCCGGATAAACGCGCGCTGGCTTGCGTCCGATCCATCGATCGCAACAAGGATATTAGTAAACACCGGCATCACCCAAAACAAACATGCCTTTTTTGTTGGATTTACAAACTAAAAACGTTTGTCCTGATTGCGGCTGAATTCAGCCGTTTCGCAAGCGTTGCGAGCGGATCGCGCGAGAAGTGCAGGGCCGACCGGGCCGGATCCACAACAAACAGGTTGGCCCGGCCACCTTCCCGGATAAAAAACGACGGGCCGAACAGGGCCGAGCCCCGGACTGCTGCCCGGAGCACTGCTGCTGGTGTCAGCTTGTATACGGTTGAGACAAATGCCATCTCGGAAAACAGGTCCGGCGGGACGAACATTACATTATCCGTTCCCAGGCAGATCGTGCAGCCAAGCTCTTCCATAAGGGCCAGCGGGGGATGGCGTGCGGAGGATGCGACCCCGAGTGTCCAGTTGGATCTTGGGCAGACCGCGATCGGGATCTCCTGTTCGGCACATACTCGAAGCTGTTT
This sequence comes from Methanoregula sp., assembly GCA_041652515.1. Taxonomy (GTDB): domain Archaea; phylum Halobacteriota; class Methanomicrobia; order Methanomicrobiales; family Methanospirillaceae; genus Methanoregula. The sequence goes on from JBAZHD010000019.1 coordinate 38,090, forward strand.
TTTTGTTGCGTGCGTCATGTGGATGAGAAGGTCCGGCTCATAGGGGAGTGCAGCATCGATATCCGCATCATCCCGCTCACCCGCGTGGAACGCGATCTTTTTTCCCGCACGTCTCGCGTCCTGAACACGTTGTTCGGTATCCGGCACGTCCCGCACGCTGCTGATTCCAAGACCCCCGGCTATGGTCTCGCCACCGTCCCGGCCGAACACGAACGGTACAAATGACAGTCCCTCGGCAGCTTCTTTGAGCGCGAGGACGCCTTCTGAGCCCCCTTCACGGAAATCGGCACACCCTGCGGTCCCGGTGGCGATCATCCCCTCCATACCCGCCCGCATACCCGCGACAAGGTCCTGCCGGGAC
>JBAZHD010000020.1:0-38199 GCA_041652515.1 Methanoregula sp.
TTTTGGCAATCTCATAGGTGATTGCGGAACTCCAGACCAGTTCCCAGTCCCGTGAACACCGGTTCAGGATTGCAATAACTGCTTCACTTTCATACCGGATTCTCGGAATGAGCTGATCGTCAAATGGCCGGCACAGGCAGCAGACATCAAGATAGACTTTCACTCCAGACCTCCAGATTCACCGTTTTCTTCCGGAATCAATAAATGATTCTGTTATTATCTGATGGTGAGGATAAGAAGCCCGGTCAGCGGTGTGAAAGTGATGTCCGGGATAGTTGTACACCTTCAGCAGGTCTTCGGGCAGGCCGAGGTACTCCCGCTCCTCGGCGGGGACGTCTGCCGTCTTCTTCTTTTGGAGATAATCGTTGAGGATTGCCGGCGTGATTCGCTTGTCCCGGAATGCGCTGATCCCGTCGATGACCGCCTTGATCACTTCCGCTGAATTGTTTCCTACTTTTATATGTTTGAACCCGAACGCATCGATATTCCGCAGGCCCCAGACCGTCTTGCTGATGATCCCGCCCGGGACCGGGATGCCGCTCGCGAGCACGTTCTCTTTTTAGCATCTGGTTGCAGAACGAGTGGAAGGTGTGGATTTCTCCATTGAGGTTGGGTCTCTGCTGGTTCTCTCGCTCATCCCGGCGGCGGCTTTTTCCGAGAAGGTGAGGGCCAGGATTTGCTCTGGGGGGGTGCCGTTGTCTATGAGATGGAGGATTTTTTCTGTTATGACTCTTGTTTTGCCGGAACCGGGGCCGGCGAGGACGAGCTGGAGGCCGCAGGTTTTTATTGCGGTTTCCCGGGGGGGTTGAGGGGCATTCAGATCGTAGATTGGTGCGGGGGAGGAAAAAGATGGTGGGAAATGATTACGGGGATTTGACGCTCATCGGGGCTCCGCCCCTTGCCGCGTGGGCTAGCCCCGTATTTAAATCAAAATTTTTTTTTAGACAGGGTTGAATTGGATTTTATCGTTCTTTTTACGGAAGCCCGACAGTTGTGGTGCTATCGGCCAGGAGATGAAATTCATACCCAAGAAAAAAACATGATATGTAAAAGAATATAGGTGTAAATAGGCCGATGATGGCGGTTGCAGCAAAAATTTTCCCGGTAAATCCTAATGTTATTCGGCTGTGAAAGGTACTACGATGTGTCCAATGTGTCGCCGGTTCAAGGATGTCCGGGATCACTGAACCAATCACCGCGATTATGACACCTATCAGCCATGAAGTACCAATTGAAAATCCAATGGTCGGATTAAGAACAGCATTAATGATTGTATTATTGAAAAAATTGTACACAAAAAAAATGACAATTCCAATAAAAATATGTTCTTCCCGGTTCATTTCAATCAATTCCCTTTTTCGTTCGGTAACATAATACTGTCATCAGAATCCCATTTCATTGATTCAAATCATGGATAATCTAAATATGACCGGTTCGAGAAAGGATGGCAATCACGTAATCGTTTTATAAGTTTTATTGTTGCTGTAGTGAAAGGATATTTTTCGTACGCCATTATTCCATAATTTGAACAAGATGGATAATACAAGCACTTGTGACGTTTGTTTTTTGTACACTCCTGATATTGCCGGATAGAGAAAATCGCCAGGTTATTGAGGGGGGGAAAAAAGATTTTCATCATTGTAATTTGATATTCAGTTCTTCTATGATGTGCTGGAATGTATTCCGGATTTCATTCCCTTTATCTCTTGTTGGGACCGGAAGAACGATCGTTCCTCCTGAAGTACTAATTCTAAGAGCATAGTACTGGACGCTATTACATCCCTTCGTTTCTCTCACATCGGTAACTTCAATAAAGGAAATTTTGTCGATCGGTAATACACCTTCTTTTTCAATAGTCTTCTCGGTTTCAGTGACTTTTGCTTTGTACAGAACTCGTTTATTTGTCAGGGCAATCCAGTGTTCATCCTTACTCGAGCTGCTGAGACATCCCCCTTTATAGGAGATATAAGAAAAGTAAAAAACCAATTCACTGGGCAATAACTGGGTAGCGAGTCCTACCGGTAAAGCTTCTCGTGGAGCCGGATTTAATGTCATGTTATCAAAGATACATACCGAGTATCCCACGATATATTTTTGGATTCTATTTTAGTGATTTTTCATGAGAGATACTTAGATCCTACACGAAGGTTTTCGAGCAGTCTCTGAAGGTCCAGACTGTTACATCGGCCAGGGGCCTCCAGTACCGTGGCGTCATCGTGAGGTAGGCCGATGAGTTCGGGCCTCGTGCCGGTTCCGACCGCGAGCATGAGGAGCGGCTTCTGTATGTTGCGCTGACCCGTGCGTCGGATATCCTAATCGTGACGTACTCATCATCGAATGAATTCATCGAGAGGATGGTGGCGAGCGGGGATGCGGTGGGGAAGTGAGGATTTGACGTGAGTCCCAGAGATTCCCGGATTCTATCCATTTCTTCGAGGATATAGATAACCGTACCTTAGATCTTTTAGTCAATTCCGACTCTTTTCAACCTCCATGAAATGAGCTCTGCAGAGCAAAAATGTTTGATTTTATTCACAAATTTTTTTTCCATTAAGTAGTGCTCCTGAATTATTCTCATAATTCAGGAAAAAATTGACAGTATACCGGCTTTCCATCCGGTTTTTTAAAACGTTTACGTTTGTACTGCTTTTTTTCGCTGCCATTAATGCTGGGGCCGGGTGCTGTCCTGGCATTTCATTGGGCCCCTCAAGAAGATCCGGAGAAATTTCATGAACCAGACCAATAAAATTCGCCAGCATTTCCGGATGAGATTCAAGATTTTTGACCTCGCAAAAAGTGATCAGGTCATCAGAACTGATACGCTTCATAGTATTATCATCGGAGGCTTGGAAAACAACGATATCTTCATTGTAGGAAATTTCGTCGCGATTCGATTTCACGGGCATATTCGGTCTAATATCATATTTTTTAGGATTATCCGATGCCGAAGCTCGTGGTGGAACAATCCGGAAAAATGAAAATTTTTCGAGGTCCCCTCTTATCGTTGACTTATAATTAAAAGTACTTTCATTATCCTTGAGTTGTTGAACTTTCAATTCGAATTCCTGACTTCGATAATACTGTAAGACTCGAATGGAAAAACTCTTCCGGAGTGTGGAATAACATCTGGTTGCCCACACTAAGCGAATCCGTGCCGGGAGATATAAGGTTTCTAACGCAATCATCTACGGACGGGATGATACAACGGGGAGCTCATTCATACGTGCGATAGAGATTCATCCATCAAAACTTCCGTTTTACGCAGTACCCTGTCACGATGAGGATGAGAAGACTAATACCCGTCGTGAGAGGATCGATACCTGCCTGGGGCGTTGCCGCTGAAGCATCAGGCACCGGAGAGGGTTTGGCTGACGTGGGCGGAACCGTTGTTGCCGTGGTTTGAACCGTAAGCGGGATATACCAGACATCGTTTTTATCCCGACCGCTCCTGAGGGAATCAAAACCCCCGATAGCCCACAGACCGTTGTTGAAGGCCACAACTTTGTTACCGGGCCGGACACCAAAATCCCCGTTCACCTTTTCGAAACTCCACTCTTTTCCATCAGGAGATGACCAGATATCGTTAGTAAAACCATGTCCTTCCAAAAAATTCCCGACTACAATGAGCTTGTTTCCAAAAACGGTGACCCCGTTGTAACCAGTACTGCTGAATGGGGCGCTCCCATCGATAAGCGTCCAGTTTTTTCCATCCGGGGATGACCAGACATCACTCGTTAAATTTCCCGCCAGCACCCAAAGACGGTTATCAAATGCCACGGCTCCCGTACCCCAGCGCGGCCCGAATCCTGCATGATCTGTTTCCAGGTTCCATTTCTTCCCATCAGCCGAAGACCATACATCGTCTGTGAATACATCAAAACCATTTTCCAGGTGACTCCCACCGATTGTCCAGAGACGATTATCAAAAACGGTAACACCATGGCGGCAGCGGGGACTAAAGCCCGCATGTTCCGTTTCACGCGTCCAGGCTCTCCCATCCGGGGATGACCAGACATCGTTCATGTAACCATCGATTGAACTACCCCCGATGACCCAGAGTTTGTTGTTGAAAACCACAACGCTATGGTATGTCCGGGGGCTGAACCCTGCATGCACGGTTTCCAGGGACCAGTTTTTTCCATCGGATGATGACCAGACATCGTTGGCCAGGTCACTCGGATCAACCCTGCCGCCAATCACCCAGAGGCGGTTATCAAAGACGGTAACACTATGAGATTCACGGGGGCTGAAACTTGCGTTACCTGAAATTTCAGTCCAGGTCTCGTAACTGGATGTTCCAGCACTCACAATTCCGGTTATACTTATGCAAAGTAACACTGCAAGGATGATAGTCGGTCTCATACGGTTTTCCTGAATTGTTAACATTATTCTGGTCAGCTGTTTTTCAGAGAATCTGGGATATTTGGAAAAAATGGTTTTGGTTTAAATATTACCGGTAGTCAGAGTGATTGATGTTGGCCATGCTGAATTAGTGACTGAAAGGCCATAATTCGTTGGATTCCATGTAGCGCTGTTGATGGTTGCAGGTATTGAGGCCGGAATCGCATTATTTCCATCTATATCATTAATCACGATATTCCCAAATGTTACCGGGCCCGGAATATAACGATAATCATAGGATGACGGAGACAGGAGATAAGGATTCCATCCTTCCAGAACGGTAAATGCCCTGAGATTCTGGTATGTTAGTTGGTCTGATTGTGTTGTATCGAGGAATAATGTTGAACTGACTCCTAACGATAAATCAGATATTGCGCCAAACCAGATTGCCCCGGAATGCATCATATTTCCCTGGACCTGGTGCCCGGGAAGAATCAGTTCTCCCGTGGAGGGAATACCATATCTTCTTGTAGAATGGATTCCGTTGCCGGGTGGCACCCACCAGGTTGCAATACTCCAGTTTGCAATCGTCGGGTAGGGGGACGTTGCAGTATCCCTTACATACCATTCAAGTACCGGTTGAAGGAGATAATTCCCGCTTGAAGTTTCCAGGCCGTTCCAGACGGTGGATACCGTCCCATCGAGAGAGGATCCGGGAGTATATTGATGGACCAGCGTGGGGCTTTTTGGTACATTCCATCGTGCTGAAAATTGTCCAACTGTCGTAATAGAAGCTGTCTCCCCATATTCTATCCATCGGTCCAGGCTCTGTTGTCGGGCAATGATGGATTTCCTGCCAATTGCAGGATCAGTTATGATTGTCAGAATACGATTTTTTTCATAAAATACATTGATTATACTTTTATTCTCCACGATCAACGATTTGTCCGGAACCTCGAATACCGATGTTGCAGGGAGAGGCTCGTTGGGTGTATTAACCATCGCTGATTTTGAATCCTCTGCAGAGAATAATTGTTCACCGGTTGAGTCGAATACCGTTGTAACACCATCCGCTGAATGATGGACGATTGCGCCAAACGGTATCCCGGTAATAACCGGAGCCTGTGATGATTCAATCTCCTTTTTGATCTGATCGGTTTTCACATCTGCATCAAGGACCAGTTCATTGGTGAGAATGATACCCGGCTGGGTTGAATTGTAATGAAGTTGCGGCATTTGAACTGAATTACTATCTACTGCCATAGCAGCGATTTCATCAGTTATTAAGGCATTTTCATTTTGTTCTCCCGCGCTTGCGCACGGTACCATTGCCATCGCCGCCAGCAGCAATGCCAGCAGGATGACGCCGCGTTTCTTTTTGCTCATGTTTTCATTACCTCTGTAAAGTTTTTCCAGACGCTTCGCTCGAAGGCACGGGAAAACCTCATAGGATTGGAAGATAATATTCACATGCCTGCGGGCGGGATCGGGTCCAGCGATGTTCGTCGCCTGGTGAACCCACTCTTACTGTTTTGGGACACTCTGGCATGTCCACGCGGGAGGATTCACTCCGGGGCATTTAATGCTTCTAGCTCGATCGTCTACCAATTCCGGATAATTAGCGCGAAAAAAGAATTCGGGAGATCCCTGCAAGCGATCAGGTCATTTCTCCCGGTTTACCCATATCTGAGCGTAATGTGCTGCCGGCTGGGAGAGGAAAGGAAGTGAAACTCTTCCTAGTGTGGTACAACATCTGGTTGCCCACGATATGGAATCCGCGCCGGGGAATATAAAATTTCTAGCTCGATCGTCTACCGGTTCCGGAACTTAACACGATAAAAGAATTCGGGAGATCCCTGCAAGCGATCAGGTCATTTCTCCCCGTTCACCCATATCTGAGCGTAATGTACTGCCGGCTGGGAGAGGAAAGGAAGTGAAACTTTTCCTGGTGTGGTACAACATCTGGTTGCCCACGGTATGGAATTCGCGCCGGGGAATATAAAATTTCTAGCTCGATCGTCTACCGGTTCCGTGGTAGTACGGTTGTTTTCCGGTAAGGAGGATTTGACGCTCATCGGGGCTCTGCCCCACGGCCAGCGTGGGCGAAGCCTCGGACGGTTGCCAAAATTTAAAACACAATCCCTTTATCGTTGAGCAAAATATTTTCAGTGAGATATGGTACACAACGAACGGTGTCCTGATTGCAAGGATGCCGTACATGCGATGCTCCGGGCGATCTTTGGTGACGTACGGCGTAACCACCGGATAGAGTTGGGTACGCGGCCCGGGTATTATCCAGAACGGGCCCTTCAGGATCCATTGGCTGCCATATTTAACGCCCTTCAGGATTACCGGGGGTTCAGGGATTTTGTCAAAGCCAGGTACATCGACGCTGATTTTTTCGTTGTGAACCCCGGCTTCGTTGTGGAATTTGATGAGTCCCAGCATTTCACCGGGCCGCGGAAAATCTCTCTTGAGATGTACCCGGAAGAAAAAAAGACCGGATACCCAAAGGAACGATGGATCGCGTATTGCGATAAGATGGACAAACGTGACAACGATCCGCCTTACCGGGATGAGCAACGGGCATGGTACGACACGCTCCGGGATTTTTTACCGGAGATCAAAGGGTTCCAGGCTACCGTGAGATTGTACGCCGGTGAGATGGAGTGGTGCAGGATGGATCCGGGCAACCCGGTGGATATCGAGAAGTTCCGGAGCCTGCTGGCTGACAAGATGGCGGTCGTGCCCGCTGGAATGGAACTCCCTGGAGTACCTCCCCGCCAGTCTTCGGTTTTTGTCGCAACCATTCTTCTTGCTTCCCATCTCAGGACACCGGAATGGGGATTGAAGCAGGAAAAAGATCCCGCCCTGAATGAAATGAGGATGACAGAGATGATGCAGGTCCTCCGGACGGTTGTATCGAAGACCCACGGGGACGGCGTGATTTTGTTTCCCGGCGGCTGGTTCCACAGCGGATACGAACCGGCCGGGAGCCTGTACCAATGGGTGAGTGAAGGGGTCGTTCGCGAAATCACGGGAACAGGCCGGCGGATTATTGTCTCGCTGGGGATCGACGGCTCGTTTGACCGGCCGGTCGAAGAGGATCCCTATGACAGGGACCAGATCGCGCTTGCGATTGACAAGACCGGGATCATTGCCGCCGGAAGGAAATTTTTCCCGGGACCGGGAGAAGGTCCCTTTATTTCTGTCGCCCCGGGCCATCTCGAAAACGAGGCCGGGTTCCCCCGGATATTTGCGCTGAACGGGGTCCGGTATTATCTCTTCGAATGTAATGATCTCAAGGCACCGTATCATGATGCAGCGAAATACCCGGATCCTGGTGTTGATATCGGGCTGAACCTCATCCACCGGATCTATGCGAAAGGGGAACCATTGTCCCAGGAGAACAATTTCCCCTGCATCTTCGGTGCCCGTACAGCGTACCAGTGGAATATCCCGGTCTTCCTCAGCGTGATCTTCTTCCGGGACAATGTACCGGAAGGCTGGCCGAGCGGCGTTTTCTGCACGAGGGCCACATCGCACCGGATCGGCTACGACGAGATCGCCCTCCCCCGCGATACCCTCGACAAAATCCCCCTCACGGAAGGATATGCCGAAGTCCGGGTATTCCGGGATATCAGCGCCGGCATCCGGCAGTTGAAAGACCGGGCACTCCCGGCCGGAAAAAGCTCCGGTTCACCTGCCGGAAAAACCGCTCCTGTTGCCCGGAAGAAGGAACGGATGGGGTCCCCGGAGGTTCCTGCCGGTAAATACCGGCCCGGGTTCGAGGCGATAATCCGCGAATACGAGAAGATAATTCCACCCGCGTTCCGTATGCACGGCACCGCGAGCAGGACCAACCGTGTCGTCAGGGCAAAGGATCACCCGGACGCCCTTCACTATGAGTTCCAGGACTGGGGCGACAAATTCAGCGTGGAGATCTGCCTTGAGAAATCCCGCTTGCCGGAGAAAGAAGCGGTGTTCCAGAAACTCACGGAAAAGAAGTTCGCGGACCTTCCCGGGCCGGTCCTGAAGTCGCAGGCGAATGGCTGGCTGAGGCTGTTGTTCTATTTCCCGGAGGAAACGCCTTCGGCGGATATTGCTGCGGCGATGAACCGGTTGATCGGGCTGAGCTGGCCGGAGATGAAGGACAATTAATTCGGCCAGGGGCCCCCGGTACCGTGTCGTCATCGTGATGCGGGCCGATTCGGGTTCCGGTTCTGACCGCGAGGATGAGGAGCGGTTGTTGTACTTACCCGGGCGTCGGATATCCTGGTCGTGACGTACTCTTCTTCGGATGATTTCATCGAGAGGAGGGTGAAGAGCGGGGATGCGGTGGGGTGAGGAAAGAAATTATTCCAAATTCATCCTTGAAGAAAAGATTAACAATAATCTTCCAGTTTTTTTCGATAATCCTCGTCTTTCGTATAGATATTCCTGATGACCAATTCCTGGTTTACCAATAATCGAATGATTGAGGATTCATCATCTGCTAACAAAGCCACATTATTCGCATCCTCGTGATTATCCGGATCATATACCTTGATTTTCTCTTGGAGGATATCCTGTATCGTCCTGTTATCCATTAAAAATAATTTTGGATTTACCTTTGTTATTCCTGTGACAATTTCAGAGGGGATTATCCAGGATCTATCGATATTCGCTTTAGTTTCAATTTCTTCTAATTTCACAGGATAAAGAAAAATCCAGTTATCTTTAGGTTTTGATACCGAATCCCTCGTGTAAGAAACCCTTTTAACCAATTTAAGTGGGCGGCGATTGATGATACGATCAATTAATTCCTTTAAAAATTTTGATTTTATTTTGAAATTTGGTTTATCACTTAATCGTATCTTGTTTTGTTGAATCTGTCTAAGAGTATTTTCCAGACAAATGTCATTATAATTTAAGAACCGGTGTAAATTTTCTTTATGATCAAAAATATCCAGTATATCCGAATACGAATAGACAATTTCTCGTTCAAGTAATCCTCTATAGACAATTTCCATCATCTTATGAAATCCAATATTTGCCTTTTGAAAAATCACAGTTGAATACAGGAAATATCTGGATATGAGATAATCCTCAACGGCTCTCTGACCCTTTTTTCTTATTACTAATCCGGTAGTTGTTTGGTCCTCTTTTTGAGGATCAGAATTTGAGAACTTATAGGGTTTGAAATCAAGATGTCTTATTATCTGATTGAGGTCAAATCTCCCATAACTTACACCTGTATTATAGGAATCACGTAACAGGTAATCAAATCTATCAGCATCTAATTCTGAGTGAATGAATGTTTTTTCAGGCCCGGGGTATTTGCCCGAAATAATCGCACAAATATTTTGGATTTTCTTATCTTCAATTTCATGTTTTCTTAAAATATCTCTAATTTCAGTTTTACAGATTACCAATGAGGCAATACGTTCGTGATTTGCGAAATCTCCACCACCATGAATTTTACAATTTAATTTATGTGATTTGCTTTTTTGTATCTTTTTCACTGATTCGCTAAGTTTTTCTTCATCAATTTCGATTTCCCCGATATCGGGTATAATCAAATTATCCGTATTTTCTTTTACAACGTTCTCGATAATATGAGACAGAGGATAATGTCCAACATCATGTAATAAGGCAGATAATCTGACAAGTTCTTCATCAATTTCCTGGATATCAGATTGATCTTTGTTTCTGTTTTTTAATGAATGGACCATTTGAGATGCGATATGCAATACACCAATCGAATGACTGAATCTGCTGTGAGTGGCCCCGGGAAAAACATAGTTCGTCAATCCTAATTGCTTAATATGCCTTAATCGCTGAAATGTTGGGGTATTAACAAGATCCCATTCCAGATCAGTAAGATGAATGAATCCATGAACATTATCGAAAATCGGTTGCCTGTCAGAAATTAGAGAATGGACCTCTGGCATTTCTTCAACTCATAATTTTTAAGGATTTGATGGAATTTTCGTACAAATGATCAAAATCGGAGAATTCTTTGACAAATGGTTTTAAGCTCACCAATCGGTTTTTTAGTTTTTCGTCAGAATCCTTGTATTCTGCATCATTTTCTTTAATATATGCAATGGAGGCCAAAATCTCTAAAAATTCTGGATCCTTGGTGTGTTCTCCAAGAGTTTTGAGGAATTTTTTTACTTTTTTATCGATATCATCTTGATTTTTAAATCGAATATTTCCACTTTCAGAAAATAAACTTGGTTCTTCGCGGATCTTGAAGATTACTTCGGTCAATTCAGGAGAATATGGGCCGCGAATATACCAATTGAATCGGTATCCTAAATTGACTCCCGAGTATTGAAGCAGGTAAATTATTTTTTGATAAACGAGTCTATTATCAAAACTATTTGGGTCCACGGATGAAAAATTTAGCATCTGGAAGATTTTACTTAGTACTCGTTCTTTTTTCTTTAACATCAGAATAACCCCATCTCAACTAGTAATTATCATTCAATGCCAGCAACACATGATTTTTGGTTGGTTTCGATTTAATTATTAGCATTTACTTTTCTAATGAGGGAACAGATATATTAATTGGTCGGATAGGCTCTGTGAAAGTATTAATTGAAAGGAAATCTTGCATTTACCTTGTCTGTTAATTCAATCCCGTATCCGAAATTCAGAAAAATAAAGAATCATCATTTTACTTCAAATCCTCCAGGAAGAACCCAAAGCCTAATAGATATACTCAGAAAAAACTCACCGGCCCCGGCCGGACTTTCATAAGTCTCACCAGGAACGGCAAGCGCAACCTCACGCGTCTTCGTGCCTTCGCCCTCTTTGCCGATTATTCATACGAATACCAATTCGCATCATGCTGAGGAAAGATCACTTGATTTGTAGCCCTGTCTCTTATATCAGATATTAAATCAGCCATCGCCCGGTTCTTCGCTATTGCTGCTGTATCTTTTCCTTTCTTTCGCAAGGACCGTTCAAATTCAAATAATCTGACGCGCTCTTTCTCGATAATTCCTGCAAGGTATGGAGATTCGTAATAATGTTTCTCAAATTTTATTTTCTCATAGTTTTCTGCGTCGGCAATCAGTTGATCAACTACATAATTATCGTTAAAAAATCCGAGGACCTCCAAACAATCCTTCTTTGGATTATAGGTCTGAGGGGATTCACTTCTCAATCGTTTCAAAGTCCATCTCAGCGATTTGAGTAAGCCCTGAATATCCGATGGTACGATTTTTTTACTGAAGATATGATCTTGTAAGATTCGGAGGGCCCTGTAGATTACGATAAAATCCGTTTTTTTCCCAGGGGTGAGTTTGTCCAGTTGGAAGGGGGTAAGATAATACCGGTTATGATACCGGTCCAATTCATTGAATACCGCGATGGAATCATCAATATCTTCTGTATCGAGGGAACATATGATTCTATCAAGATGATCTTTTCTTTCATCATAATCTTTCAGGACCAGGTATGTTGCCCGTTTGTCATCTGAAAAAATTCCGAACTGTTTTATTTTTTCAGGAGCCAGTTCGACGATAAGGTTTTGTTCCTTCAGATATCCGATCCTCCGGTAAATCGTTGCCCGGCTGTATCCCCTTATATCTTTGATACCACCATGGACCTGGTCCACCAGACGGTTGGTTCTGATTGGAACTCCCATCGACAGAACCGCAATAATTTTTTTCTCAATATCGTTATCATTCATTTTATAATCACTCAATTTATGCTTAAACTAACTCTTATTTTGGATTCAAAATCACTCTCAATACTAATTATTCTTTCATTCGTTGATAGTTGTTGGGGTGATCGAACAATGGTGAAAGAGTCGATGAACAAGGCTGCAGCTGCCCGGATTCAGTCCCACGCAGACCGGACCGGGTCAAACCAGGGCTTCAAAGCCCGGGCACAATCTGCAGCAACCGTGAAAGGAAAGAAGTAAGAACAGATTGATGGATGTAAAAAACCATGGGAAGAAGCAGCAATGACGATCGTTCGGATTCTATGAATCCCAACAATGATGCATATCAGGAGGCAATGGACAATCATTCTGACCAGATGAACCCGAACAACGATGAGTACGCCGGTGATGATTGAACATTATTGCCGGATTTTCTCGCTTTTTTTAGGATGTGACGCTCATCGGGGCTCCGCCCCTTGCCGCGTGGGCTAGCCCCGGAAAGTCTAAAAACAATCAGACCCGATTATCCCTTTTTGACCGCAATTCCGTCAGAGCCAAGATATTCATGAGTATTGATAGAGGAGTCATACTTTGTCTTTTTCTTATATTTTTCGACAATGTTGGAGATTTCAATTTCCGTTCTCTTGTTCTTTAAAAAATCTTGATCCATTAATTCTCGAAGTTGATCTAAAATATCTTCAAGAATTCCAATTGACCACTTATTTTCATGATTATCACAAATTCGCTTCGGCAAAAAAATTATGCCATCATCGTCTCTTAGATCTTTTCTCTCTACATTTTTAAAAATCTCAAAAAAAGGTCGATAGTAAAACTGTAGAAGCTGAATTGGGTATACATCTATTGAAAAAGAATCTGAATCTTTTTTAATTTCAGGATCAACCCATTCCATCTTGAAGTTCGATCCGTATTTAGAGGGTTGAAGAGTTGTAAAACAATAACTTGTTGTAGATGGTGGGATTCCGTCAATTTCAATAACTCGTTGAGCTTGGAGCGTCCAAGATTCTTTTTCCTTAGGTCCCGGATCTTTTTTATAACACTTCGCCTCAAGAACATGCCATTTTTTTGAGGGGTCTTGTCCGATAAGGTCGGGTAAAGATAGACTAGTTTCCGGATTCGTTGTTAGTTGCAATTTCTTTTGCATTGCACGGACGTGAGCGGGGTAGGGGACACCTAAAAACTGATCAGAAACTAGCTTTGTGAGCATCATTCCTGTCCAGTATGAGAGTACAACTTTTTCACTTTGGTCTAAATTTTCGTAATTTGGCTGCAAACTTATCTCGTTATTATCAATATTCATTATTGATTCAATAGCAAACGCCTTGTGAAAAGCAAACGCAATGGCCGGCCAACTCGATAGGTTAACATCAGACAACGAAGGAGCACCCACCGTCACTGCTGCCCAGACAAGGGCAGGCAGTGAGACATTTAGTTCTCTATCGCGTTTTAGCAACGGATAATCATCCGGAAAATTTTTACAAACAACCTTCATTCTAGCTCATCTCTGGAGAATTTGTTTTAATGGAAAATTTTTGATGGCTTAAAATGGAATTTCTCCTTCTCTCCATTCTTCATCAAAACTAGCAAAAACACAACCATCAAGTTCAACGGGCAAAATATTACATCTACTACTTAATTCCTGCAACTTATCGAGGATACTGTCATACCAATATGGAGTGGAGAGACGCGTATTGATAGTATTTCTCTCAAGTGTTCCGACTTGAACGCCGTCAAAGTACATAGGAAATTGATTCGCGATAATCCAGTTTATGAACCGGCTGTCAATTGGTATTTCGTACCGCGTTAAGCCTAAAAGTTGGAGATAGTTCCTTGATTGTTTTGGCCCAATCCCCTTAAAATAAAAGTTGAAGTTATTGGCGACTTCTCGCTCACTACTTTTATGCGAAAGCTCAGGTTTTGCTTTTCGTTGTTCCTTCAAAGGCTGAAGCCATCGGTCGAGTTTTTCCCATCCCACTTTCTCAAGCCACGCTAGATTATGCGTTGCAAAGTTCGCAATTTTATTTTTGTACTGAATACTCGGATTTGTGCCAATCTGGTTCCGGATAAAATCCTCAACATTTGACTGTTGAACGCAGATCTCATACGTGAGAGGATAGGGTTTCTGATTCTGGAAAAGTGCGATAGGGGAGTTTGGTCCTGATTTCTGGCGGGTTGACAAGAGACAGTCGAACATGCACTCCCAGATTACCTCCCGGTTAATTTCGGGGGGTGGAAAGTCGATATTATCTTTGACTCGCTTCCTCGCATAGATTTTTGATTTATTTTGTTCGATGAAGATCGAGGTTTTCTCAACATCGTTTTCAGAAATTTCCCAAATGAGAGGCATTATCCCACCATACCATCAAAATTGATATTTTGGTTCAACTCGTCTTTAGCAATTTTGAGATCTTGGATAAATCTTTCAATATTACGATAATACCGATCTTCATTTTCTTCGAAAAATGCTCTTTTAATGATTACACCAAAATATCCACCTTCATTGAGAAAATCACTATCTCGGGTACACTGTTTGCCAGTCAAAATACGGTGGAGAATTCTACCCAGATTAAAGATATCGCTAGAATAATCAGCATTTTTTATAGATTTCAAGTCTCTATAAGGAATATATGGCAGAGTCCCGTGCCATCCGTTTTCGTTTTCTTTTACATTTTTCACTTCATCAATGTGTAAAGATAGGCCAAAATCAGAAATTTTCGCAATTGCATTCTTAGGTCCATAAGAGAAAATTAGGATATTGTCTGGATTCAAATCAAGATGTAGGATTTTTTTTTGATGCAAAACATTTAGTCCTTCAACGATTTGATCCATTAAACCTAACTCTGAATAACCGAATTTTTCTCGAGTATAATTTCTTAGAGTCTTATCCGCTCTCGGCATAATGTAAAATGGGGTTTCACTTTCGGTGTCTGAATCAATAATAGGAATGATGAATTTGGAGCTGACTTCCTTTAAAATTGATATTTCATTAAGAAAGCGATTTCTTTGATCTTCATCCGGATTATTTATTAGTTGTTTTTTTAAGAATATTCCCCCATTAGAATCTTGCACTTCAAAAAGATCTGCCGATTCCCCGGAATGCATTTTCTCAATTTCTATGTATTGGTTCATTCTTGACCAGTTTTTCTGTTTATCACGAAGTAATCGATTGTTAGAATTTTCCATATAGAAGTATTGGTAGATATATTTTTACAGTTGATTTATATGGTACGTAAAACAACTTTGACATTGAGAATCCAGTATGAAGTCAAAAATTTCCTTTACAAATGCAACATTCGGATCAAGGTTACTTGAGACAATTACTGATGGACTCTACGACGGGAACGTAAATTGTCTGAGAGAATACGTGCAAAACGCAGTCGATTCTAAAGCAAAAAATGTTGAAATTTTTTTTGAAAATGGCAATCGAGATTTAGTCATTCGAGATGATGGTCAGGGTATGACCATAAATAAATTAATCGATTCATTAAGGATCGGAAAATCTGATAAGAAAGGTCCAGATGTCGGATGGAGGGGTATCGGCATATGGAGTGGTATTTCAGCGTCAGAAAAAATGGTTATCATAACTAAGGCAAAAAAACATCCCCCGTTGAAAATTGAGATAGACAATAATCATATCAGAGGGCAATCGCATACAAATCGAAATGCTATTGATATTCTAAATGAATCTGTGAAAGAAATCGAAGAGATCGATTTAGGAGAAAGTGAATCTCTTGATGATTCCCATTATACAATTGTTCGCTTAGAGTCAATTTTGTACCCCCAACAATTCTTTTTCACTCCAGAAAAAATTGAAAGTTATCTGGCAAAAACAGTACCTGCACCGTTTGCGGATAATTTTTTGTATGGGTCTAAAATTAAAACAATACTTCAACAAGATAATGTTCAATTTCCCAGTGTTAATGTAGAATTCCAAGGCAAAAAAATAATCCGACCACCATATAATGGAGATTTGTTTTCGGATGAAATCACTGAAAAAAAGTTTTTTGTTAATGATGAATTTATCGCCGTTGGTTGGTTTATTACATCGAATACAAATGATCAGAGAAATTGGCCAGACGCAGGAATTGTTTTTAAGAAAAAAGGATTCACAATTGGTGATGAAAATTTATTAGGATCATTGTATACGGGCCAGTATAGCCGATGGCAATTTGGTGAAATTCATATTGTTTCTGACAATATCCGGGAAAATGCGGGTCGGAGTCGTTTCGAATATAACAGCGGAATTGCACACGGTTTTATCAAATCAATTGAAGAGTATTTTAAAAATTTCCAACAACTCAACAGATTTAAGTCTGCAAAAATTCCGGATAAAGCAATAAAAAAGGCAGAAATTGCGCTTGAAGATGGAGATTTGAGTACGGCAAAAAAAGCAATAGAAAAAATCCGAGAGACCCTTGCAACAAACCCAACAATTCCTTCAGATGGATCATTTAAAGGAATAATTTCAGTTATAAAAAAGGGAGGAAAAGAACGAGCAACAGTACTTAAAAAAATTGATAAAAAATACCAAAAAGCCTTGACATCCAATAAAACGGAACAGTTAAAGATCAAGAGAGAACACCTGGCGAAAACTTTAGGTAATTGTCGACCCGCGGTTAAGAGACAATTTGAAAAAATTAATAAAAAACCGATCGGTAAACTCGAAATAAATGTCATGGAACCCGTAAGAGATCTTTTAAAAAGAAGAACTGGGTTAAAAATTAACGAATTTAAGGAACTCTCAAGGGAAGCATTCGGATGGGGCGGTGTTTCACCAGGACAAAAAGATCCCATATTAACCATAGATCCTCTTCTCAACAAAGATAAAACAAATAAATTGCGAAGGGATCGAAATTTGAGATTCGGCGTTTTAATCTATGAATTGCAAGATCTATTGGTAAATATTCCAAAACACGAATCTGGAGCTGAGTCGTTTAAGTGGTTTGAAAACGCTACCGAAGAAGAGAAATACAAAATATTGAGCGAGATGGCAGCAGTTGTAGATTTTACATATCGTTTCATTGAAAATGCAGAGGATTTTCAATAAATTTTTCTAAAAAAATTATTTTCTTTTCACGATCACATTTTGATTTTGAATTAGTTCAACTGCATGAGTAATCCCTTTCTCACTCAAGACGTTGAGTAAAACATCATGAGCCTTACGCACACCTTTCCCACCTCCCAAAAATGCAAACGGTGAAGTTTGTTTATCCCAATCAAAATCGCTAAGTGAGCCAAGGAATTTTTTTATTGACGCAATATCAGATGGATCGATTTCATCATCAAGGCACCAGGAATAGATATCATTTGCAAGATAATTGAATGCATAAATCGACGTGGTCCGAAGCATTAAAAATTGTTTCCGTGTTTTTTCATCGAATGTATCAGGGAACATTTCTCTGATACATGCCCAGTAATTAATTAAGAATGTCTTTTTCTGATCAAAATTCAATTCTTTGAATTTATTATTATCAAAGAGTGGTTTCAACGAAGAGACGAATGAAAATAACGGTACAGGATGTCCATTGCTTGTCGTGCCCCCAAGGTTAATGAGACCCTCAAAAGGTGATGATTCTTTGTTAAGTTCATTCACTACCGGGACAATTTCAGTTCTCCATTTCTCTTTATCAATAATTGGAATTCCGGTGATTCCTGCTTTCAGCGTTTTATAGGCTAATTCATCCTTTAATGAAGGATTGACGGGTTTTTGAGTTTTATTGATAATAAAGAAAAATGCTCCCTCCAATTCTGATTGTTTTATGGAGAGATTATTAGGAGACTCTTTTCTCATTTTTTCAATAATTGCTTTGGAATCAACAAAAACAATCGGAATCTCAAAGGATAGTAATTCAGTATATTTTTTTATTAGTTCCTCTCGATCAGGTAACGAATGTTTCGTCTGTATTTTTTTGATCTCTTTGTAAATCTCCTCAAAACCTCCGATCCTTTGCTGGCCATCTAAAATTGAAATTGTTCCTGGCTTTAACGGGATTTCGAGAGTACCGATTTCCTCTTCGGATGATACAAAATTTGCATTACCGAAACTTGCTAGAATGGCAGGAATAATCGATATCGAGCAGCCTTCAAGGTATTTTTTTATCTCACTTGTTTTTTCCCGGAATTTTTCTCTCTGATAGCCATCTAATGCTTCATCTCTCCATTGATCGGTAGTTGCTAGCAATAAGAGGTCTTTGGCCTGAATCTTTCCGATATAAAGCGGCATTCCTTTCTGCTGAATTTTTATTACTTTGATTTTTAATTTTACATTTGCGATATTTTTCCATGTAGTTTCAAGATTTTGAGATTTAATCCTCGGATAATTTCGATAAATATCAATTATTTCAATGATACTGAGGTCGTCTAAGTCTTTTTTATTATCGTTTTGTGCAATTTTCTCTAATGTATCGTTCATTTTATCGGAGAAAAATAAGGCCGGATTATTCCAGCAATCTTCACACACATATCTCTCATCATAAGGACCATGACGTTTTCCTTTTATTTCAAATCCACACGAGGAACAAATCATTTTATTTCTCCGTTATTCTCTGCATACAACCCAAATGCTTCCTCAAAACTTTCTGCTCTATTAAATTTACCAACAAGAGCATTATATGCTGGAAAAGCTCCGCCATATCCGATAACGCGTCGGGCATGTTGGACAAGTTCTATTTTTTTAATATCCCATGAGGGAGAAATGTAGGAATTTTTCTCAATTGTGTACAGGGATTCATACCGCATTGGATAACACACAACCCCCCAGTTTAAAATTTCCCGTACGCGGTTAAAAAATTCATCTGGTGTGTCTGTATAGTTGAAAAGGGAATAAACAAAAATATCCCGCTTTTTAATGCCCGCTTCAATGAGATTATCCACGGCTTTTTTTACATACTTGTATTGATCATGAGAATCATATGCAAGCCGGATTGTGGAATCAAGATTTAAAGAGGCAATTTTATTTGCGATCGGTTCGGTGATAAGCCTTGCATCAATTCCCTGATTAAAATCAACTTTTTTATCGAAGTCAATCAGTTCCTTAAAAATGTTCATCCGATATTTATTCGCCAGAAAATTGTTATCGAAGAAAATTATTTTTGAATGACGGTCCAGGACAAAAGGCTTGATGCTCTTTTTCAGAGAATTCATTTTTCCTTCAAGGCGTGGAACTGCACAAAAATCACATTTATTGCAGCAGCCTCTCGATGAAAAAATAATACTCCCGTCCCAATCAGGAACAAGATCATAATCCGGCCTAATATTCTCTGCTTTCTCACAAAGACCACGGTATATTTTATCCGCACCTGATAATTTTGCGTGGTCAGGAAGTAGGGACGCATAGATTCCCCCTAGCCATACCTCTGCTTTCGGAAATTCGTTTTTATAATATGCAACCGCGTCCCATACAGGCTGCCTAGCCCAGGTAAAAAGACTTGTAACGTATATCTTCTTCGGGGTCTTTTTTGGCGTTCTCTGATCCTTTTTTTCGAAATCAATTAACTCGGTTGTATCTCCCTTTTGTTTATGGTACGCAGAGAGTTTTAACAGACCAATCGGTGGGAACTTGGAGTAATAAGCCGGCTCGACGAGAAGGATATGATTGGCCATCAATGATAGGTTTGCGATCTTTCTATTTAAGGATCATTACCTGACTGGATCGGGAATAGCTTAGTACGCCGGGATCAAAAAATTATGCTGTGTCTGGAAGCCTCTTATTTATTTCATCATGTATTTTCTTCACGAATTCAAGATCATCATCAGAAATTCCTCCCTGCGGAGGATGAGCACAGACATCTCGAATATAATTTAATTTTGTGAACCACGCCAGTCTTTTCACCTTGCTTTCACTGGGTTTTGCATCGATCGTATAGGTCTCACCAAACATCGTCCAATTATCCGAAATTATTTCCTTTAAATTAACAAGATAGAGGTATTTTGGATAATTATCTGGATTGTAGTCGCCTCTGGTTGTTGCTTCAGCGACTACTTTTCCCTTTATGGTTTCCTTTACTCCGTTATGCCACCACTGATTAATCCCCGGTCCAAATTCTTTTTTCAGTGCTTCAATGACATGATTATGAATTTTTATTTCGATAGTCGGTAGATATTTTTTGGCTTCCTCGTTATTTGTGGTATCAGTTCTTTTGTTAAATTCGATTAAGCCAGAAGGTTCAAAATTCGGGTATACCTTATTAATTTCTGATAGGAGCGTAAATTTACTTGCGTCGACCCCGGCCTGACCGGTACGCGTTCTTAATTGTTTCAATGTTTCAAAAGGTGCTGCCGATAAATACGACATTACTGGTTTGATATATTTTTCAATTTCTTTGAGTAAGACGCTGGTTTTAACGGTCCTAACCTGAATTTTATCCTTATAATCTAAGTGAACTAAAATTTCTTTTAACACCCTTAATGTCGCGATTACTCCATGATTTGTGCCTAAATACCCACCTTCTCCACTTCCAGCTTCCCACTGCTTCTTTAGTTGAGGGTCTTCCAGGTATAGCCAATAATATCCTGAAATAACGTCTAGGGCTCTTGCAAACGTGGTGTCCCTATCCTCTTGCGACAAATATCCTGGATCAAGCCCCTTCGATCTTTTATTATGAACGTACCCCAACAATTGACTACGATAAAGTTCGTCGGATATTGTCGTCATCGTAATATTTTGGGATTTTTCCTTTTTACGATCGACTTTGATGATCCTGTCTCTAAATGGAGATTTTGAGTTATCGTTTAATTCTTTAATAAGGCGAGATATCAAAGAAAGCAAAATTTCTTGCGGATTTTCAGAATTCCAATGTAAAGTCGCGTAAAGGTCGATAAGTAAATTCTTTTTTACTTTTACCTGTTCATGATTAATATCAACAAATAATTTTGCTTGCTTTGGTGCCGGTAAATTTTCAAATGCTATTACCGGTAACGTGGCGGTTTTTGCTTCCTCTAATCCTGAATACCCGAATAATCTATGTTGACCATCAATTATCCAAGCGATTTGATATTTGTTAGGAATGTAGAGCGTCCCGAGGGTCGCATTCTTTCCAGACATGCCTTCTGCTACATCAAATCTTAATTCGCGATCTGTGTAAATATTCAAAACAATACTGGTCGGAAATATTCCTTCGTCGTCGTGAATGTATTTTGCAATTTTTGTTATTCTGTTTTTTTGGACCATTCTTTGGTACGTTTTTAGAGAATCTTCATTGGTTTTTGCCCGATGAGAAACATATGCAATTTTAAAAAGTTTTTCCGGCTCCATTAAAAATGAGTAAAAGGTTGTGGTCCCCATTTGCCCACGGATAGCGGGTATTGGCTCTAAAAGATGAGGAATATCCCTGTTTGGGAACATATCAGATAAAAACTGGAATCGACACGAGGGGCCGAGGTGCATTGAAAGTTGCCTGTAATAATCTAATAATGAAGTATCAATGATCTTAATATTCGCACTAGTTGCTCGTTCGATGTCATTTTCAGTCAATTCGATATTTTTTGTTGCGAGAATCCAAACAATTTTTAATTTCTCATGTTCCATTATTTTTTTATAATGAGAGAAGATTGACAATTCAATATCGTGTTTTATTCCTGCGAATTGATCAATATCTTTGTCGAGAATGCTTCGTTTATATGATTCTTCGGATGCTTTGCATTCTATTAAACAAATACAGTGTTCATCACGGGCAAAAATATCAATCTGTTTTGTAACGTTTTGGTTATATCTTGGAATTTCAAATGATGAATCCGCATTCATTTCCTCAAAGCCCATTTGGTACAAAATACACCAGAGTTCATCTTCAAAACCTGGGCCAATGTCTTTAAATTTTCTTAATTTTATGGTTTTCTTATTCCTACTTTTAACTCGTTCCCATCCTTGGGCAATATAGGGAGTTATATCTTGTTTGGTAAGTGTTTTTTTGATGTACTTTTCATTTCTTTTCCTATACACCCGTTCAAGTTCCTCACCGGAGACAAGACCCAATAAGTCCGATGAAATCGGCTTTGAATTAGCACCGTTTTTTTTAGAGGATGCAGAAACTCTGACCATACCGTAAACAAGGTGTATTCGGCAAACGGTGACTTCAATCTTTCTATTTTTTTGTTAAAACGGATTTAATTACGAAATATCAAAATCCAGATATGCAAAGTCTGATTTAATTGCATGATGGAGAGATCGATGATATCCATGGTGAGGAGTATCTGGGCTGCGGAAAAATTACCGATAATCTTTGTAGTGCAATGGACGACCCTCGGCATTTGGATACGAGCTTTTCATGAATGGATTTCTTTTTAACGAATACCCCCAATGCGCAGTTCCTTTTCGCAACGTGGACAATAAATTCTTGATAGTGTGCAATCTTGTCCGCAACCATTCCAATCGCTGCAAGTATGGCACTCGGGATTATTATGCTCTGTTTCCGCAGGAAGGTTACATGAATTACAATACCAAGTTCCATAGCTACGTTTTCGTGCAATGTCGTACGCGTTGCAAACTAGACGAAAATTGCTATTGTTGAGATATCCTCCAGAGTCAATTGAAGGACGTTTCTCTTCAATTCTTTTAGAGGACATTTCAGTGTCAATATTTTCTTTCTTGAAAGATTCAATTGCTCTAGCCAGATCGGAATTATCCAAAATCCAATGCCCTTTTTCTTTATGTGTTGGAATATCAATCTGGCCAATTCGTATCTTTCCAAAATTCCGAGCATGCCAAAGATACCATTTGTAATCATTGAATATTCCATTTTCGTGGTGAGGAGTTCCAACCGCATCCTTTAATTTTATCGTCTTCTCCATACACTTCGATTATTTTTCTAGATGATAAGATCCGCTCTTATGAGCGTCAAATCCCCTTCCCCGCCTTCCTCATAACCCCCGCCGGAATCTCCGCATCCAACCCCCACACAATACTCATCGGCTTACTTCCGGTATGCCGAACATAACGAGCCGTCCCCAAACACACAAACGGCTGCGAAACATTCCCGATCTTGTTGAACTCCCGGACAAACAGCAGCACTTTCGAAGTACCGTTAACGTACCTCAAACCAGTCGGAGACGATGCCGATGTCGTACTCTGGGACTGCCAGTGAAAAAGCCGCTCGCTGATCGCGTAATCGTTGTACATGGTGGACGGCGAGAAATGCTTCTCGGATTTATTGAGGGTGATGAAGAATACATCCAGGTTCTTTTCCCGAAGATACAGAACTCCCTCGCGTTTGCCGGCAACGCTGATCCGGGCGGGCGTCCAGTGCCCGAGCCCCGCAAAGATCTGGTCGCGGGAATAGGTGCAGTGAAGAGATAATCCCGTGGGAAACCCGAGATCGAGCGGGCCTTCGAGGACTTCCGTCTTGTCTTCGAGATAGGCGAGGAGACTGTCGATCTCACGAACCATCCAGTCCTGGGCAAAGAACGGCTGCATGCTGGCGGGGAGATCGGGATACGCGGTTTCTGCGAGCGGCTGCGGGTGGAATGAATAGTAGAGGATGGCAAGGCAGGAATCGCGCCGGGGATCGGATGTTCCGGTAAAATCTTTAGTTGCGAGACACTGGCGGATGAACCGGATCATTGCAACGGAGTTGAGCGGGAGCAAGCGCTTTGCCGCCGTTGTTATGCGTGCCTCCTCTTCGGGCGTGGGGGCTTCACAAAGATTTGCATCGGCACAAAGACGCCGGAAACTGGACTTCCCATAGATCTCCCGGGGTTCGAGTTTTTGATACTCAAGGAAGTTTTTCACATCCAGCGTCTTTCCGGAATCTGCTTCAAACCGCCCAACCTTCTGCACAAGCCCCCTCCACTTCGTAAGCGCCCGCTCAATATGTTCAAGCACGGTCTCCCGGGCAACCTTCTCCAGCGTGATGAAACACCCCGATGGAAGAGAGAAAGAATTCTCCCGGATCTGCTGGGTGAGCGGTACGTGAGCATCTGCAAGCAGGGCACGGTACTTTACATCGAAGTGATAATTCGCATGCTGCCTTCCGACAAAGTCCAGCACCGTGAGACACTCCTTGCCGGGACAGAGCCGGAGCCCTCTGCCGAGTTGCTGGAGAAAGACGGTCATGCTCTCGGTGGGACGCAGGAACAGGATCGTGTTCACTTCGGGGATATCCACGCCTTCGTTATACAGGTCAACAACGAAGATGAACCGGATCTCTTTTGCCCGTAAACGTTGCTGGACCGTTCTCCGCACATCATCCGGGCTGTCGGAACTCAGGGAGAGTGAGGGAATCCCGATTTTTGAGAAGATCTCCGCCATGTACTTTGCATGTTCGATGCTCACGCAAAAGCCAAGACCAATGATCTCGTCAATCTCCGTCACATATTTTTTGAGCGAATCGGCAATGAGACCGGCCCGCTCGTCATTCCCCGTGTAGCGTTTCGAAAGTACGCCCTGGTTGTATCGTCCGCGTGACCATTCCACATCATCAAGGTCAACCGAATCCGCGACACCAAAATAATGGAAAGGTGCAAGGAGATTTCTCCCAATGGCTTCCGTAAGCCGGATCTCTGCGGCAATCCGGCCATCGAACCAGCTGAGGATATCGAGGTTGTCCATCCGCTCCGGTGTTGCCGTCAGCCCGAGCAGGATCTTCGGCTGGTAATACGACAGGAGATGCTGGTACGATGCTGCTGCCGCGTGATGGAATTCATCCACGATGATGTAATCGTAATAATCGGGAGGAGTCCGGCCGGAAAACCCGGAACTGTTGAACGTCTGGATGGACATGAAGACGTGATCGATCTGCGAAGGAATGTTACCGGCGATACTGATATCCCCAAAGTTCTGGTCTCTGAGAATCCCCCGGAATGTTGCCAGACTCTGCTTCAGGATCTCTTCGCGATGGGCAACAAAGAGCAGCCGGGCCCGGGGATTTGTTTCGCGGAACCGGCGGAAATCAAATGCAGAGATGACGGTCTTTCCGGTTCCGGTCGCTGCCACGACCAGATTCTTGTAACGGTTGTGGATCGTCCGCTCCGCGAGCAACCGTTCAAGAATCTCTTTCTGGAAAGGGAAGGGGGTAATGTCAAAGAAGTACGGCATCCCCGCATCCGCGGATCCCCTCCGTTCCTTCCGGACTGCCTCCTCAAACAGTGCCCGGTCTTTCTCCCCGTACCGCAGAAATTCCGGATCATTCCAGTAACTCTCAAACGATGCCTGGATCTTCCGGATCAGCGGTTTGGAATCTTTCTCCGTCAGTTTTACATTCCACTCAAGGCCGGACGTGATCGCGGGGTTCGAGATGTTCGATGACCCGACATACGCGGTGGAGAACCCGGAGTCCCGCTCGAAATAGTAGGCTTTTGCATGCAGCCGGGTGTGTGCCGTGTCATAAGAAATTCGCACCTCCGCGTTCGGCAGGGACGAGAGAAAATCGATGGCCTTTACGTCCGTTGCGCCGGTATAGGCGGTCGTGATGACCCGCAGCCGGCCGCCCTGCTCACAGAACTGCCTGAGTTCGTTCATGAGAAGCCGGATGCCGCTCCATTTTATGAACGAGACGAGAATGTCAATCCGGTCGGCGGAAAGGATCTCTGCTTTGAGTTCCTGGATCAGGCTCGGTTCGAGAGCGGAGCCGGTGAAAAGGCTGCTCTGCGAAAGGGGAGTAACGGGCCGGGATGCTGAACATTTTTCGTCACCAATGGAGAGGAGGATTTCTCCATCTTCGGGGATCACGCACTGTCCGAGGCATTCTTCTTTGGTGATTGTTGCGAGAAGCCGGATGATCTCGTTGCAGCACGCGATCTGTTCCGGAATCGTTGAGCCTTGTGTATCCTCAAGGAATTCCAAGGACTTTTTCAGGACCGGCGCGAGGTATTGCGAGAGAAGAACCGGGGAATCAAAATTTTTCAGGGCGTCTTTGCTGATGGTTATTCCCTGTTCCCGGAGTTTTTCTTCGAGATGGGTGTTGATCAGCTGTTCGTAGAGACCATGAGGGAGAGTTTTCATGGGACCTGCCTTTTAGTGAGATTGTACCCGGAAGAGATTAAGATGCCAGGTCTGGTGTTCGGTTTCAGAAATTCATTGTTCAAAGAAGCCGGGAGTTACTAACTCCGGGGAAGCCCACGCGGCGAGGGGCGGAGCCCCGTTGAGCGTCAAACCCCCCACCATCATTATCACATGAATTACTCCGGCATCTCTACGGTCCAGACACCTTTATCCTGTGAACTTCCTATCATCTCTCTGCGAGAGTATGCATGATAATTCCCGGACCCGAATCACAAAAAATGATCAATAATCTTCTCAAAAATCTCGATTTTCCCGACCTCTACAAAAAATATGACTGGAAGGGGGATACCCACAAAAAAGGATTTCCCGATCTCTACCGATTAGAGAAAGAGATCTCGGATGCTGCAAAGAGCGGCGATATCCGGAAGCACCACCTCGTGGAGATCGCTAAATGGGGAAAACTCCGGAATACAAAAGGAATCTCCTGCACAGAGCCGCTCGGCCTGGTGCTGTACGTGAAAGGCCAGCCGGCACCGGATTTACTGCTGGAACCGGAAAATGCGATAAAGAAAATTGATGCACTGGTGAAAGGATTCGGGCCTACATATTCAAGCAAGCTCCTGCACTTTGCTGTTCCGAAAGTCTTCGGGGCACTGGATACGCGGCTGGTGAGGATCTTCGGGAATGCTGCTCCGGAATATCGTCTCCTGGACCTCGATGCCGCACAATCCGGTGATCGCTGGCTGATCCCGCCAGGCCAGGATGGGTGGCCGGGAGAATACGGGACATGGATTGCGGTTCTGAATTACCTGGCTGAACAACTCAACAAAACAGGAAATTCGTGTCCTCATCCCCGGGTGTATTATGAGAACAGCCTTCGTGAGGAGGGCGTGTGGCTGCCGGCGGATGTGGAGACTGCTCTCTTCTCGTATGCCTCCCAGCAGCTGAAGGCATCCTCGGATAGTCTGGAAAATACCATCGGGTATACCTTCCGCGACCGGCAGATCCTGGCAACCGCAACAACCCGCCGGGCATTTCTCAACGATCTCCATTATACCAGTAATGAATGCCTTGAACCGCTTGCAACACTGGGCGATGCTATACTCGATGTCGTTGCGATGAACCGCCTGTATAAAACCGGCGGGAAGTCGGAAGGGGACCGGAGTCAGGAAAAAAGTGATCAGGTCAAACGGCCGCGGACCCGGGCATTTTTTATTGATCACAACCTGCACGAATACATCCGCTGGGGAAATGTTGAGTATAATCAGAGAATCTGGGAGAAGGGAGAAGAAGCACCGGATGCCGTGACCGAGGCCCTGATCGGTGCGATCTTTCTCGATGCAGAACAGCAGGGAAAGAACGGATTAAAAATTGTTCAGGATTTTCTGGAAAAGAAAAAATTTTTCGAGAATAATTCAGCGTGAAAATTTACCAGAAAGTGCCAGAAGATCTGGTTGAGGATAGTACGTCACAGTCAACTCCGGGGAAGCCCACGCGGCAAGGGGCGGAGCACCGTTGAGCGTAATAAAAACTTTCACAATGAGTTAAACAGACCTGGAAAATATTTTCCGGCCTCCCGGAATCCGCAAGCCCGCCCCAGGTCTCACACTTTCGTACAGTAAACCCGCTCGTACTGTAAAACCAGATTCCCTTTTTCTTCTTTAACCAGCAGCCGGAAGACATCGCCGGGATTGACTTTCATTGTCTTGACAACTTCGGAAGGGATGGTGATGTCGAGAGAATTGGAACCGTAGTGGAACCGGGACTTGACAATATTTTCCTTCTCGGGCATACTTCCCAATGGGGGGTATGCACATTTAGGACTTAATGCACATTTAAGTATGACTTTACATT
Organism: Methanoregula sp.; assembly: GCA_041652515.1. Classification (GTDB taxonomy): domain Archaea; phylum Halobacteriota; class Methanomicrobia; order Methanomicrobiales; family Methanospirillaceae; genus Methanoregula. Next base: position 27,804 of record JBAZHD010000020.1, read on the forward strand.
ATGTGCATAATTTTATCTTCCCCCAGGTCCAACAATTCCTGTGGATGTGATGGAGCAGATGACCACATGCAAACCCCCCCGACCCGGCCCACCGCCGAATGGCGCACGCTCGCACTGGACCCCGCAAAAGACACCCCGATTTACCGCTCGCCGCGAAACGGCCCGGACGACAACCGGCCGGCACCCGATCGCGGCACGGACCTCTTCGCCCACACGGCAAAAAGCGGCAGCGTGTATTACTATCTCTGGCACTGGTCGCAGAGACAGAACGAGACCAATATCTGCCAGCTGACAACGGAAGATTCTGCAAAACAGTTTATCCGGGAGCAGTGCGGCGGGTCGGCTTCGGCCACGGGGCTCGACCACGATGCGCCGGAGGTCCACCTGCCGGGAAAGGACCGGGCGGTGGTGAAATGGGACTGATTTTTTCGTGCGTTTGGTCCTCCTTTTCGCACCGGTCCGGCACAACCTCTGTCCCCGCCCCCCGTAAGCAGCGGAAGACTCCGGACACGGGGGACGATCGTACCGGACCTGGGGAAAAAATAAAGAATTTGAGAGATCCCAGGACCCTCAGCGAACCATTGCTCCCCCGCTGGCTGATACACCACTGAAAAAATTCGGGTAAACGTGCAGGAAAAAATCCGTCGCTTCCTTTGTCAGGTCATAACAGGACTCCTCCCCGTTCTTCACGACCGCGATAATGCCTTCCCGGCACATGCGGTCTGCATGCCAGGAAACCGAGGATCTGGTGATACCGGCGTTCTCTGCAATATCCCGCCGGGATATGCCGGGATGGGTAGCGATGAGATCCAGCATGAACCGCGTCGTACTATTCCGGAGATGGCGTATCATGAGTTTTTCAAATTCGGAATACTTCCCGCAGTTATCAAAGAACAATGTCGTGTGCCCTCCGGGAATTGCGATGATCTTCTTATGCCCGCCCAGCCTGGCAAGATGGTACCGGACAGTCGTACGCGCGATACCGGTCCGGTGGGAAATGGCGGGCAGGGAGATCCCGGGGTTTTCCCTGATCATTGAATAGATCAGGACGCGGTTTTCATTCTCCAGCAGCGGATCGCAGGTAAGCCGCCGGTAACCAAGCCATGCGAAAATTTTCAGGAGATAGATCATCTCAATCGGGAAGAGAAAGACCGGGAAAAATGACAATGCGAGACCAATCACCATGACCCGGGGAGAAAGATCCCAGAACGAAACCGGCACAGGATCCCGGGGAGTCCCGGACAGCATATCCGGGGAGACCGGGACAACGGAATAACCCCCCGTATATCCTGAAATGGCAGGTACGCTAAAAAGAATGATCAAGGCTAATACGGCACCTGATCGCACCAGGAATCGTACCATAATCAATGGTTATTTTTTCGGAATAAAACTTTTATGTTTTTAATTTCAATATACAAAGAAATTATAAACCTGTGATCCGGTAACCTTCTCGCCATACACCCGGAAAGACCATGTCCCCGGGGGTAATCCTCCGGCGCGGGAAACCGAAAGGGTGATCCGCCCGTTGATCACTCCATCGGATGAATCATAAAACGGCCCGAGCGTTCCGTCCGGGGCAATGATCGTAAGCGACAGGGAATCGGAAGTGTCGCCCCAGTAAAGATCTGTTGTGAGCGATGCGGTCCCGGACGGGATGTAATGATAATACCAGTCCGTCTCGCCCTGCATGATTGTCCCGGCACTCAATGGAATAAGAACCGGCAGGTTCATCGTGTCTGTGGCCGGTACCACCTCGTATCCGGGACGGTAGTAAACATCCTGTGCAGTAACTCCCGATACCAGCACTGCCGCGCCGATCAGGATTATGACATGAAGCCTGTGCAAATTCATAGAACCGCGGAGCGTTTTTCCACCCGGCTCTTAAAGATTCTGGCCAGTTCATCTGCAGGTTTTCCGGGCCTGAAGATGGACTGGCTACAAGATTTATGTATCCCGCAGTGAACCCAGCCGGTGCGGACATTCGCCAGAGTGTGCCGCAACCGGGGAGGTAAACCTCACACTCAATATTCTCCTTCCCGGTCCCGCTCGTCGCACCTGCGACCATAACCGGAAAGGATGATTCGGCATCGGCGAGCGGAGCGTATCGAAAAAAAACAAAGGAGCGAAAAAAGGAATGAAACCACACAAGACAATCGTCGTCCTGCTGGCGTTACTGCTGGCGGCGATGGCGATGGTACCGATTGTGAGTGCGGAAGATGATATGGCAGGCACCACCGTAGTACCGGAAGTATCAGATGTTGCAGTGTCATCGGACGATATGATCTCATCGAATTATGTCCCGGTTGAAACAGCACGGGAACATGCCCTGACCAAAATGATGGAGTTTACAAAACAAGGGCTTATGGATGACAAATGGAATGGCGCAACGGTTAATCCTGACCCGGTGGTCATCTATGATTTGAACGGGAAGAAACTCTTCTATCAATTTGCCGCTGAAAAAGATGGGAAGAAAACCGGAGAGATCCTCACCTCTGCAAGCAAGGTACTTGGAGTTCCTGTCCAGCTTATCAGTGATCCCAATACCTTCGATCCCACAGCGATCCAGATAACAGTAAAAGATCTTGCCGGAAAAGATTTTGACGGATTTACTGTTCAATCCACAAAAATTGTATGCTACAGTTACCCGAAAATGGGTGTGATGGTACGTCTTGTCAATGTACAGACACTTGAGCAGAAAGATGAAATATACGACGCTAACTACCTCACAATTATCCCTCAGAAAATGCCAACCCGTGACGGGGAATCCGGATCCTGGTCCTATTACCAGCAGATACCGGAAAACACCTACGAGGAAAGAATCACCCGCTGGAATACCGCGAATAACCGGATGAATGATATTAAGAACAAAGCACTATCCGCAGGTATCGATATTTCGAACGATCTGTCTGGAACAAGCCTTCAATCGCTGGATCAGATTGTCCTGGTGTCAACGGACGGTGTATTCGAATATGGCGAATTACCTTCTGGATTTCCTACTATCGATCAGGGACAGGCACAATGGTGCCAGGTCGCAACCGCGTGGGTAATTACTAAATTTTATTATCCGTCAAACACCCGGACACTGGCAAACATCGCCGCAACAATGCAGATTCCCGATATCTATACCGGGGCTGACTGGGATGACGAACTTGCCTATTACACGAGCGATTATCTCAGTGGCGCATCGAACGGGGGACTTGGAATGGATGATTCGTATTACAGGACAACCAATCCTTCACTAACCTATGAAAAGGTAAGATCGGAAATTGATGAATATGAACGTCCGTTGAAAGTCGGGTATAATGGACATTCAAGAGCCTGTATAGGGTACAGCCGGAATCCCGATGGAGATACGTATTACAAGTTCTCCAATTCCCAGGGCGGGGTTATTCAGTGGGAGGCCGCTCCGAATCTCTATGGTTCAGTCACCGGGTATAACGACTATATCATAGTAGAATAAAACACCTTTTTTTTAAAGAGTGTACTAATGAATATCAAAGACGGTGAAAAATGAAAAAACCACATCACACGATGATAGGAATCCTTTTTGTTCTCGTTTCCCTTCTCCTTCCCGTTGTTTGCGCAGACTCACAGTATCAATGCTATGATTTTGATCCTCAAATCTATAGAAAATCTGTCCAGACTGCAGTATCATCAGATGGCCAGTTCATTGCTGTTGCAGGTCCCGATTCAGGTATCATCAGTTTATTCTCATCAAACGGAACGCTGTTATGGGGTATTCGGACAAACGAAAACATCACAAGCATAGCAATATCCGCAGATGGCCGCTCTGTTACAGCGGGATCGTACCTGGGTGCCATTTATCATTTTGATTCATCCGGCAACCTGCTCTGGAATCATTCGGGACTTGGATGCGATAATCGTGTCACAATTTCCGATAACGGGTTGAACGGGTTTGTTTTCAATAGCGGTAAAAAAGGTGATTGGGAAAGTAAAACCGTTTTCAGTTATGATCAGAATGGCACGATTCTCTCTGAGAGATCGATTCCGCAAATATCAGATGGAGCACTATCTTCAGATGGCACGCATGCGGTTGTCGGTACAAAAGGTAATTATGGAAATGATGTTATCCTCTTGTCCGGTACCGGAGATGTCCTCTGGACGGATACCATTCCGGACGGCTGGAAGATCTATGGGGTTGAGATATCAGATAATGGTAATTATATTGCCGCTGTCAAGGATGACGGGATCTATCTTTTCAATAACAATGGCCAAATGCTCTGGAATAAAACACCAAAGTATCTCACCCGGAGTATCGCAATTTCTCCCGAAGGCGAATATATTGTAGTGGGAATGCAGTACAAAATCCTGTATTTCAACCGGAGCGGTATCCAGCTCTGGGATTACACGCTTGACGATTATATCTACCATCTTGCAATCTCGCAAAACGGGCAGAATATTGTTGCAGCATCCAGGGATGTGATTCATTATTTCGACAAGAACGGAACATGCTTGTGGAAATACCCGTTGAATGATACTGTCGATAGTATATCCATGTCCCGCGATGGTCGTGTCATTGCTGTGGGATCATACCGGGACACATTCACGATATTCGATAAGACCGGAAATGGCACCACTATCAATTTAAAAACAATATCGGTAAAACCGATTGGTTCGCCCGGGGAGGTTCCTGGGAGGTATCCTGAAACATTAATCCAACAATCTTATCCAACATCATCCGCCCGGGAATCTGCACTGCCTGATGCAATCGCGTTTATTGCAATAATTACCATTGCGATAATCATGGTGAATTCCCAAAAGAGGGATCTTCCCTAATCTGCAGGCAGGCTCACCATGATTGAACGTGAACACATAATTCTGAATCGAATATCGAAGATGGCTGCACACTTCTGGCTAAAACCATTTTTTCCAAATATCCCAGATTCTCTAAAAAAACAGCTGACCAGAATAATGTGGCTCTTCGCTATTTCATGTGGGTAAGATAAACGATGAATTCATCTGCCATTGCATTGCCTGAACCGCCGCGGGGGCGTCCCTTCGGGGGCGGTGGAGTTCATCATAATGGGGGGTTTGGGGACGTTAGCCCCCATCAACGTGTTTACCGGGATCCAGGTTACCCACACAGATCAGCGAAGAGCCAAAAAAATGTATTGGGTACTTGGGATGATTGGTATTATCATTATTATCCTGGCCATCGCCCTTTGTATTTTCCCCGGGGTAAAAGATGGATCCGTTTCAAACCTCTATATTTTTCCGGCAGGAACCTTCACCCTGTTTCATGAGACGAATGTCCCGACGGAACAAGTAGTGACGAATCATTTTTCCGGAAAACCCTGCAAATCAACCGAAGAATGGCACAGGAAAGCTGATGAGATCGGGTTCTGGTCAGGAGGAATCCTCGTCCGCGAATTAATGACGGATGAAGATATTTATTCCCTGCTCCACCGTCATAATATTTCAACGAATGAAACAGTGATTGACAGTTCGCATTTTCTGGGGTATTACATTGCCGTCAATGAGTCGCAGAACCAGTCTCTTGTTTCCAGTATCCGAGAATCGTGGAATGAGTGGAATGTGAGTTTTTCATCCCCATTGTATACTTTTTATTCTCCGGGGATTAAAAACCGGGACGGAAAAATTGAAATGCCGGTTTTCCTTTACGGTTCCAAAAAAATGAATGAAACAATGGTTTTTGAAAATCTTATCAGCAGAAACATACCCATCAGGAAAACAAAGGTTGTCCACGCAGGATTCCTCCCTTCGCTGGATGTCTCCGGCAAGGAAAAAGTATTCCGTGAATTGAATAACGATCCAGATGTTCTTTTCGCGTTCAAGGAATACCTTGAGGGAGATATTTGTTGAGCAATAACATTTTTTATCAGAGGGGACCCGGAAGACTGAATGAAATGAATAAAAAGGTACTGGAAAAATGTCACGCGTTTCATTATTTTCCTGACAAACGAACATGGATGTGATTCACTGCGGATCAGCCCCGGTATCGTCATTTTCGACATCCCGATACCAGCACTGCCGCGCCGATCAGGATTATGACGTAGAGCCTGTGCAAATTCATAGAACCGCGGAGCGTTTTTCCACCCGGCTCTTAAAGATTCTGGCCAGTTCATCTGCAGGTTTTCCGGGCCTGAAGATGGACTGGCTACAAGATTTATGTATCCCGCAGTGAACCCAGCCGGTGCGGACATTCGCCAGAGTGTGCCGCAACCGGGGAGGTAAACCTCACACTCAATATTCTCCTTCCCGGTCCCGCTCGTCGCACCTGCGACCATAACCGGAAAAGATGATTCGGCATCGGCGAGCGGAGCGTATCGAAAAAAAACAAAGGAGCGAAAAAAGGAATGAAACCACACAAGACAATCGTCATCCTGCTTGCATTGCTGCTGGCAGCGATGGCAATGATCCCCTGGGCCTGTGCCGGAAAGACCGTAGATCTTACACCCCCCCAGGGAACAGACATTATTACAAAAAACCCGGTGCGCCTGGATGATCCGGCAGATTCTGTAAGGAACAGCATTGTAACGTACTCAATGCCGGAAAAAGACCAGAAAGAAATTTTCGCAGCAATTGAAAAGAGCTCTCTCTCAGATAAAGAAAAAGCCGATCTTGTCAGGAAACTAACTGCGATCTGGTCAGGGACCGCAACACTGTCTGATGAGGAAATGGAAGACGTGTTTGTAACGGTATATTCCATCATCATGGATACCGGAGAACCCGGCCTCAAATGGAGCGGATATCCTGTCGATCCCAACTATAAGGATGTCCATAACGATATGGCCTGGATCGCCGGCTATTCCATGGGACTGGGTTCATCAGCAGCAAACACCCTGGCATCGATTGCTGGAAATCCTGACTATCCACCCCCGGGAGCTTCCTGGAATCATTATTACAGTTCCGGTGCAGCTGATGTAGCAGAATCGTATGCCGACCTGGCACAGGGCGAATGGATCTCGGATCCCCCCCAGGCACTCAGCGATCTTGCTTACTCCATGCATTTCATGGCGGATATGTCGCAGCCATTCCATTACTGGTTTGCCCAGGGGTTGCCCCAGCACGCATCGTACGAATCCTTTGTCGGTGACAACTGGCATTCCGGCGAGAACTTCTACACGACCGTTGCGGGAGACGGGTATTATTATTACATCTCCGATGTCAGCGATGCCGCAAGCTACCTGGCATGGAAATCCCATTACCAGCAAAACCAGTACGACTACATCAACAACGCGATTCTGACCGATCCCAACTGGCAGAGCGATTCAACCCTGATCCAGTATACCGAAGAATGTCTTATTGACGGGGAACGGTACCAGATGGGCCTTGTTGATTATGTTGCCTAAAGAGAAAACTATAAACCTTTTTTTAACGGGAGTTTTATGATTAAGAATATGATAAAAGAACCAGGACACAAGATCATTCTGACTGCAATTTTTCTTACGCTGGGAGTGTACTTCACCATGGTTATCTGGATATGGAAATCCGAATCCCTCTTCCGGATCAATGTCTATGACCTGTTCCTGCTGCTTACTGCATTCCTCATTACCGGCATCATCGCTGTCGTATATTCCCGGTACCGGAAAAATGGGGGGAAATACGGGCCTGTTGTATTTGGTACGATTCTGTTTGCGGTCTGGTTGTTTTTGATTGTTCCTGTTGGCAGTCTTGCATATCTTGCCACAAGTCCTGCTTATTTTGATTATTCCATAACAACGGGCGGGCTGGACCGGTACGAGGGAGGTTTGACAACCGATATCATCGTCCCCCTGCCGGTGAAAGACGGTATCCCGGTCATTCCTGAGAAGGCAATCCAGTACAGGCGCTTCGGCAACTGGACCTCGCTTCTGGTGGTGACTCCGCAGGGAAAGATGATCGCGTTCCAGACCGGTGACAGAGACCTGACAGATATCAACGCACATTTCTTCGTACCGCTCGAAGGACCGGCACTCTTTTCCCGCGCATCTCCCGAAATGCTGCAACCCGCGATCGATCAGGGAGCAGGCGACCGTGCAACCCGGGCAGATGATTCCGGGGTAACGACGGTATTTTCATCACAGGTTTACCTGGATGAGAACATCCGTCCGGTAATAAATCGCAGCCCGCCGGTCCGGATCGATCTGGATATGGTCTATTCCGAGGGGATGTCCTTTGGCAGGTATGGAGAGTATTACCATGCCCGGACAGGTGAGGAAATTGCAGGCGGATCGACCGGGTGGATACCGGTCCGCGTTCAACTGACAATGGATCGCGGACCTGCCCAGGTAACCGGACAATTGAACGACGGGATTCCGTTTTCAGAAATTGCCCCTGCCGGGAAAAAACCCTGCAAATCGAACGAGGAATGGCACCGGAAAGCAGATGAAATCGGATTCTGGAATGGAGGAATCCTTGTCAGCGAATCGATGACGGACGACGAGGTTTTTTCTCTTGTTACCCGTTATAATATTTCAACCAGAGAAACAATACGGATAACAGGTCCGCACTTCCTGGGTTATTACCTTACGGTCAATGAAACACAGAACCAGTCTCTTGTCAACAATATCAAAAAATCCCCTTCAGGATGGAATGTAAGTTTTTCATCCCCGATGTATGCATTCTTCCCACCGGGCATAAAAGCCCGTGACAACAGAATCGAAATCCCGGTTTTTCTTTCCTACACCGAAAGAATGAATGAGACCATGGTTTTTGATAACCTTGTCAGCCGGGATATTCCCCTCAGGAAAGCAAGGATTGCCCGTTTAGGCTATTTCCCGTCCCTGGATCCTGCCGGCAAGGAGAAGATTTTGCAGGAACTGAATGCCGATCCCCGGGTTCTTTTCGCGTTCAAGGAATACCTTGAGGGAGATATTTGTTGAGCTTTTTTCAGACCGGAGCCGGAAGAATGAATGCACCGAATAAAAAGTACTGGAAAAATGTCACACAACCGGTGTTCCCGGAGGAAACTATGAGTCATCGGAATGGATCGCTGTTGGATACGGTTGCGCCGGACTCCCCTAATCTTTTTTTGAGGGTTAAGACGTGGTAACCTTGACGAAAATTATACAATTCATCTCACATCCTCAGATGTACATCGAAGAAATCAGGAATCAGGCTCTCTTAAAGGATCTTCTCCAGTTTATTATCGTTGCCCTTACCGGATCGATGGTATTTTTCTTTGTTTATGTGATCCAGAAAGGTTTTCCCGGACATGAAATACCGGACGCATGGGGTTTTCTCATCCTCATGGGAATGGTTGTCTTTACATTCGTCTACAGCGCACTTTTTTTTCTTCTTGTCATCAGTCTTGCCGAGCACTTTTTTGTCCTGTTTATCTCCGATAAACCGGATTTTGAAAAGACGATGAAATCGGTGATTTACGCATCAATGGTACCAATACTTTTCATCTGGATTCCCGCGATCTTTCATATCCCGGTATCCGCACTGGCACTCACAGGTGTGTTTATTGTTTTCACATTCTACGGGATTCTCATTTTCCACAACAGTACGAAAGACAGGGCTGCGTTTGTAGCAATTTTTCTGATGGGCGTCATCATCAGTGGACTCTGCCTCGGCAGAGTGATTTAATTCCGATTCATTACACATTTACGCTGGAATTACTCTATCAGAATGCTATTTCGTCACGGTCCACAACGGTCCTGAGTACGGCGATTTCCCTGCCGGCGCAGTACCTCCAGTGTGGACCCTTGCATGGTGGTCTGACACGGTGTATTATACTTAAAAACCTTTTTTTTCCGGTCTGGAGATATAAAAAAAATCGTGGATTTCGTTCATCTGATGACAATTGAAGGATCAAAGGTTTTTGCATTCCGGAAACATACGTCCGATTCTTCGATTTGTTTCATATTCCGGAGAGTAACCCCTTTTGCATACCAGCATAATCCATTCTTCGAGTCCAGCTCAAGCCCTTTGTTATAATTATCCAGGGCTTTTTCATACTGACCAAAGGCGTTATTGTAGTACATCCCCCGCGTACACCATGCAGTTGCATTCGTCGGATCCAGTGCTACCATCTGGTCAAAATATTCCTGGCTGGCGTTTACTCCTTCGGAAAATTGCGAGGGGGATTTTCCCGCAGATAATCCATCCTGTGAGATACATCCGCTGACAGCAATGAATATAAGAATCAGGATCAGGCAGCCTTTGGCTTTTTTCATACCATCTTCTTTGGTTTTTTACCCAATATTTTTTATGATTCATCCAAAATTATGAAGGAAATCTTCCGAATTTGTGATATTCCGGATTCCCATTTCATTTCCCGCATCAATAAATGATCCTCTTCCGGGGGCCGGGGAATTCCTGTCATTGTCCTGAATTATGGAGGATATTCCCCCCACCGCCGAATGGCGCACGCTCGCACTGGACCCCGCAAACGACACCCCGATCTCCCCCGGGCCGTTTCGCGGCG